>JBKOYV010000265.1:0-4293 GCA_046725585.1 Gemmatimonadota bacterium | reverse complement strand
TGATAGCAGGCGGAGACGGGCAGTATGGCAGTATTGCCATGGCGGACATCGGACTGGCCCACACGATAGAGTCTCCCCATGGCAATACTGCCATATCGCCCTAACCGCCTGCTATCAACACCTCCCACTCAGTCCACTAGCCCTCGAGAATGAGGAAGATCTCGTCGTCGACGTGGTGGACGTGCGGCGGCGGCCCGTTGCCCGCGGGTACAATGGCCAGACCGACGGTGAGCGACTCCGCGGTCTGCTCGCCGGACAGCATGAATTCGATCTCGTTCCCAAACGCCCGAACGCGATTGCCTTCACCCGGGCGAACGATTTGCGCCGCTCGCGCGGGGGTGTCTGATGAAGAAACGGAAACCTCCGTCGAAGCGGAGTCTGGGGTCTCGACAAGAGTCATATGAGCCATGCCAGCTCAACGGCTGGATGAAAGGAAGTGACGATTGACTCGCCACAACCTATGAGCCGGTCCGGCCGCTGGAACGGGTAGTTTGACCTATCCGCTGCGACCCTCGATGACCATCCGATTACGGTCAGGCCACCGGCAGGGCATCAGAACACCGCCAGCGCTGCCCACAGCAATCCGATCCAGAAAAGCACTCGAGGGATCGTGGGGCCGCGGAACGTCGAGTCGTTAGGCACCGGTGATGAACGTCGGCCCAGCTGCACAAGCGCGGCCGCCGCAAACCACACGAGCGCGCCGCCGGCATAGACCGTCCTCGGCAACATCGGGCCGTCGTAAAAAGCGCGGAAGGCCAGGGCGACACTTACGGCGCTGGCCAGCGACACCGCGAATCTGACAACGGCCGGGCGGAGCGAACTCTGCGTCTTACCCCACTACGGGTAACGACACGCGAAACTCCGTCCGCCCGGGCTCGGAATCCACCTCGATCAGCCCGTTATTCCGATCCACGAGCCGCCTAACGATGTCGAGGCCGAGCCCCGTACCCTTCCCCACGGGCTTCGTGGTGAAGAACGGATCGAAGATCCTGTTCTTCACATCCGCCGGAATACCTGACCCGTTGTCCGTCACCCGCACCACGACCTTTCCCCCGTCCGCCCGAGCAGTCACCGCGACACGGCCCTCCTCCGGCACGGCGTCGAGCGCGTTGTCGACCAGGTTCGCCCACACCTGATTCAGCTCGCTGCCAAAACCGCGCACCCGCGGGAGATCCGCCGGCACCTCCACCGTCATCGACACAGACTTCCCGCGCGCCTTCGCCGCCATGACAGCCAATGTGTCGGTGAGGCCTTTGCCGACATCCACCGGCTCCGGTGTCGCCGCCGCATGATCCATGTACGTGAAGCCCTTCACCGCGCTCACGAGCGTGTGCACGCGCGACGCGGCCCGCTCGATGTCACGTACGAGCCCACGGACCGTGCAGCCCGCCGCAACCCACTGCAGTGCGACGCGCAGCTTGTCGGCCGCAAGGGTCGCCGACAGATCGTCGAGCATGTCGATCGTCACCGCCGTCTCGGCGATCGATGCCGCCAGCGCATCGTCCACGTCGTGATCCATCAGCCAGTCGGCGATGGCGTCTTCACGATCGGCGCGCTCGAGCGGCGACAGGATGGTCGTCGCGGTGGTGGCGAGACAGAGCGCGCGCACCCGCTCGATCGCCGCCAGCTCGTCATCCTCGAGTCCCGACGCGCCTAACGCGCGCGACGCGTCGTCGGACTCCACCAGCGCCTCGGCGAGCAGCTGCGCGCTGCGGGTCGCCGCCGACGCGGGGTTGTTCAGCTCGTGCGCGAGCCCGGCCGCCAGCTTGCCAAGCGACGCCATCTTCTCCACCTGCAGGTCGCTCACCTTGAACGTGCGCGCCCGGTCCACCATCACGTGCACCAGCGCAGCGGTCACGTGCGGGCATTCGATGGGAATGGCCGGAAGGAAAACGCGCGGCAACCGCAGGATCTCGGTCGGCTCCTGAACCACCGAGTTCCCCGGCGCCGCGGTGAGCCTCGAGTACGGAAGCTGTCCCGTTACGTCGCCGCCGCGCCAATCCATCGCCTTGTGCCACGTCCCGCCCTGGTCGGTGAAGTGAGAGACGTGTCCGCTCAGAATGACGTAGAGTGCCTCGACCGCTTCGCCCTTCTTCGCGATCAGATGGCCCGTGTCGCAGTGCTCAAGCGTCCCGTGCGCGGCGAGCCACTCCAGCTCCTCGCGCGGCACCGACTGGAACGCCCGATGCGCCTGAAGCCGCGCGACGAGGCCGCCATCGACCGGCGCGTTAGGCGTGCGTTGCCCGTCAGGCTGTGGCTGCACGTGCGTCATCGGTCACACCGATTGCAGATACTGGTGAATCATGCTCACGCTCGCCGACCCCTCGCCCACGGCGGCCGCGCAGCGCTTGCCGGAACCGTGACGGGCGTCGCCCGCGCAGAAGATTCCGGGCACGTTCGTCTCCAACAGGTACGGGTCGCGCGCCGGCGTCCAGCCGGCAGGTGGACGCCCGTCAATCATCACGTCGCGACCGGTGAGCACGAACCCCTGCGGGTCGCGCATGACCAGATCACCGCACAGCTCCGTTCGCGGCGCCGTTCCGATGAAGATGAACATCGCCGAGACCGGGAGTTCGCGCCGCTCACCGCTCACGCCGTCCGCGACCGTCACGGCCTCGAGCCGGCTATTCCCGCGTGCGGCCACGACTGTGGCGTTCGTCAGCACTTCCACGTTAGGCGTGTCCGCGATGCGGTCGACGAGATACTGGGACATCGTCGCCGAAATGCTCGAGCCGCGTACAAGCATCGTCACCTTGCGCGCGTGAAGCGAGAAGAACATCGCGCCCTGACCCGCCGAGTTCGCGCCGCCCACCACGACCACGTCCTGACCACGGTAGGTCGCCGCCTCGGTGAGTGCCGCGCCATAGTACACTCCCGCGCCCAGGAGCGCGTCACACCCCTCGGCCTCCAGGCGTCTCACCTCCATCCCCGGCGAGATCAGAACCGCATATCCGGTGAGCTCCGTTCCATCCGCGAGGATCACCTTTCGGTACGGATCCTCACGCCGGATCTCGACCGCCTCCTGCGCCGTGATGATCTCGGCACCGAATCGCTTGGCCTGTATCGCGGCGCGCCGCGCGAGCTCTGCGCCACTCACGCCGCTCGGGAATCCGAGATAGTTCTCGATCTTGGAGCTCGTGCCAGCCTGACCACCCGGAGCGCTTCGTTCGACGAGGATCGTGCGCAGTCCTTCCGATGCGCCGTACACTGCACCGGCCAGACCTGCTACGCCTCCCCCGATGATAATGAGATCGTAGAATGGTTTCTGCGCCCGAGTCTGTAACCCGACCTTCTCGGCCAGCTCACGCGTGGTCGGCTGCACGAGTGTCGTGCCGTCGGGGAAGAACACGAGCGGCAGTCGAAACGCGCCACCCGCTGCGCCGGAGAGCAGATCCCGCACGGTGGCTTCGTCGTCCATGTCGAGCCACTGGTAGGGGATGTGGTTCGACGCGAGAAAATCCTTCACGGCGAAGCTCGCCTGTGAAAGCGAGTTGCCCGCGACGCGAATGCCCTCGAACGTCGGTCGCGCCTTTGCATGCCATTCCGACAACAGATCCTCCAGCACCGGATACAGCCGCGTGCTCGGCGGCTCCCAGGGCTTCATGAGGTAGTGATCGAGCCCGATCTGGTTGATTGCCCTGATCGCGGTCTCGGTGTCGGCGTAGGCGGTGAGGAGGACTTTGCGCGCGTCCGGGTAGATCTTGATCGCTTCGACGAGGAACTGCGTGCCGGTCATGTGCGGCATGCGTTCGTCGACGAGGAAGAGCGCGAGCTGTGAACCGCGCTGTTTGAGCTCCGTGATGGTTTCGAGCGCCTCCGCGCCGGAAGACGCTTTCACGATGCGGTAGTCGGTGCGGAAGTGCTGGCGGAGGTCGCGCTCGATGGCGTTGAGGACTTCGGGATCGTCGTCGACTGTCAGGAGAATCGGTTTGGGCATGCGTCCGATATTACTGTGCGGCGGAAGCTGGGGTCAGAGTCACCGAGCCGGGTCACAGTCGTCCGCCGATTGAAGCGTTCCATAGACAAGAGATCCCTGCAAGGCGAGCCTTTTTCTGGAACGGCGATGACGCCGATGTTGCGGAAGCTGCCGGATATACCCTAACGGGCCAGCCTCCTCCCACAACGAGGTCGGGATCTTTGGTAAACGGCTCCGGGAAGCTCATGCGTCCCGAGGTCGTTCATCAAACATCCCGGCTCGTTGCGAGAGCCAGCGTGGGTGTAAAGCCGGATCCGGCCGTTTCGGCTTCATCCGCTTGATCGTTCTTCCGAGTAAAGTTTGCCACGAATCGATGC
>JBKOYV010000422.1:0-11447 GCA_046725585.1 Gemmatimonadota bacterium | reverse complement strand
CCCCACAAGTACGTCCAGGGCGGCCAATACTTGACGGTGAGATTCGCCTCGCCGGCAGACTCCACACGGCGTATGGTTTTCGAGGCCGAGAACGGGCGAGTTGCCCGTTTCCGCTCTGGCCGCGTACCCGAAGTGGAGTGGGTCGAGCGATGCGGATGAGCGCCCTCGGCGAAGCGCTTGGCCACTCCCACGAGAGCCACCATGGTTCGGACCTTCGGGCTCACCCACCTTGCGTTGGGCGTCGACGACGTCGAGCGCGCGTTCGGATTCTATGAATCGGTGTTCGGCATGGTAGCCGTCTACCGAGGCGACGACTTTTTGCAAGCTCAGACGCCGGGCGCGCGCGACGTGCTCGTGTTCGAGCGCGACACCAAGAGCTCGCGGGAGACAGGGTCGGTCGCGCACTTCGGCTTCCGACTTGCCGACCCCAACGACATTGCTGCCGCCGCTGCCGCAGTTGTCGACGCCGGCGGATCGATCGAGGAGCAGGGCGAATTCTGCCCTGGCGAGCCGTACCTGTTCGTGCGAGACCGGGACGGTTATCTGGTCGAGATCTGGTACGAGCTGCCGACGCCTGTCGACCCGCACTGATCGCGACGGCGTGGGGGACGGCGGCCATGGTGAAGCCTAACGACGCGAGCCCCACGACGAGTCCCGATACGGGTCGCCGTCGCGTGTTGCTGGTCGAGGATGACAATGCGGTCCGTTCTCTCGCTCGGCGCCTCCTCCAAGCCGATGGACACACGGTCATCGAGGCGCGAACGGGAAAGGAGGGGCTCGCGCGGTGGCGCGAAACGACGTCGAGAGGCGAGGCGATAGACGCAGTTGTGACTGATGTCGTGATGCCCGACATGGGAGGTCGAGAGCTCGTCACGCATCTCCGGGCCGCCAATCCGAGGTTGCCGGTCGTCTACATGTCGAGCTACCTCGCCGACGCCGTGTCCAGCCTCGACCTGTCCGGTCCGGCGGAGCTGCTGGAGAAGCCGTTCACTCCGGCTGCCCTGACCGCCGCCGTCGACACAGTGCTCGGCCACAGCGGCGAGCCGGACCAGCGTTAGGCGACACGTCGAGCGCGACGGCAGCCTCTTGGGTGGTAAGGCCGGCCGGTCAGCGCCGAACGATCATGCTGGCGCCGATGGTTGAGATTCCGGTCGGTCGAGGCCGGGCGCACGCGAAAGGGGGTTGCTGCCTAACGCGGCTCGAGGCGTCCCGCCGCGTGGCAGCGACACGACGATCGTAGCGCCGCGGTCGGGGTTGTTCGACGCCCACATCTCACCGCCGTGGGCCGTCACGATCGAGCGGCAGATCGCGAGCCCGAGCCCCAATCCATTCTGTTTCGTCGTGACGAAAGGCTCGAACACCGACTGCAATGAGTCGGGAGCAATCCCGCTCCCGCGATCACGGACGGCGATCCGAACGCCGTCGTCTTCCGTGACGGTGGAGATCACGACCACGCGCTCGCCGGCCGGCGTGTCCGTCATGGCGTCGCACGCGTTCATGATCAGGTTCAAAAGGACTTGCTGCAGCTGAACGCGATCGGCATGGACCAGCGGCTCCGACGCGGCGAACCGGGTGTCGACCGTTACCCCGCGATGGATGAGGTCACTATGCGCGAGCTCCAGCACTTCGCCAACAACCTCGCCCGCTGACAGGAGCTGTAGCTCGTTCTGGTCTTTCTTGGCGAGGCCGCGCACGCGACGGATCACTGCTCCGGCGCGACGATCATCCGCCTCGATGTCGTTCAGAATGGCACGAAGCTCGGTCGTCTCCATTCCGTCATCTTCCAGCATCCGCTGCGCGGCGCGAGTGTTGGCGAGTATCGCCGCCAGCGGCTGATTGATCTCATGAGCCAATGCGCTCGACAGCTCTCCCAGGACGGCAACGCGCCCAAGGTGCGAGAGCTCACGGCGTTGCTCCTCCGCGAGCCGCTCGGCGGATCGACGCTCCGTTACATCGATCAGGGCGCCAGTCACACGGCGTCTTCCGTGCGCGTCCTCACTGGTTCGAATCGCCCCCGCGATCCATCGGGGTTCGCCGCCCGCCGCGACAGTCCACTCGCCATCGAACGGTGTGCCGCCGCGAATCGCCCGCTCGAACTCCGCATCGAGCGGCCCGCCAGTGCGAGGTCGCACGGCTTCGACGAAGTGTGCGAACGGCGGATAGGACCTTCGCTCGAAGCCGATCAGCCGGGCGCATTGCTCCGAGACCCACACGCGATCTCGATCGGCCTCCCACGTCCAGAAGCCAACTCCCAGAGAAACCCCGGCGATCTCGGCGCGCTCCTGGCTTTCCACCAGCGCTGTCTGCGCACCTCGTCGAACTCGGCGTTCGAGCAGCAGCGACACGATCAATGCGGTTTGCAGCAGAAGCACGCCGACCGTGATGATGATGGTCGTCCGGTAGCGCACCCACGCCGAAAGGTCTCGAAACCGAACGATGCTGCCGGCCGGCAAGCCTCTCTCGTCGATTCCCCATCGTTTCAGTTGCCGTCCGTCGAACAGGTCGACGCTTGCCGGCGCTTCGACCGGCGGAGCCTCTGATGGGGGCGCGCCGGCGAGGATCCGCAGCGCCAGGCGCGCTGCCTCCTCGCCGTGCTCATCGATGCTGTAGAGGTGTCCACCTACAATGCCGCGGCCCAGGTACTGATCCATGAACGCATACACCGGTGCGTTCGCCGTGGCGGCGATCCGCTCGGCAACCTCGTGCGGCACGTATGGCTGACCTGCCCCGTCCGAGAACATCGTGGAGTACAACACGATCGTACGCGGCTGCAGCCTCGCGAGCGTGTCGAGCAACCTGGGAAGCGGCAGCCCCGTCAGGTACTCGATTGGAACCTGACTGGCCTGTGCTCGAAACTCTGCCTTCGCGGCCTCGGTGAGCGTGCTATCGAAGTCCGAGCCTCCAGAGACGAACAGAACACGCCTCGTTCCTGGGTGCAGCGTGAGAGCCAGCTTCAGCGTCGGCGCGAACTCACGGTGGACGAGCACACCGGTCACGTTGGCCGGCAACTGGCGAGCGCCGAGGTCGCGCCTGTCGATCCCACAGAAGACGATCGGTGCGCCGGGGAACACCTCGGGGCCGTAGGAAAGCATGAAATCCAGCGCCGGAGCCATCGCGGCGACAACGACATCGATCCTCTTACCGGCGTATTTCGCGCGGAGGTAGTCCCTGAGGAGAACCGGGTAGCCGTCCGCCTGGAAGCGGGACAGATCCATCGCTTCGCGGTACAGCTCGACGCGGGCCGGGCTTCCGGCATTCAATGTCTGAACCAGGCGCGCATCGAGGACGGCCAGGCCGGGTAGGTCGGTACGCTCGTCGTAGAGCAACACGACGCGTCGTGGCTGGGCCGACGCGTGCGCGGCGACGCCAAGCATGAATAGCGCGACCAGGCGACCGAACACGAGAAGACAACGTATGTGGTTCAACCCACCCCCGGACCCGCTGCAGCCGCGATCGTTTGCGCATCGACGGCAAACGCCACGGGTGATCCTGTCGCCTAGTATGAGGTAGCGCTCCGGGGCTGCCAAGGCGGTAGTGCAGGCACACGCCGCATCTCCTGGCCAGTCAGAGAGTCATAGGAATGGCCGTCGTGCCGGGCTTTCCGCCCCAGGAACCGATTCACAACAGCCTCAAAACACCGACCGGCAAGTAGTTACCCGAGTGACATGTGGGTGACTTGTGGCCTATTCCCGCTCGTAAGCTCCCTCCCGCAAGCCGATCGAGTAGACGCGCAGTGACTCGTAACTGCCTGCGCCGCTCGCGACAACCGACATCAGGGACGCCAAGGCGTCCGGGAGCTACACATGTACTTCATTCAGCTTTCGCGTCAGTATCGCGGCCGCGTGGTCGCCGCGATGCTTGTTGCTGCCACTGTTTCCGCGTGCGTCGAGGACCAGCCCACCGCGCCGGCCGTAAAGGTGCCGACCGACGCCCCTGCTTCGTTGGGCGCTCCAAAGCCGAACTGCTGGCCGAAGTGCGCGGCAGCGAGCCGCATCCTCTATGTGAAGGGCGACACGACCTTGAAGATCGGCCGCATCTGGGTCATGAACCCCGACAAGACCGGCCAGACGCAGTTGACCCTCGGCAATGGGGACGACGACCAGCCCGCATGGTCCCCGGATTACCAGAAGGTCGCGTTCGTCTCGAAGCGTCGCGGTGCGTGGGAGATCTTCATCATGAACGCCGACGGGTCGGGGCAAACGCCGCTGACTACCGCCGTCCCGGGCCAATGGGATGACCACCCTTCATGGTCTCCGGATGGCTCGAAGATCTACTTCGCGCACGTATCTCCAGACACGGCCGCATTCGTCTGGCACTCGGAGATCTATTCGGTGAAACCGAACGGCACGGGCCTAACGAAGGTGACGAACTTTGCGGACGCGAGCCTGTTCGACCCCACCGTGTCACCCGACGGGAAGAAGATCCTGGTGACACGAATGACGACCGGTTCCGTGGCAGATGGTCATCTCTTCACGATCAACACGAACGGTACCGGCCTGACGCAGATCACGAATACCGACCTGGGCGAGGGGATGGCCGCGTGGTCCCCTGACGGCACGAAGATCGTGTTCATCCTCAACAACGGCATGCCGAACTACCGCGAGCTCGCCACGGTCAACGCCGACGGAACGGGCTTGAAGGTGATCCTCGAGCGGCCGGGCCCGCAGGAGCATCCGAGCTGGGCGCCGGATGGGAGCCGCATCGTGTTCGCTGATTTTGGCCTCAACAAGTGGGGTTGGCTGCTCACCGTGAAGCCGGATGGCACCGGGCTGACGCAGCTCGAGGAAACGTTCGATCTGGGGTCGTACTACAGCCCGGCGTGGTCGCGATAAATCAAGAGCGACTGATTTTGGTCGTTGGAACTGATGACGGATGACCAATGACCAATGACGAACGACTCATGACTGGCCAGGACTTCACACAATGGCCTCCGAAAGTCATGAGTCGTTTCGTTCTTGTTTGTGAAGCGAGCCTAACGACGCCGAGTGGGCGACGGTCTGCGTGAGCCGAGCCTAACGAGCCTCGGTCACCGCGCGCGGTCCGCGCCCTCACCCCGCGAGCAAGCGCTCGAAGCCGGGGTGCCCGCGCAGCGGCGCCCACGACGCGTCGGCGCGCAGGAGCGCGCGGGAGATGAAGATCCCCGCCGGCAGCCGGAGCGCCTCCGCGAGCCGCGCCACGGCCTCGTCGCGCCGCCCGCTGAGGACGTCGACGTAGGCAGCGTTCACGAGCGCGTTGGGCACATCGCTGGGGCGGTGCTCTGTCCGCACTTCGGCGAGGTAGCGGTCGATCTCGCGCCCAGCGTCGGCGGCGCGCCCCGCTCGCGCGTACGCCTCGGCGAGGATTACCCGCCGGGAATAGGTCTGGTACAGCGTGACGTCCGGCGCCCGCCGCAGCGCCGGCTCGAGCTGCGCGATCGCTGAGTCGGCGTAGGCTCGCACGCGCCCGGGCCGGTCAGTCAGCGCAAAGTGGCGGAGCTTCATCAGGAAGTAGAGCTCTGGCGGGAGCCCACCGTCGCCGGCGGAGTAACCCGCGAGGGAGAGCGTGTCCCTCGCCCGCCACACCGCCGGGCCGAGCACATGGTGCCAGAGCACGGCCATCCCCCCGTCGTTCGGCACCCGCACGAGCATCCCCGCGAGCGCCGGGCCGCCGCGCTCCGCCACGCGGCGGGCGGCCGCGGTGTCCGCGCGCCAGCCCAGGTAGGACATCATGTAATTCCAATACGAGACCGTTTGCTCCGGGTCGAGCGCGAGCTCGCGCTCGCGGTACCGGAAGCTCTCCGCGTACCGATACGCCCGCTGGTTCAGGGTGGCGATCCGCTCGACCGGCCCCGGCGAACGTGGGTCGAGGGTCGCCGCGCGCTGGTAGCTCGCGATCGATGCGTCCACGTGATCGAGCACGTCCTCCACCGCGCCGAGTTGGTCGTGTGCCACTGCAAGGCCCGGCGCCGCCGCGACGAGCGCGCTCGCCGTGCGCTGGGCGCCCTCGAGGTCGCCGGCCCAGAGCAGGTACCCGATACGGGCGTGACGCGAATCGATGAGATTCGAGTCGAGCGCACAGGCTCGCTCCACGCTCGCACGCATCTGGGCGAGCACCCCGGGGTCGCCGGTGACGAAGTAGATGTTGCCGTACGCCTGCGCGAGCTTCGCGTGCGCGGCGGCAAAGGTGGGGTCGAGCACGACCGCCCGCTCGAGCTCCGCGACGGCCGCCCGCCGCGCGGTGGCAGAGGTGACCCACGTCCGCATGACGGCCAGAGCGCGGAGGTAGGCGTCGTACGCAGCCAGACTGCGGGTCGGAGGGGTGGCCGCGGCGGGCCGCTCGCGCTCGAGGAGCGCAACGTGGAGCGACGCAGCGACGCGCTCGGCGACGCTCGCCTGGACAAGGAAGACGTCCTCGAGCGACCCCTCGAACGGCTCCGTCCACACGGTCGCATGGTCGGCAGCGCGCACCAGCTCCGGGCGAACCCTCACGCGCCCCGTAGCAGCCAAGCTACCGGCGCCGCCCGCCGAGCGCTCCCAGCGCACGGTGCCCGTGAGCAGGTGCGTGGCGCCGAGCTCGCGCGCGATCTCCCGCGGTCCTTTCGGGCTCGCCTTGTACTGCCGCGTGCTCGCCCCGGCGATCACCCGCAGCCCCGAGACCGTGGCCAGGCGGCCCGTCAGCTCGTCGGTGAGCCCCTCGGCGAAGTACGCATCGGCCGCCGGACCCAGGTTCTCGAACGGGAGCACAGCGAGCACCGGCGGGCCGGGCGGTGCGCGTGCTGCTGGCGGGTCGCGCACGACGAGCGTGGCGACGAGTGCGCTGGCCGCGGTGAGTCCAGCCCCGACAACCAGCGCCCGCCGCCGGGAGGGCCGCACGGATCCGGGGTTGGCGCTGTGGGGTGGGGCGCCGGGCGCCCGCCCATCGGGTGACACGAGGTAACTCGGGGCGTCCGAGACGGAAACCGCCAACGCCTCGGCGAAGGCGGTTGTCGTGTCGAAACGCGCGTCTGGGGCGAGCGCGAGCGCGCGGGCGATCACACCATCTGCGCGCAGCGGCAGGTCAGGGCGCCGCGCCGCGAGCGACGGTGGCGCCTGGGTCGGGCGCTCGGCGAGCTGCTCGGCGCTCGACCCGGTGAAGGGCGCGGCGCCGGCGAGCAGCTCGAAGGCGACGCAGGCGAGGCTATACTCGTCGCTGCGACCGTCGAGGTCGCGCCGGCCGCGCGCCTGCTCGGGGCTCATATAGGCCGGCGTTCCGATGACGCGGCCCTGCCCGGTGAAAGAGTCGGGCAAGACACCCGGCACACCAGCGGAGGTGCCCGCCGCGTCGTGCTGATCGGCGCGGGCGATGCCGAAGTCGGCGACCAGAGCGTGCCCATCCTCGTCGATCAGGATGTTCTCGGGCTTCACGTCGCGGTGCACCACGCCGTGCCGATGCGCGTAGTCCAGCGCGGCGGCGACCTCGCGCACGATCCGGAGCGCTTCGGGCACGGCGAGGCGTCCCTCGCGCCGCAGCCGCGCGCGGAGCGACTCCCCGCTGACGTACGGCATCACATAGTAGAGGAGGCCGGCATGCGCCCGCTCCCCGCCTAACGCGCCGTCCCCGGTGGGCACCCGGCCCGAGTCGAAGAGCGGGAGGATGTGCGGGTGGCTCAGGTTCGCCGCCGTCTCGATCTCGCGCCGGAAGCGCCGTGGCCCGAGCAGCGCGCCGAGCTCGGGGTGCAGGACCTTGACCGCAACGCGCCGCCGGTGCCGGAGGTCGCGTGCAAGATAGACGGTCGCCATCCCGCCGCGCCCGAGCGTGCGCTCCAGGTCGTACCGGCCGGCGAGCGCCTCCGAGAGCGCCGCCGACCGCGCTGCCGCGACGTCTGCCTCGTGGGCTGCGTCGGCGGCTCCGGCGGTACCCGTCGACCATGGCGCAGCTTCGCTGACTGCGCCGGTTGCGGAGTCGCCCGCGACTGCGGCCGCGATGACCCCGGCGACTACAGGCGATGCGAGAAAACCGTCCGAGCCCTCCCCCGTGTCGGGGCCGGTGAGCAGCGAGCTTACCTCGGCCCGAAGCGCGGTGTCATCCCCGCACGCCTCGACAACGAATGCGGGGCGCGCGGCTGCAGGGCGTGCGAGCGCCGCCTGCACGATGGCCTTCACCAGGCGCCAGCGGTCGGGCGTCATCGGCGCCGACCTGCCCGCTTCGTGAGCGTCGCCTGGACGGCTCACCGAGCGCTCCGCCCCGCGAGCCGCGTCACCGGGCCGCCTCACTCGAGTGCCGCACTGGAGCGCCGCAGCGGGCTAACTCGCGCCGGAGCCATCGGCGGGCCACGGTCCACTCCCGCGAGACCGTCGCGGGCGAGACGCCCAGCGTGGCGGCCGTGTCATCGACGGTCAGCCCGCCGAAGTAGCGCAGCTCGACAAGCCGGGCCTGGTCCGGGTCCAACGCGGCGAGCCGGGCCAGCGCCGCGTCGAGCGCGAGAACTTCGACACCGGCGTGCTCGACGCCCCCTGAGGGCGCCGCAGCCACTCCCCCAGCGTCGTCGAGCGTGACCGCGTGGGCGCCACGGCCGCGCTTGGCCGCGAGCCGGGTGCGCGCGGCGTCGACGAGCACCTGCCGCATGCACCGGGCGGCGACGCCAAAAAAGTGCGCGCGGCTCTGCCACCGAATCGGCCGCTGGTCGACGAGCCGCAAGTACGCCTCGTGGACGAGTGCGGTGGGTTGGAGCGTGTGCCCTGCAGCCTCACGGCGGAGCGCACGCCGGGCCTGGCGGCGCAGCTCGGCGTACACGACCGGCAGAAGCGCGTCGAGTGCGGTGCGGTCGCCCTCGCTCCAGGCGATGAGGAGCCCGGTCACGTCGGCACCATCGGCAGCGGAGCCGGCCGAGTCGGGTGTCGCCACCGGGCCGTCCGCTGACTGTACGTGCGGAGGCGGCGAGGTGGATGGCTCCCAGGGAGACATCGGCATGCCCTCCGTATCCGGACCGGGAAAGGCGCGAGGCGACCGAAACAGCTGCTCTGCGCGACGATAGGCCGGCCGGTGCGCGCGGTCAAGCGCTGCCGCACGGCGGCGTGGGTGGCGGGGCCCAGCGGTTGCCGGCGGCCCGTCGGAGCTCGAACCGGCGGGCGACACTTACGACGTGTGAGGGACTTTCCGCTCCGTTTCCGCACTCCCCAGTGGTGGGGCGCCCGATCGGAGGCTCGGCGCCCGCCGGCGGGCGTAGCCGCCCGCAACGAGACGTCTTAGCCTCCGTCAGGGAGGTCACATGGACCGCGCCCCACGCCTCGCCCTCGCCGCTGCCTTCGCATTCCCGCTCGTCTGTGTCCTCGCCGCGTGCAGCGATCCGCCGTCGCCCACCGGACCGGCCGCGACTGAGCCTGCCTCGCTGCAGCGGAGCGGGGCGAACACGCAAGTCGCCCAGTTGCTGGTAACAGGCTTGGAGGAGCTCCAGGGGAGTGCCGTCGGCCCCGGCGGGGCGTTGTTCGTCACCGCGCCGCTCACCGGCAGCATCTGGCGCATCGACCCGACGACCGGCGCCCGCACGCTCTTCGCGACCGGGCTGCCGCCCCGCTTCGCCGACCCCGAGCTCATCGGCAGCGGCGTGGTCGACGTTGCCTTCATCGGCGGGACCGCGTACGCGCTAGTCACCGCCGTCGGCGCCGATCTCGGGGGCGACGACGTCGTCGGCATCTACCGAGTGGACGGCCCAAACAGCTCTACTGTCGTGGCGGACATCGGCGCGTTCTCGATTGCCAATCCGCCGAAAGGGGATTTCGAAGTCCTCCTTCCCAGTGGCTACCAGTTCGCGATCGAACCCTTCCGCGGCGGATTCCTGGTCACCGATGGCCACCTCAACCGCGTGCTGCGGGCCACCCTCGATGGCGAGGTTACCGAGTTGATCGCGTTCGGCGACAGCGTGCCCACCGGGATGGCCGTCTGGGGCAACTCGATCTACGTCGCCCAGGCCGGACCACTCCCCCACGTGCCGGAGACGGGTAAGGTCGTCGTGTTCGGACCGGGGTCGCCGACCGCAACGGAAGTCGCGGCAGGAGCCAGACTGGCCGTCGACGTGGAGTTCGGGCGCGGGCGCACGCTGTTCGTTCTCTCCCAGGGCGTCTGGGACGGTCTGTTCCAGGGGTCTCCGGCGCTGCCGAACACCGGCGCTCTCATGCGGGTCAACGAGGACGGCAGCCTAACGACCGTCGTCGGCGGGCTGGACCGGCCGACGTCGGTCGAGATCATCAACAACACTGCCTACGTCGTCACGCTCGGGGGTGAGGTCTGGAAGGTCGACAACATCGCCGGGCCGCCCTTCGGGCACGGCCCCCGATAGCGTGGAGTGGGGCGCGAGCGCCGGGGTCCGCCGCCGGCGCCTCGCGCCCTCTCCGGCCGTCCGGTCCCCGGCGCTGCCGAGCGCCCGTCCGGATGTGCGTTAGGCAGCGGCGCGTGAGCAGGCGGAGCACCAGGCGGTCAGATCTCGTGCGGTCGGGTCTTTGCCTAACGCGAAGTACGAGACCTCTGGCACAGTCTCGATCACGTCGAGTAGTCGAGCGGCTCCCCGTCGATCAAGTTAGGCTCCAGGTCGGCGGGCTCGTGGTCGAGATCGTTGCGCGACCGTCCTCGGTCATTCCATGAGGTTGCAGACGCTGGCGAACGGGCCAGGCGATGACTGGTGCGGCTGCGTAAAAATCATCTTCCTTCCCCGCCCGCGACGGGCGCTTCACCGCGCGCGATCGGTCCTTCACCGACGACCACGCGATAGGCGCGCTCGCCGTGATCGGCCGCGGCGCACGACATGCCGCGTCGGCGATCGCAATCTCGATCATGGAGGAGCCTGATGAATCGAACCTCAACCAAACGAACCGCACGTACCGCCGTTATGGCGCTGGCTCTCGTGTCGAGCGTAGCGTCGATCAGCACGGCCCAGTACCGAGCGAAGAACACGTTCGCCCGCGTGGACACGACCACACGCACGACGGCGACAATCGCGCGTGACTCGAATGCCGTTCCCGCGGCCAAACAATCGCCGCGCGCACCGGGCAAGTTCTACATTGGCCTTGCCGCTGGCGCGAGCATGCCGAGCGGTGAGTTCCGCAACGACTACCGGGATGGATGGAGTGCAGCCGTTCCGATCGGCTGGCACCCCGCGAATGGCCCGTTAGGCATGCGGCTCGATGTGGCGTACAGCAAATGGGGTGGCGAGACGGTCGGTGGAGTGAAGTTGGAAAGCGCCGCGGTGTGGGATGGCATGCTTGACGCGACCGTTGATATGCCGTTCGGGGCGAACAAAACCTCTTCGTTCTACCTGCTTGGCGGTGGCGGCGTGCATTACTTCCCGAGCTATGGAAGCGAGAGCTACGCGGTCGGCAGCGACACCACTACAAGAACGCCTCCCCCGGAGGGTACCCACAAGTCAATTCCGTCGCGACCAGTAGTGAGCGGAGCTCGACCACGCGATTCGGCCTGAATGGCGGTGCCGGTCTCTC
>JBKOYV010000125.1:0-17501 GCA_046725585.1 Gemmatimonadota bacterium | reverse complement strand
CGCCCGTGGTGATCACGAACGCGTTGTCGTTGCGGCTCCGAGAGAACGGCAAGACTTCCTCGGCGACGTAGTTCATATACTGCAGATGACGCCACGCCATCGCGCCCGGATGCAGGTGCTTCGCGTACCAGCTCTCGTCATGCACCTGATCGAGGCAATAGAGCTGGATCCAGCCGTTGTCGAGATGCTCGCGCAGCACCTCGTGCATGCGGCGGTCGGGCCACTCGGTGTGCGTTCCCATGGTCGTCGGAAACACGAGCACGCGCGCGCCCGCGTGTCCGAACACCTGCAGGTGCATGTACCTGTTGAGCGACGGGCTATGCCAACCGGCGTGTTCGTGGTGCATACTGTCGCCTCACCTCAACAGGAACGTCACTGCCTCCGTGAACCTGCGCCCCCAGTCTACCTCGTTATGGTGACCTCTGGGATCCTCGACCCAGCGCAGCTCTGACCCCGGCACGTAGCCCTTCTCGATCAGTGCATCGCGCACGCGCCTCGCGTCGTCCAGCGCTCCCCTTCCTTCGCGGGCGCCGATGTCCAGGTAGATGCGACCCGGAACGTGCGGCGATGCGGCGAGCGCCGAGAAAATGGAGCGACCGGCAAACCACAGCGAGGGGCTCAGGACCCCGATGAAGCCGAACACCGCGGGATCGCGCAGGTACGCGTAGAGCGTGATCAGCCCACCCATTGACGAGCCGGCCATCCCCGTGTGTGCGCGATCGGGCCGTGTTCGGAACCGATCGTCGATGAGCGGCTTCACGGTGCCGATCACCCAGTCGAGATAGCGGTCGCCCTTGCCGCCGCCGGCTCTCGAGTCCACGAACGGTGAATATTCATCGATACGCTCGATTCCCCGATTCGGGATGCCGACGACGATCGCCTCAACCGAACGCTGAGCGGCGCGCTCCATCGCCTTGTCGACCCGCCACGGCTCGGCGTAGCTCGTTGTCGGGTCGAAGAGGTTCTGACCATCCTGCATGTAGATGACGGGGTACCGCCGCTCCGAGCGAGCGTAGCTGGGCGGTAGCCAGATGACGAGATCGCGGCTGTTACCGAGCTCAATGCTCTCCACGTCCGGGAGAGTCAGGAGGGTGCCATGGGCGCGACGACGGCGGATGCGCGGCCAGAGGGCGATGCGTCGAGGTGTCACGACGCACAATCTAGTCGAGCACGGCACGGAGGAGATGCGGGCGGAATTCCGCACGGGGAGGCGCCCGTCGGGAGGGCTTCCGTGCTCCGCACCGCACCTCCCCGTTATGTCACGTGCCGGAGGAAGGGTGACGCACCGGGAGAAGGCACGGAGCGTTCCGACGACAGAAACCGGGCTCATGGTGCGTTAGGCGGCTGAATCGGCCATCAACTCCGCTCTTGACGCCTGCTGGTCGGCGCGCGAAGGCGACACACGTAGCCGTCACGCAACACGGAACGGCCGGTAGCCGCGTGCTCGTGGTGATGGCAAATTCCCCGTCTATCGTCTTTGCGTCCCGGGGTTACGTTTCCCCGCCGGCCGTGCCGAATTCCTGGAGCCCTGGATGGACGCCACAACGACCGATTGTCCCCTCGCTGTCACGCTCGCCACACGGCTCCGCGACCAGCGTGACACGCTCACCAGCCGGTGGCTCCTGCGTATCGCGGAGCGGGTCTCGCTGACGCCGAACCGGATCTTCCCGTCCGACGACCTCATCGACCACGTCCCACTCCTCCTTCTCGGCATCGCCGACTACATCGAGGACCCAGCCCGGCCCGTGCTGGCCGAGACACCGGTGATCGCGAAGGCGATGGAGCTTGGGGCGCTCCGGCACACACAGGGATTCGACGAGCACCAACTCCTCAAGGAGTACGAGATCCTTGGCGGGATTCTGTTCCAGTTCCTTTCGGAGGCCGTGGGCGAGATCAGCGCCGACTGCACGCGCGCCGAGTTGATTGCATGCGCCAGCCGCCTGTTCCAGGCGATCGCGGTCATCCAGCAGGCGACCACGACCCAGTTCCTCATGCTCGCACGCGCGCGGATTGCCGAACGGGAAGAACGCCTTCGGACGTTCAATCGCGCGCTCACCCACGAGCTACGCAACCGGATCGGTGCCGCCCTTGGGGCGTCGCAGATCATGGACATGCCGGAGATCGATCCGGCCGAGCGGCAACGGCTCAACGACGTCGTGCTGCGCAACGTGGAAAGCATGCGCGTCGTGCTCGACAACCTGCTCGTGCTCACGGGCGTCACGGTCGACAGTCGCCACCAGCGGCACGTGCAGCTTCCCGAAGCGGCACAGGAAGCCGCCCGTCAGGTCCGCGCCGCGGCGAAGGCGCGGTCGGTGACGGTGCGGATCGATCCGGCGCTGCCTCCAGTCGAGGTGAGCGCGGCGGCGGTGGAGCTCTGCCTAACGAACCTGCTCGCCAACGCGATCAAGTATTCCGACCCGGCGTCGAACGAACGGTGGGTAGAGGTTCGCGGTCATCTCGTCACGCGGGATGGCGGCGACTGCGAGGTCGTGGTCGAGGTCGCGGACAACGGCGTGGGTGTGCCTTCGGAAGCACGCTCACGGCTCTTCCAACGTTTCTTCCGCGCGCACGAAACCTCGATGCCGCACGTGGAGGGCACTGGCCTCGGGCTCAGCATCATCCGCGACACGGTGGGTGGTCTGGGTGGCCGCGCGTGGGCCGAGTTCCCTGCCAAAGGGTCGGTATTCGCGTTCTCGCTCCCGTCGCGCCGGGAAACCGACGTCGAAGCGCTAGGTCGCTGACACCATAAGGCGGTCGGCGCTCGTCACCGAGCGCCGAGGGCATCAGGGATTCGGCGTTCGGACGCGACCCGGTTCTGCGGGCGCCCGATCGTCGCGCCGCACGCGCCACTCCTCCGCCGGCGCGGATCCCGGAGATAACGCTCCGGCGCCGGACGGCCCGCCGGCGAGCGACCGTGGTGCCGCGTCCGGACGCTCGCGCAGGATGAGCCACACGAGCCAGAGCAGCAGCGGTGGTCCGACCACCCACAGCAGCGCAGTCGTCATGGACGTCGTACCCACCCACGTCTTCACGCCGTCCTCGATGACGGTGTAGGTAAGCGTCGCATTGTCGAAGCCGGCCGACACGCTGCCGTGACCGTCCGGCAAATGCGTCGCACGCCACGTGGCGCCGATCGCCCCGGAGAGCGCAACGCCGACGAGACCCGCCCAGTACGCGGCCCAGCCGAGCAGCAGCTGTCCCGGTTTCCACCGACGGAGTGACAGTTCCATCCGGCCTCCCGACTCGCCCGCAGCGCGGGCCGTCACCTCACGTTGCCCAGCGTATGTCGCGTTCGCCTGCATCCTCTTCGAGGAACGCGAGGAGTGCCTCGCCCTCCTCCTCGAGCGCGACCTTCACTCGCTTCGGGATGCTTCCGAACGGTTCGATCACCAATACCGCCGTCTTCCGCTTTCGTTCCGATTTCCAGGTGCCAGCGACCATGCCGTCGACGAGGAACGTCGCGCGCACCTGGAGATTCTTGAGCGTGACGCGAGTCCGGTGTGCGTCCGCCATGATGCGCGAGCGGTCGTCGTGCGAGAGGACGAGGTTGTCGAAGTCGGGGATGAACCGAACCGGGGCTTCCGCGTCCTCGCCGGGCCTCGGCGCATCCGGCAGGTCGAAGACCTCGCGCTTTCGTTCATCGCGAAACGTTACGAGCGACGGCCTCAGCGACTCGAACACCTCGCGCAGCGCGGGCAGTCCGGACCATGCTTGCGCATCGGTGGGCGTCGCAGGACCGAAGGCGGCGAGATAGCGGAGCACGAGCGCTTCCGGACTCGTAACGGACGTCGAGACCTTTTTCGACAGCCATCGGTCCGCGAGCGCGAAATCGGCAGCGGCGGGAAACCCCCACGCCGCATCGGTGGGCACCTGCACGAGCGGGACGTGCGTCCGGATCACGTAGGCCATTGCGCGCTCGTCGCTACCGGGGAACTTCGACTTGAGGTGATCGCGCAGCGCGTCGAACGTTGCCGCCGATTTGCCGAAGAACTTTCGCGCCTCGACATCGAGGGCTTCCATGTCGACCATTGCGCCACGTCCGCGAAGGGTGGCCTGCATACCCCGCGTGAGCATCGGCTGCATGGCGCCGCGCATCGCGATGAAGTCGGCGGTCGTCATCACGTGGAGCGTGCCGCGCATCGCGGTGACGCGAACGGCGCGCCGGTCGTGCAAGGCGCCGGCGAGATCGGCGCGCTTGAAGGCGCGCAGCCGCGTCCAGAGCCCTACGAACGGCGGCCGTGCGACCTGGGCCTGCAGCCCGATCAGCCGCGCGATGGCGTCGAGTGCCGAGACGTCGTGACGCTCGAGCAGCATCTGCCGCGCGAGAAACGCGCGGTTGAGCGCACGAGTTGAGATCGTCGCGTCGGGTGCCGCCTTTTTCGGTGACGCCTTCACCATCGGAGCGCCGGGCTCAAGGGGTCAAACCGCTTGAAACCTCGAAACTCCTTGAACCTCGCGCAACCGGCGGTCAGAAGTAGGTCGCGATGGAGAAGAGCAGAAACGCGTGATCCGCGCGATTGTTGAACTCGTCCCGCGAGCGGCCGCGAACGTAGTCGAGCTTGAGCACCGAGTCCTGCGTCGGACGGAAGTTGGCACCTAACGTCACCTGGCCGGTGCTCTGCCCGACTCGCTGCGCGTCGAAGTCCACATAATCGAATCGAGCCTTCGCCGCGAAACTCGATGAGGGCATCGTGCGCACCAGGCCTCGCCCGAAGCTGCGAATGGCTTCCACGTACGCGCCTCGCTGCCGCGATGCGTAGATCCCCGTCAGACTCGGCGGGATGTCGATCGCGGTCAGCGCCGCTTCCCCGGCAAGGCGTACGCCCAGCACATGCACCTCGGCATCGACTACGCCGATCGTGAGATCACGCGCTTCATCGATCCGGATGCCTTCCGCATCGGAAACGTTGTATGCGCCGTGATGGACCGAGACGCCGATCTCGACGGCTTGCGCCGGGCTGACGGCGACGCGCCCGACGATGGCCGGCGTCCCGTTGTTGTCCTCGAGGTTCCCGCGTCCGAGCGGAATCCTGGTGCCTTCCTCGGAGTCCGTGATGATCCCGTCGTGAAACCCGTTGGTGGCGTACACCTCGTACGTGAGCCGACCCGTTCGCGCAAATCCCACCTGGCCGAGCGCGCCAAGGCCCGGCTCCGAGAGCGCGACCCCCAACAGCTCCGTGGAGACGAGGGGGCGGTCGGTGAACTCGTTCAGCGGACTGTCGTGCGAGAGGTTGAACCTGCCTAACGGCGACAGCAGCATCCCGCCGCGGAGCGTCAGCGACGGATGGATGCGCAGGTCGATCGCCGCGTACTCGAGCTTGATCTCGCGAGCACCGTCCTCGAACTCGATCTCCGCCCCGATGCGCACGAAGTCGCTCACCCGGGCGTTCGTGAACAGGTTGAACCGCTTGAGCTCGAACCCGGAGTCGTCCGGACGACCGTCGACCCGTTGCATCCGCGCGTGGACTTCGGCGTACCCGCCCAGCGCCGTCCGCCCGCCGAGACGGGTGAGAAACGGCTTGTCGTATACGCCGCCGCGCACGAACGGCCGCTCGCTCGTGTCCCGCGCCGTCGTGTCTCGCTGGGCAGCCGCGGGAGCAGCGGCGCACACCGTTGTGGCAAGCGCTCCGACGGCCCAATGACGGACGTGCCTAACGATCGACATCAGGCCCCCGCGCGCAGCTTGACGATCAGCACGTCATCGGCCGTGAGCTCCACCGGGTACTGCGCGAGCGGGAACTCGGCGGGGCCACGCAGCACACGGCCCTCGCGATCGTAGTTCGAGCCGTGACAAGGGCAGACGAGCCGCGACTGCTCGATCTCGACGGTGCAGCCAAGGTGTGTGCAAATGGGGGACAACGCGGCGAAGCGGCGATTCCCGAGCGCCAGCACGTACACGGGATCCGATGCGCCCTTCGGGATGACCTTGAGCGACCCGCCATCCGCCGTGAGCTCGGGGTAGTGCACGAGCGCAAGGCGCAACGCTCCATCGATGGGCGCGACGGTTCTCGTCACGAGCGACGCGCAGCCGCCGAGCAACGACGCGGCAATCACCGCGCCTAACGAGCGCTCGACGAACTCACGGCGTCCCATGCACGGCGGATTCGGCGCGCTCCGATCGGCCGTCTGGCTCGGATCCCCGTTCATCATCGCGACTCCACGAAGTCGATGAGCGCGCGTCGCTGGGCGTCCGCAAGCGCTGCGAACGCGTCGCGCGCCCTCTTCGCCTCCCCGCCGTGCAGGAGGATGGCGTCGGCGACACTCCGCGCTCGCCCGTCGTGCATGAGGAGCGCCTGTCCGTTCAGGAATTGGCGCATCAGCCGCAAGCCCCAGAGCGGCGTCGTTCGCCATTCGCGTCCGGTTGCGCTCCCGTCGGGACGATTGTCCGCAAGCGAGTCACCCATGTCGTGCAACAGCAGGTCGGAGTAGAGCTCGACCGACTTGTTCGACAGCGCACCGATCTCGCTCGGTCCCGTTTGCAGCATGGGTACATGGCAATTCGCGCAGCCCAGCGACGTGAACAGCGCTCTGCCCTCTCGTCGTTGGTCGTTGTCGGTGCCAGGCCTTGGAGGCGCGAGCGTGCGGAGGTAGTGAACCACCGCAAGCACGGTCGCTGGAGGGATTTCGGGATCGATCGCCCGGTCGGCGGCGTCCACGGGTACGCTCGAGAGTGGGTTGTGATTCTCGCGCGGGCGGAAGTCGGACGTGATGCCCATGTCCTGATGATAGGCTTCGACCGTCTGCTCGAGAATCGACGACGTCTGCGCCTTGCGCCCGAACCGTCCGATGCGCTGCCCGGCCGCGTTGGTCGTCACGTTAGGCAGCGCGTAGTCGGCCGGCGTCACCGAGTTCGGCCGACCGGAGATGCCATCGCCATCGCGATCGTCGGGGTCAGCGCGCGAGAGAATCGCCTCCTCGGGCACCGCGTCGATGAGGCCAGCACCGAAAACAGGCGGAGGCAGGCGCAACGAGACCGGGTACCCAGCTGGCAACCGCTCGGCGATCGCACCCGGGATGGCTTTGTCCTGGATCTGCGGGCCGCCAAGCAACCGGAGCATGTCGTCCTCTGGGCTCCCGATTCGCTGGAGCGCATTGCTCAACCGACCGCGGCCATCGCCACTGTGGCACGAGGCGCACGAGACATTGTTGAAGATCGGCCCGAGGCCGGTGGACGGCGCGAACCGGCGTTCGAACTCCGCGTCGCCACGGACGAAGGCCGCGAGCTCCGCGGGTGTGAGCGCGGGGAGGGCGGCGTCCAACACATCGCCGTTGTCGGGGGCTTCGGTCGAGAGGTCGCCGCAACCGAGCGCGGCGACGCATTGCAAGCCGATCGACAGGCGCCAAAAAGCCGAACTGACGGACACGGGCAGACCGGGGTTCAATTCGGCGCGGGGCCGACTTAGTCGAGGATCATGTAATATTTAGGGCGGTCTAAATTGTGTGTTCGCGGTGGCTAATGTCAAGCCGATTTATGGCAGCCGTCCTGGTGTGTTCGGGTTCGGCTCGTCGTAGAGGGCACTACCAGCGTCGCACCACTCCCACGCCGACGAAGTAGTCGGGCCCGGCGCCATTCAGCCCGACTCCGCCACGCAAGTCGACCTGCAGGTCCGCCGAGAGGCTTGCAGTCATGCCGGTGTCGAAATAGCCGGTGCGCTTTGCCCCGGAGATCTCGGGCGCGAACCCGAAAACTTCGAAGAACGCGCCGACCCCATGCGCCATGTCGAATCCGAGCGACGCGCTGGCGGCGAATTCGGTGTAGCGCTGGTCGTTATCTACCGGTCTCGCGAAATCGAGGTTCGTTCCGAGGCCGAGGCGATGCGTCAGCGTCCATTCGGTGGCGAACTTCACTTCAGGTTGCGGCCGTCTTTCGCGAAACACGGTGCCGCCTGTTGGTACGGACGACGCGAAAATGAGCGCCACGGCCGGCACCGGGGACGGCCTGTCCTCCGTCGCATCATGCACGCGAAGCTTCACACCCAGCTCTCCATCTTCGCGTCCGCTTTGCGAGCCCGTGGACGACGTCACCCACGAGTACGACCCTGGCTCGACGCGGAGCTCGAGATGGTTCCCCAGGCCGATGCGAACCAGCAGCTCGCCCAGTGTGTTGGCCCGCTGGCTTGTCGCCCGCGAAAACGTGTAGCCGCCCTCGGCCTGCACGTTGCCGAGGCGCATCGTCGACGTCGACTCGGTGAAGTCAGGGCGATCGGAGACGAGCGGCTCGTGCGACGCCGTTGCGCTGGCACATCCAACGAGCGTGAGCGCGAGCCCGCCCACGACAGCGGGACGCCACAGAACCGCCTTACGCGTTCGTCGGCTCGGGCGAAGCGAAGCCCAGGCGCCGTACAAGGTCCGAAACCTCAGGCGACCGCGGCTGGACGCCGCCCGCGAGAAAGGTGTCGTAGAAGCGCGTCTGCGCATCGAACGGCACGTGCAGTCGTTCGATCTCGAGCAGATCCAGGAGGGCGTGCAGCCGAGTCGTTAGGTATTCGTTCCGCCCGTCGCGGAGCGCGGACACCGCCGTGACGACCGCGTCCGACAGGATGTCCGCCGTCCTGTGGGATTCGAGCGAGGGCGCGTTCTCGCCGAACGCCGCGGTCACCAGCCGATGACGAACGCCGTGTTCGACAACGGTCCGCTGCCGCTCGGTCATCTCGCCGAGCAACACGTCGATCGGGGGCTCGGCGAGGCTGGCCGAAATCAAAGCGGGCGACCACGCGCCTCCACTTCCGTTCGATCCTGCCCCGTCGCCACTCGAAAGCCCTCTGACCGTCACCGAGTACGTCTGTTGCTCGCCTGTGCGGTGCTGGTGGATCGTGACCGAACCATTGGCGGCGCGGACGTCGAGCGCGGGGCTCGTTGCGCGAGCCCTCTGGCCGTCCCCGTCGATCGCCTGTGCTGTCGCAACCGACGCGGCCAGACGCGCGAACGGTCCGATCTTCGGCTTTGCCATCGTTAGGTACACATCCCGGCCTGTCCCGATGCCCGGGTCATTGCTTTTCGCGTCGGCCAGACGCGCGACGAACGCTTCCTCGAGCTGAGCGCCCGCGCCCCCCGCCAGCTCGATTGCTCGCGCGGCGTACCGCAGGACCTCGATGGGCTCCAGTCCACCGATGTCGTCGAAGAACCAGGCGCACGACGTGAAGATCCGGAGTGCGCCGCGTTCCATCTCCAGCAGGGACTGGGGACTGAGAGGCGGGAACGATCCCTCGCTGGCGCTCGGGACAAGCTGGGGACTGGGGACTGGGGACTCGGCGGTCCCCCTGGAGCGTCGCGCTTCCGGCTTCACGCGATCCCGGACCCACTGCTCGATGCGCTCTGGCGTCGCGACGACCTCGCCGTAGGCGTCACGAACCGCCCACGGGTTGTCGAAGTACCGCGTCGCCTCGCGCTCGTAGATCTCGTGCAGCCCATCGGCGAGCGACGCGATCGCGTCGCGCAGCGGCGTCCGCCACTCCTGGTTCGTGCCGCCACGCATCCGACAGCTGCAGTTCGACCGCCACCGCTCGACGCCGTGGGCGCAGCTCCATGCGCTCGGCGCAACGATCTCGACCTCTTCGGTGGCCGGGTGGTGTGCGAGGAACGACGCGAAGTTCTCGACCCGAACGGACCGCGTCGCCTCGAGATCGAGCATCAGCCGCGCCAACGCCATCTCGCCGAACCGGTGATGGTGACCGTACGTCTCACCGTCGGTTGCGGCCGAGAGCAGCGGGTGGCGTGACTTGCGCGGCGCGAGCTCGCCCGTGGCTGTCAGCGCCCGGAACTCACCTGTGGTCAATGGGCGGGTGCCACCGTCGGTCTCGGGATCGGGCTCCCAATGGCCTGCTTCGACCGCGACGTGCGCAGGATCCCTCGGCGTGTGGCGACGATCGCTGCGCGCGAGCATACGCCTGGCCCACGCGTGACCGTCTCCGAGGAGGCCGCCGAACGCGATGCCGTGGGAGATGTCGCCGTCGTAGATGCAGAGCGCGATCGTGCGGCCGTTGGCCGTGGTATAGCGGCCCGGATGGCCGTCGTTAGGCACCGACTTGACCTGCCCGGGTGCGACGATCGTGAAGCGCATGCCCTCCTGCGCCAGCACGTCGAGCGTTTCGTCGTCGAGGGCAGTCTCGGGCAGCCACATCCCTTCGGGATCGCGCCCGAATCGACGTCGGAAATCGGCGATGCCCCACCGCACTTCGGTGACCTTGTCACGCCGGCTCGACAGCGGGAGGATCGCATGGTGATACGGTTGCGCGATCGCGTTGCCGTGGCCGAGGCGCGCGATGCTCTTCCGATCGGCATCGAGCGCACGGGCGTAGGTATCGGGCGCCGCGAGCTCCAGCCACTCGAGCAGCGTGGGTCCGAAGTTGAAGCTGATGTACTCGAGCGTGTTCACGATGCGACTGATGCGTCCGTCGGGGGCGAGGACGCGAGCAGCTACGACGGGGCGGTAGCACTCCTGCTCGATGCGCGCGTTCCAATCGTGATGCGGCGCGGCGGAGGCTTCACGCTCGATCTCTTCCAGCCACGGGTTCTCGCGCGGTGGCTGGTAGAAATGACCGTGGATGACGATTGATCGCATAACTACAGGGAAGCGGGAGACGGGAAACGGGAGACGGGGAACTTTCGGGAAGTGTCTCTAGGCAAGAGTGACATCCCGACGGTGTTCCGTCTCCCGTCTCCCGTCTCCCGGCTCCCGGCTCCCGCTTCCCTTCAGTACCGCTCTCACCGAGTCCAATACGTTCGGGAACAGATCGTCCTGCGTCCCCAGCTCGAGGGCGAGGCGCGTCGCACTCGTTAGGTCGCCCGTCGCGAGGCCGGCCTCGATCGCGTCGAAGAGCCGGTCGCACGCATCGGCGTGGCCGTTGAATCGGCGGATACCATAATCGGCGACCGCGCCAGTCGAGATGATGAACTGCCAGTCCGACGATTGCAGCAGCAACAACTCGCGTGCGGCCTGCGCCAGCGCCTCGTGCGCGGACGGGTACTCGATCGCCTCTCGGGCCATCGTCCAGAACCGGTCCTCGAGCTTCCAGATCCTCGGCCACATCCACGCGGTCTGCGGGTTCAGCCACATGGTGTAATCGCCGTTGGCTCCCCACGAGCCGGCGCCGAGTCGAAGGCCGGTTCGCGCGCGATAGGTCGCGAGATGGCCGGAGGCGGTCACGGGCCTGACGTCCGGCTGAACGCGAAGCGCCCGATACACGTTGCCGAGGAATTCCGGGCCCTCGAACCACCAATGGCCGAACAGCTCCGTATCGAACGGCGCGACGACGACGCCCCGTCGGTGCGCCGGGTTCGTCGTCGCGATGGTGGCGAGCAGGCTCGCGAAGTGAGCGGCGTGCGCGGACGACATGGCGCTCGCCGTCGGCGGATCGTACGGCTCCTTCAGTCCCAGGTCGATGTTGTTGCCCGTGACCCGCCAGAGCTTGAGCCCACCGGGCCATCGGATCTTGTGGAACTCGAGGTAGCGACCGTCGCCGGGATAGCCCTGATGGCGACTCCACACCTGCGCGGACGACTCCGGGTCCCGAATGAAGGCCGCCACGGTTTCGGTGGTGTACGCCGACGTCACCCGGTAGGCGCGGTAGGGCGTGCGGGTCGCCTCCCATCGCGCGTCGGGCGGCGCGACGTGCTCGAGCTCATTCGCGACGACCTGCCCGTAGAGCCCGAGCGGGCTCCCCGCACGTGCCATGTGCGCGTCGGCAAAGAAGAACTGGAACCCCGCCGCGGCGAGGTAGTCTTCGATGCCGGGCCGGGGTCCGGTGTCCGGCGCGTTAGGCAGCGGCTTCCACGGACCGTACGGGCGGTAGGCACACTCCGGCACCCAGCATCCGCGCGGCGCCCGCCCGAAGAGCCGCCGGTGCTCGCGCTGGCCGACGTCGAGCTGGAGCGCAATGCTCTCGTCGCGCGAGAGGAGCGGCAGGAACGCGTGCGTCGCGGCGGACCCGATCACCTCGAGGCGCCCGCGGTGTTCCAGGTCGCGAAAAACGGCAACGATGTCGCCGTCGATCGCCCGGAACAGGGCACGCAGCCGGGTGAGACGCTCGCGCCAGTAGTCCACGAGCGGGATGAGATGCGCGTCGCCCGTCTGCGCGAGCGACGCCGGCGCTTCGTCGCAATGCGTTAGGCGCTGCTGGAAGTACAGCTCGAGCTCATCACGGAACGCCTCGCTCGCCAGCTGGTTCGCGAGCACGGGCGTGAACCCGATCGTGACCGGTGCCTTGACCCCTTCGGCGTCGAGCCCGCGCAGCGATTCGATGAGCGGCAGGTACGTGTCGATCGCCGCTTCACTGATCCAATCGCTGCCGTGAGGCCAGCGGCCATGATTCAGGACGTAGGGGAGATGACTATGAAGAGCGAAGATGAAGTCCATGTGTCATGCAGAGTGGACCACGCCTGAACCGCATAGACTGGTGTTCACACCGTCACGGTTACTGCGAGCGCTCTCCGGTAAACATCCCGGTATCGCGATTCCGACTTCTCCCATCCGAAGTCTCGAGACATCGCTTCGCGCATCATGGCGCGCCAGCCCGACGGGTCGTGATACTGGTCGAGTGCCCGCACGGCGGCGTTCATGAACTCCTCGGACGTGTAGCCATCGAAGAGGAATCCCGTCACGCCATCCTCGATCGTGTCCGCCAGCCCCCCCACGCGGCGCGCGACGGGGATCGTTCCGTAGCGTTGCGCGCGCATCTGTGTAAGCCCGCACGGCTCGTACTGCGACGGCATGAGACACATGTCGGCGCCCGCCATCAGGCGATGCTCGAGGCGGTCGGTGAAGTTGAACTCGCACGCGATGCGACCCGGTGCGCGGCCCGCCAGCTCGGTCAGCTCCTCCATGTACCGCGGGTCCCCTGCGCCGAGGAACAGGAACTGTCCGTCGAGCGCGAAGTAGTCGTTGTAGCCGAGGATGAGCTCCAACCCCTTCTGGTACGTCAGGCGCGCGCTCATGGCGAAGATCGGGATGTTCGCCCGCTGTTTGAGCCCGAATGCCCGCTGCAGCGACGCCTTGCACTTCTTCTTCACCTCGAGCGTGTCTGCCGTGTAGTGCGCAGTGATCTGCTTGTCGGTCGCCGGGTCCCACACGCGCTGGTCGATCCCGTTGACGATCCCGACGAACCGGTCGCGCAGCCCGATGAAGGTGTCGTGGAGACCGAAGCCACCGAACGGGGTGCGAAGCTCGTGCGCATGGCTCGGGCTCACCGTCGTCACCATGTCGGAGAACGTGAGCCCGCCCTTCAGGTAGTTCATCCGCTCGTACCACTCGAGATGCCGGTATGTGTAGAGCTCCCAGGGGAGCCCCACATCGGCCATCGTGCGCGACGGGTACTGGCCCTGGAATCCCGCGTTATGCACCGACAGGACCGTGCGGATCTGCCGGTAGTAGGGATCGCTCATCAAGTACGTGCGCAGGTACACGGACGCGAGCGCGGCATGCCAGTCGTGCGCGTGCAGAATCACCGGCGCTTCGGGCGCGACGCGGCGTAACGCATTGAGCGCGGCGAGCGAAAAGAATGCATACCGGCGAGGATTGTCGGGATAATCGTACCCGTTCTCGCCGTACAAGCCCGGCCGATCGAAGAAATGGGGATGGTCGATGAAATAGACTCGCGGTCGTCCGCGCACTACTCGCCGATCGGGCGTGATCTGCCAGAGCCTCACCTGCTCCTGCTGCGGGCCGAGCTGCACCGCGAACGGCTCTCCCACCTGCTCCAGGTTCGGCGCGACGGCGTGCACCTGTCGGTACAACGGCATGATGATGGCCGTCGGAATCCCCGACGCGCTCTGGAACTCGGCCAGGCTCTTGACCGCTTCGCCCAGTCCGCCCGTTCGAGCAAACGGCGCCAGCTCCGCCACGATGTGCACGACCGACACGATGCGGCCGTCATTGGTGCGAAGTGGCGTCGGCGTCGATGGAGCGGCGGACTTCGGCGCCTGCGCGCCGCGGGCGGTGGTCACCGGCGCTGCCGCCTCGAGGGGAGACCCGAGGTCATCCCCCGACACCGGAATGATCGGTGCGCCTATTCCAACCTCGCGGTCGCCGAACCCGGTTTCGGCTTCTGGCGGGGCGGGCGGGGCACTCGCGCCCGCGTTGTACGTGACTTTCTCCTCACCGCCGTCGCCCATGGCCGGCGTATCGCCGCGTTCTTCGCCCATCGGGCTCCTCCCGGGAATCGCCAGTTACGCCGTCGGCGGATCATCCGCCGTCGAGTCTCCGAGCACGGCAGGCACGTAGTACTTGGACACATACTCCTGCAGCATTCGGCGGGCCGTGAAAAACGAGCCGGACACGCGCAGCGCGTGCTTCATCTTCTGAACCCAGCCTACGGGCACGCCGTCGTCGTTGCGCTCGTAGAACAGCGGCACCACGTGGCGCTCGAGCAGAATGTACAACCGCTCGACGTCCTCGCGATCGGAATCAGTTCCCCGCGCCGCGGTCGGGATAGCCCAGCCGTTCAGCCCATCGAACGCTTCGGGCCACCACCCATCGAGCGTCGAGAGCTGCGGCACGCCATTCAACGCGGCTTTCATTCCGCTCGTGCCACTCGCCTCCATCGGGACTCGCGGCAGATTCATCCAGAGATCGACGCCCTGCACGAGGACGTGTGCGAGGTGCAGGTCGTAGTCCTCGATGAACGCCACCCGTCCCTCGAGACTCGGATCCCGGCTGAAGTTATAGACCGTCTGCAGCACTTCCTTGCCGGGATTGTCGGACGGATGGGCCTTGCCCGCGAAGATGAGCTGCACCGGGCGCCGCTGATTGGTCAGGAGGTCGCGGAGTCGCTCGAGGTCATCGAAGATCAGGCTCGCGCGCTTGTAGGTCGCGAAGCGTCTCGCGAACCCGATCGTGAGCGCGTTGGGGTCGAGCAGTGTCCCGGCGCCCACGACGTGCGCCGCCTCTTTCCACTGTCGAGCCCATCGCCGGCGCGCCTGCTCACGAATGAATCCCATCAGGCGACGCTTCATGCGATGGTGGGCGCGCCAGAGCTCGCCGTCGTCCATCGACAGCACGCAGTCCCAGAATCCCGGCTCGTCGAGCCGCGCCCCCCAATTCTTCCCCAAGTGCTGGTCCAGCAGATCCATCACGTCGCGCGCCATCCACGTGGCGAGGTGTACGCCGTTCGTGATGTGGCCGATCGGTACGGCGTCGGTGGGACGCTCCGGCCACAGCGTGCGCCAGATCTCGCGCGAGACCTCGCCGTGACGCTTCGCGACGCCGTTCACATGCGACGAAAGGTGGATCGCCGCGACCGTCATGTGGAACTGTCCGTGGTTCTCGACAGGGTGACGCCCGAACTCGAGCACGCGCTCGCGTGGCACTTTCATCTCATCCCAGATCGGGCCCGTACACTGGGCAACCTGGTCGACCATGAACGCGTCGTGCCCGGCCGGCACCGGCGTATGCGTCGTGAAGACACTCGTCGCGCGCACGCGGCGCGCCGCCTCGTCGAAGTCCACGCCCGATAACACGAGCTCGCGCACGCGCTCCACCAACATGAATGCAGCGTGGCCCTCGTTCGCATGCCATGCGGCCGGCTCGATTCCGACGGCCCGGAGGACGCGCACTCCACCGACGCCGAGGATCCACTCCTGGCGCAGCCGCAGATCGGGACCGCCGGCATACAGCTTACTCGCCAGCTCGCGATCCTGCGGGTCGTTCACTTCCAGGTTCGTGTCGAGGAAGTAGACCGGAACGCGCCCCACCATCATCCGCCACGCGCCGACGTGAATGTCGCGCCCGTGCGTGTTCACGACGGCGAGCCACGGCTTCTGCCCTGCACCGAACACCTGCTCGAGCGGCGCGCTCGTGGGGTCGAACTGCTCGTCGGAATCCTCCTGCCATCCGTCGAGGCGCAGGTGCTGGTCGAAGTAACCCTTCGTGTAGAACAGGCCGACGCCAACGAGCGGGACCCCAAGGTCCGAAGCGGCCTTGCAGTGATCACCGGCAAGCACGCCGAGGCCACCGGAGTAGATCGGCACGGAGTTGTGCAACCCGAACTCCGCGCAGAAGTACGCTATCGGTCGTTCGACGAGCTCGGGGTGGTGGTTTGCGACCCAGGTGCCCTGGCTCGTGCGCTCACGATCGGCTTTCCGCATGAGCCGATCGTAGACGTCGAGGAATTGCGGGTCGCGTGCGACGGCGCTGAGACGCTCCGGATGCACACGTCGCAGCACCATGATCGGATTGTGTCGGGTGAAGTGCCACAGCGGCTCGTCGATCGCCGCGAACAGCGACCGGGCGCTACGACTCCAACTCCACGAAATGTTCATCGCCAGCGACGCGAGACCTTCGATCCGCGGCGGCAGGTAGGGAAATCGTCTTCGGCTAGCCATTGGGACATAGGCTAACCGCTCGGGCTGCCTCTAGGAAGCTGACAAGAGCACTGGTAACCAGTCCCAGTAACCAATTACCAGAGCTCTTGCCGTTTTATCTGCCGGGGACTTTCACCACCGACGTATCCGAGCTTCCCTTGCAGAAAACCTCGACCTGCTTGGCTGACACCGGCTGGAGCTGCGTCAGGTAGTCCTGGTACATCTTCACCGCCTCCGCCGCGATGTCCACGCCCGCCGCGAGATTCGGCTGCGCGATCGCGATCATGTCGAAGCCGAGGCGACTGAGCTCGCAGTCTTTGGTCTTCGGCGCTTCGGTCGCGGCGCTCAGCGCCACGTTGGTGGCGGTGATCCCCATGAGGAACTTCGCGTTCGGCGTGTCACGAACACTGTCGGCCAGCGAAGCGAAGCGCATGGCCAACAGGAAGTCCTGTCGCACCTTGGTCTGGCTCGCGGCTCGCAGCAGCTGGTTCCCCCGCGCCAGTGCGAACTGCGCGACGACCGAGCTGTCCTCGCCGGCGGCGAGCGCACGTTTGAGCGACAGATACGCGCTGTCGTTTTGCCCGAGGTCCGCCTGCGCACGAGCGAGCTGGATGTGACCGTGCTCGATGGTCGAATCGAGCGCGAGCGCCTCGCGCATTACGTCCACCGACTCCTCGGCCTTCCCGCGCACCTTGAGGTCCTGCGACTGCATGACCTTGAACTCGGCGTTCTGCGGGAACGCGGCCAATCCTCTCGTTAGGCCATCCACCGCCTCGCCACGTACGAGCTGCACGTAGGTCGAGAAGATCCGCTGGTTCTTCGGGAACGTCTGCATCGCGCGAGCCGCAACCTCCACCGCGCGCACCGGCTCGCCGTTCGACTTGTAGGCGGAGGCCAGCCGCAGCAGGAACGTCGAGTCCTTCATCGAGGCGGAGTCGGTCGCCAGCAACATGGCGCCGACGCGCGTGGCTTCCTTCCACGACTTGTTCGCGAACAGCACCTGCCACCGTAGCCGCAGGAGGCCCAGGTGATCCGGCGCCGCGTTCGACAGCTGCGAGATCAGCGGCTCTGCCTTCGCTGAATTCCCGTTGTACAACAGCGCCGCAACGATTCGCTCGCCGAGCTCGACGTCCACGGTGTCGACCATGTGGAGGCGCGCCCACATTGCCGCCGCGCGCTCCTTGTCCTTCAACGCATCATATGCC
>JBKOYV010000394.1:0-5049 GCA_046725585.1 Gemmatimonadota bacterium | reverse complement strand
GAGGCTCGGCACATCTCGCCCCGTCGCGTAGACGCGGCTCGCACCACGCTCGAGGAGCACTTCGACCAAGGCACGACCAATTCCGCGATTCGCTCCCGTTACGAGGGCGACTGAATTCTTGATTTGCATGGAACTCTCCGTGGAGTTGAAATTCAAGGTGGAGAGCACGATACGTCACACCGGGGAGCCGACGAATGACTGTTCGTGGCGTTGTTTTATCTGGAACGCTCAGCCGCTGAGATATGACGGTTTCGGGCATATTGGACAGCGTGGAAGAGCGCTGTCCCTTGGACGACATTCTCGACATGCTGCGCGTACGCGGCACGCTGATGGCGAATTTGCGAGCGCACGCGCCATTCGGTCTGCGCGTGCCTCAAGCGCCCGGTGCCGCGTTTCACGGCGTCACGGCCGGCGGCTTCTGGGTGCGCATACCTGGCCAGGCGCCCCGTGAGCTCATCGCCGGTGACGTCATGCTGCTTCCGACAGGAGCACCGCACATCATGGCGAGTGATCCCACTGGTCCGACGCGCCTTTGGGACCGCGTGGCAAAGGCGCAGGCGAAGAGTCCCGCTGGGGAGATCATCCTCGATGGCCCCGGTCGCTCGACGCATGTGATCTGCGCCGCGTACACGTACGATCAAGAGGTCGCGCATCCGTTGCTCTCGTTGTTGCCCCCAGTGCTGTACCTCTCGGGACAGCAGATGGCCGAGGGCAACGCCGTGCACTCGACGTTAGGCATCCTGCGCCGCGAGCTCACGACGAGATCGGTCGGGTCCGGGATCGTGATCGACCGGCTGATCGACGTGCTGTTCGTCCATGTCATTCGCGCTTGGGCCGGTGGCCCCCATGCGCCCGGATCGTCATGGCTCCGAGCGCTTCGCGATCCTACTATCGCGCGCGCGTTGAGCCTCTTGCACGCCAGTCCCGCGGAGTCATGGACGATCGACGTGCTGGCGCGCGAGGTGAGTCTCTCCCGCACAACGTTGACGCGTCGTTTCACGACGTTGGTTGGTGAGCCGCCGCTCTCCTACCTCACTCGATGGCGCATTGAGCTCGCTGCTCGCCACTTGCGTGAGACGAGCGATGCGGTGAGCACGATCGCGCACCGCGTGGGCTACACGTCGGAGTTCGCGTTCTCGCGCGCGTTCGCACGTCTGCGCGGTCGCGCACCGGGGCGATATCGCGCCGACCTTCGGCGGCAAGCGGAGGAGGTGCGCGAGCGGTCCGCCGCGGGGGCGTGATCCTGAACCACCCCGGGCTTCTCCATTCGCGATCGAAGCGTGCTCGCGATAGGGATGCCGCGGCCGACTGGTCCGGTCAATGGCACGACGGGCGTCCGGACGCCGACGGCATCCCGCTTCGCGAGGAGGCGAAGATGCCTAACGTGGACTGGAAATGGTCGGCTTACGCCGGGATCAATCTGACTCAGGGAATGAGCACCTGGAGTGGCTACACGAAGCTCGCCGTGAGTCACACAACGCCTCTTCCTTGTCCTCGTAGCGACCGCTCGCGCCGTTTGAAGGATCTTGTTGAAACCCGCTAGTCACCCGCGATCGTGCCGACTGGGCCTTCCCCGTTTTCTAGACACCGGTTAACCGGCCTTCCGCAGCTGCTCCTCATACTCGGCCGGCGTTAGGTAGCCGAGCGTCGACTGGCGGCGCCGGCGGTTGTCCCAGATCTCGATGAACTCGAACACCGCGGCGAACTCGAACACCGCGGCACTCGCGGCGGCCCACTTCCCGAACACCTCGCCGGCAGTCGGCCTCGCGCATGAGCCGCGCAACGCGCGTCTTCCCGCAGCGGACGCCGAGCGCGCGCAGTTCCTGGCGCATGCGCGGGCTCCCGTAGCGCTGCTTCACGCACCGCTGGATCTCGTCAAATCGTGGCCGTCAGCAGACAGGCGCCCTTCACGCGCTCACACAGCGGGCGGGCACGCCACGCGCAAGGTGGGGCCAGGCGTCGCTGCTGCGCCCAGCCAGAACGATCATCGGCTCGCTTGCCTATACCGCTGTACCCAAGCCCCAAATGCGTCGGCCTAACGCGGCCCTATCTGCTGGTCGGCGGTTCACTGCGCGACAGGCATGTCGCGGCCTCGCGGGTTATCCTTGCGGGTGGAAGAACCGCACGACAACCGGCTGGTGCTTGTAACACATCACTAGTGCTGCGCCACTTGCCGATCCTTTGAGCAGCGGTTTGCCGGCGCCGGTGGGTAGTCCACGGTGGACGTGCCGATTCACGCGCCAAGTATGTCGGCCGTGGCTGCGGGTTCCGCGCTCGCGGGTGATCTCGCGGGAGTACCGATCAACGGGAGTACGCGCCCCAACGCTCGCAACCCGTTGCGGTTAGAGGCCGTTCGGCGCTGGTGGGTCAGATAGAGCAGCGGACCCGATGTCCGCAGGGGCTCCCGTTAGGCGAAAACCTAAACGAACGTAAGTTATTGCGTGCGTTATGGATGGCTAGGGACGGAATCGAACCGCCGACACGCGGATTTTCAGGAAGCGTGTATTACGCGCGCGTACCTACTTGACCTCGCGAATTCTTACTCCGACGCACGCAGACTCAAACACAATTTGACGCTCCCTGGCCCGTTCACCCGCGGGTTCGTCCGGGGCACAAGACGTCGACGATTCGGGCGTTGGTCAACCCAGCGGCGTGGGCACTGCGCGGCGGCAGACCCACAGCAGTCGCTGATGGGCCTAACTCGCGACAGAAAGACTCCAGCCCCGCTTGTCGTGCTCGCGTTAGGTGCTCCGAACGTGTAAACACAGTCGACGTAATCGCCACGTTGCCCGCAGGGAACTCGGAGACCAGGAGATGGGTCGCGCCGCCACCAGCCAGCTCGATGAGCGTGCAGCCTTGCGTGCAATCGACGGACGTTCCCCGGAGCGTACCGAGTGCGACGGTCGTGCTTCCGCTCGCGGGCTCAGTGACGCGTGCGGTCCAGCAGATCGCGGACACCCTGCAGTACGGCGTCCGGTCGGCGCGCGTGGATCATTGCGTGCGACGCGTCCTCGAGGACGCGGTGTTCCGCACCCGACACAGACTCCACGAAGGCCAAGTTCGTCGCCAGCTTGGCCGCGTTCTGCGCCCGCACAACCTCCTCGGTCGAGAAGATCGTCTGGCTCGCGTCGATCCCCGTCGCGGTGTACACAATCATCGGGACGGCCGGCATCGGGCCGCCGTGCCTCATTTCCTCGTAGAGCTGATCCACATTGCCGGCTTCGAGCATTCCGGCGCGCACCTGAGCCGGATCGAGATGACGTTCGATCAGCGGCTCACGAATCTCCGGCGGCCACTCCTTGTACATCCCTTCGAAGATCGGTCGGAAGCCCCGGACCTGCTCCGGCCCGAACTCGGGCATCGGCTTCGACTTCCATTCTTCCGCCGCCCGGCGCGCGATCTCCGGCTCGCGCGCGGGGTAATCCTCATGGGCAGGATCGAGCAGGAGGAGTGCGGCGACGTCGGCCGGGACGAGCTGGGCGAATCGCCGAGCGTAAAGCCCACCGAGCGAGTGGCCGACCAAGAGGTACGGACCGGAGAGCCCCGCGATGCGAAGAAGCACTCGGAGCTCTTGCACCACATCCTCTGCGCTCCGCGGAAGCGGAACAGCGTCGCTCCAGCCGGTGCCGGCCCGGTCGTAGACCACACTGGTGGTGAATTTCGCCACGCGCATGTGGACGTTGAAGTAACCGAGGCCGAACATCCCTCCCCCGGGCAAAAAGACGACGGCCGGTTCGCCCGTACCAGCACGGTGCAGATAGAGGGAACGGCCACCAGGGGCGTACCGGTGTCCGAGTGGGGGCAGGTCGAGCGCATTCGCTGACGGCATGTGGGCCTCGCGTTAGTTTCCCCGGCCGAGTCCTCGGGCAGTTCGAGGGCGTAACTTATATACCCGATAGTATCTACATACCGGCTGGTATCGCAAGAGGAGGAATTGAGTCATGCCGCGTACCCGGCTCACGCAGCAGGCCCGCAAGGCGAAGACACGGGAGGCCATCGTCGCCGCCGCGACGCGACGGTTTGCGCTCCGTGGCGTGGACGCCACATCGCTCGATGACGTCGCCGAGGCAGCCGGGTTCACCAAGGGCGCGATCTACGCCAACTTCCCCAACAAGCGCGCGCTCGTCGAAGCCGTGATCGAGCGGAACATCGTCCAGATCGACCCGGCCCTTCTCGTTAGGCCCGATCTCCCGTTGGCCGACCGACTCGCGCTCATCGGCCGCGAAGTGGCGGAGCTGACCCAAACAGTGCCGAGGGAGACGGTGCTGCTCGACCTCGAGTATAGCCTCGCGGCGCTCCGCAACCCGCGGAAGCGGGCGACGCTCCCCGCTCGTCTGCAGACACAGCAGACACACTGGAAGGACGTGCCAGCGCAGTTCGAGGCGTTGAACGCCGCGCAGGGCGCCCGCCCGCCATTCGAGTCCGCAGAACTGCTCCGGTTGGCAGCGATCTTGGCTCGGGCAATTATCCGCGCGCTGGCCGAAACGCCCGACGCGCTAACTCTAGGCGCGATCGAGACGCTCTTCCGCCTATTAGCCGGCGGCGAGCCCGCCGCAACCGCTCTCCAATCCCGACGTCGACGCCGCGATCAATGAGTCCACGCGCCGGGACGACGAACATGTTACGATCGGCGAGACGCGGCGACTTGAACTGGCGCTTCGCGGCGGTGAACTCACCAGAAGTGAATGCTTTTGCATTGCCCGGCGGGTTCCATCTACGTGAACCGCGGGGGGATCGAACAGGCCGACCATTTCGACGAGCTCGCCGGCATCATGGGCCACGAGATCGACCACGTCGCTCGGCGACACTCGGTCAATGCAGCTACAAGGTCAGGAGCGAAGGACACTCGAGGTGGTCCTGTTGTGCACCCTAACGCGGGTGTGTGGGACGATAGCCAGTCGGATGGAGTTCCGTGTCCGCGAGCGCCTTGCAGGACTCGAGTTCCGCACCGGTGAGGGGCCTTACCGATGATCCATTCTCTGTCATAGTCCCGCCTCGACGAACCGAAACGCGGCCGGGCGCGGATGCACCCGCGAGTGCCTTCCGCGC
>JBKOYV010000007.1:0-22907 GCA_046725585.1 Gemmatimonadota bacterium | reverse complement strand
CGGTGCGCTCGCGTCGTCGCGATCGGTGAACGTGCGACCCTCCAGCAACGGGATGCCCATCGCCGCGAAGTAGTCGCCGCCGACGATGTTGAAGAAGTAGCTGAAGCCGTTCACGGGTATCGGGACGCCGGGCGCGATCGGCACGACACTCGCAAGGCCGCGGTCGTACCCGAACGGCAGGTACTTCGTCAGGGCCACCGATCGGACACCCGGAACGACCGCAGCGCGGCGAAGCATCTCGCGATAGAGCGCCTGGCCACGCACGCTGTCGAAGCTCTGGCTGCGAAGCGCCGTGGAAAGCATCAGCAGGTGATCCGTCCGGAAGCCGAGGTTCATGCGAGCCGCGTTCGCCGAGCTCCTGACAAAGAGTCCGGCACAGACGAGTACCACCACCGAGATCGCGATCTGGCCTGCCACGAGCGCCGACCGCAGTCGCCGGTGAGCAGTCGTCGCCGAGTTTCCCATTCCCGACTTGAGCAGGTCGTTGAGGTTGCGTTTACGTGCAGCCGACGCTGGCGCGACACCAGTGGCGAGAGCGGCCACCAGCGTCGCGACCGCCGTAAACGCGATGACCCGTGCGTTCAGCTGGACGCCCCACCGAACGGGAATGTCGGTCGCTATCTGGATGGATTCGACCTGATGAAGCGCGGCGTACGCAACACCAATCGCCGCCACTCCGCCGAGCAGTGCGAGCAACGTGCATTCGACCAGAACCTGTCGCACCAACCGCCATTGGCTGGCGCCGATGGCGGCGCGAATCGCGAGATCGCGCCCCCGGACGACCACTCTGGCCAGCAGCAGGCTCGCGATGTTCGCGCATGCGACGAGCAGCACGAGCATAACGAGCGTCATGAACATCGCCGCGATGCCAGGCGCGATGCTGGAGACGCTGATGCTGGGACGCGAGTACAGTTCCCGGAGAAGCACGGCGCCGACGTTCTTGTTGGTCGATGGATAGGCCTGCTCGAGCTGCCGGGCCTTGAGGCGCACCGCTTCTCTCGCATTGCTCAACGAGACGCCGGGGCGGAGACGACCGAACACGCTCATGGTGATGTAGCCGCGGTCCTCGAGACTCTCGCCGTACGCGGGCCATACCTGGTTGATGCCCACAACGCCGTCGATATCCACGATCGGCCTAACGCCGTGGAATTCGCGGGGCATGACGCCGATGACGGTGACCGGGTGGTCGTTGATGCGAATGACGCGCCCTATGACACTCGAGTCGCCGGCGAAGCGAGACTGCCAACTCTTGTACGTGAGCACGATCGTCGGACGCGACAGCACGCCGCGATCCTCGTCGGCCTCGAATGTCCGTCCGAGCATCGGGCGAAGACCGAGCACCGAGAAATAGTTGGCCGTGGCGTCGTCGATCCAGATTCGATCAGCGCCGCGATCCCCGTTGAGCTCGACGACTCGGGTCGTGTAGGCGGCCAATGACTGGAACACCATCGTATCGGCGCGATAGTCTCGAAAGTCCGGGAACGAAAGAGGGTGCGGCTGCGGTATGCTCTCTTCGGTGCGTCCGAGCACCACGAGGCTTTCGGCGTCCTCGCCTGGCAGGGGTCGGAACAGGTAGGCGTCGACCACGCTGTAGATGGCGCTGGTCACGCCGATGCCGAGCGCGAACGTGAGCACGACGACCGCCATGAGCCCCGGGCTGCGCGTGAGGCCGCGGAACGCGATCCGAACGTCCCCGCCCAGATCGGCTACGAGCTGCACACGCCGAGCGTCGGCGGCATGGCGCTCGTCCATGTCCCGCAGCGTTCGTCGCGTGACGTCCACGTCACCGAATTCGCGGAGCGCCTGCGCGCGCGCCGCCGCCGGCTCCCACCCGGAATCACAGAGCTCCTCCGTCCGCGCGTCGACGTGGAAGGTCAGCTCGGCGTCTACGTCGGCGGCAATGTTGGCGCGCCAGAAGCGCAGATAGCGATGCCATTTTCGTGTGTCGGTGGCGGCCATGGCTCAGCTCACAGACGGTTGCACGGTGGCGTGAAGGACCTTGGACACGGCGCTCGAGTAACGGTCCCAGCTCGACGCGCGAGCGCGGAGCTGCTGCCTGCCCTTGGCCGTGAGCGAGTAGTACTTCGCTCGGCGTTTGTTCTCGGTGAGGTCCCAGTCCGCGTCGATGAAGCCGCGGTACTCCATCCGGTGGAGCGCGGGGTAGAGCGCGCCGTCCTCGATCTGAAGCACCTCTTCGGTCGTCAGGCGAATCCATTTCGCCACCGCGAAGCCGTGCATCGGCCCCCACGAGAGGGCCTTGAGGATCATGACGTCGAGCGTCCCCTGGATGAGATCGAGATCGGGGGACGCGGATTTGGATGGGGCGGTCGGCATCGCTTACCCTAAGGATGTAAGGGTAGTATTCGGCCGTTACCCTCAGATGTCAAGGGGAACCAGGCGGTGCGCGCTCGTGCCGAATCGTCGTGCTCGCCTGCCACGTCCAACCGGCCTGCATGCTGGATGCCTAACGCGGTCGCGAATTGGACAGGGCCCGGTCCACGTACTCGACCGGATCTGCCACCCGGCGAAGGTCGATCGGCACCTGCGGAGGAATGCCCTTGCCGCGCATCCCGCCGGCGGGCAACCCCGGCGCGCGTGACCGTTCCGTATCCCAGCACACGGGCGGGGCGGATGTCCGCATTGCGTCTCATCTCGCACATGTAGGGTCGGGTAGGGGTGCAGGAGACGAGATCGCCGCCATGCGCTCGGGAGCCGCTCGTTCGCCCGCGAACCGATCATGTCCGCTTTCCTGCGCCAGTCCCGCGTTCACGAGCAGGCTGCCGAGACGCTGTGCTTCGATTCACACCTGGTCGCAGGAGCTACTCATGCCACACCGGAATGTCGCACGCCGCATCGTGACCGTTCTCGGGGCAGGCGCACTTGCCGCGTGCCTGGACCGGTCACCCGTTTCGCCCGCTGCCGCTGGTGATCCTGTTGCAGTCCTGAGTCGGGCCCAGTCTGCCCCCGGCTCGTACGAGCTCTCGTTTTACAAGACCGCGTCGGGCGGCCTGGAACCGGTGGCGAGCCTACCAGTTCTCAGCGCGGAGTTGATTCTTGGGGCGCACATACAGGATCAACTCGGCGTTCCCGCCAAGCGCGGTACCGTGACGTTCCAGTACTGCTCGCTCAAGCGATTGCCTCCTGGCGATATCAACCGGGCGGATGAAGCCCCCAGCGCGAAGTGCGCCGACGGATCGGCCACCTGGGCGAATCTGGGCTCGGTGTCGGTCGATCCTTCGGGCAATGCCTACCTGAACTTCGGTATCGTTCGGATTCCGCGCGTTGTCGGCTTTCGCTGCAGGTACTCGCCACAGGGAGGTAGCATCGCCAGCGGCGTGTGCCAGCCAAAGGATTTCGTGTGGACGGGATAAGTCGGAAATCGAAAGAAGGCGTGGTTATTGGTTGCTCAGGGGCGAGCGCGCCTAACGGCGCGCCGGCCAGCAGCAATCCCTCGCGTGGGGTGATGCGCAGAAGGATGAGGTGGCTGAGGCACCACGATAGGCGAAATGCCGGTTCGCGCGTAGCTTCTCCGGGGTCCGGTCCGATGTCCATCGGCCTTGGAGTTCAGCGTGTCGCTACTCGATCACTGCGATCGGCGGTTCGTCCGCCGGTCGCGCTTTCCGATCGCTCCCCTCGTCCGGGCTGTGACGCTCACGATGCTGCTCGTGCGGCTCACTGCCTCGGGGGCGCACGCGCAGGGCGTCAGAGCGGCGTCGCGCGCGAGTGATTCTGGCGCTCGCTCGTGGGTGCACGAGTCGTGGACGGTCAAGGACGGCCTCCCCGTCAACTCCATCAACGCGCTTCTCCAGGACCGCATCGGCTACATCTGGGCGGCGACCTTCGATGGGCTCGTGCGCTTCGACGGGCTTCGATTCACCGTCTTCAACTCCGCCAACTCGGAGGGACTACCAAGCAACCGAATCATCCGATTGACGGAGGGGCGGGATGGGTCGCTGTGGCTCGCCACGGAGCAGAGTCACGTCGTTCGCTTCCACGCCGGGCGATTTACGAACGTCGCCTTCGAAACCGGGAAACCGCAGGGCGTGCCGAAGCTGTTTGTCGACTCGGCGGGTGTCGTCTGGGTGGGGATGAACGATGGCCTTTGGACCGTCCGGCGCGACACTCTGGTCCGGGTTGGACAGGGAACGCTCAACGCGAGCGTCACGTCCATCATCCAGCGGCGTGATGGAAGCCTCTGGGTCGGCACGACCAACGCCGGGATCTTCCGGGTCACCGGTGACAGCGTGGTGACCAAGGTGGTGACCGATCCCGCGCTCGAAGCGGACTACGTCAATCAGTTATTCGAAGATGCGACCGGCGCGCTATGGATCGCGGCAAGCCGAGCGGTCTGGTGCTGGCGCCAGCGGCTGGTGCAGGTGAAAGCGGCTCGACCGCTCGTGGACGCAGCCAACGTCGTACAAGTCCACGCGACAGGAGCAGTGTTCGTCCAGGCCGGGTCTGGCGTGTACCGGATCGATTCCGACACAGCCATTCTGGTAAGCCCGCCGCCTTTACTCAACTACAGTCTTTGGCTGTGGAAAGATGCAGACGCTGCCTGGACCGTTGCCGGGAGCGATGTGCTTCGCGACGGTCGCCGAGTCTTCACACTTCCCGAGCGCCGCTCGATATCGACCGCGCTCTTCGACCGCGAAGGCAGCCTGTGGCTTGGCACCGACGCTGGCGGGCTGCATCGCCTCAAGCCAGCGCTGTTCACGACCTATAGCGTCCCGGAAGGCGTTAGCTACCCTAACGTCTACGCGACCTACGCGGATCGCTCGGGTGTAATCTGGCTCGGCACATGGGGGAAGGGTGCGAGCCGCGTCGACCCCGTTACGGGTCGCGTCACGGTTCTCCGGACCCCAACGCGGATCGTAGCTGTCAATTCCTTCTACGAGGATTCGGCGGGGGTACTATGGGTTGCAACGGCCGGTCGCGAAGGAGGGGTATATGCCTGCACCCCTCCCACCATGACATGTCGCGCCGAGGCGCCGCGCGAGCTCGGTGACCGCGCGGTGTTCGCGCTCTACGGAGATGCCGGCGGCCGTATGTGGGCCGGTGCGGCCGGCCTGTTGCTTCGCCACGACGGACGCACGTGGACGAGCTTTCCTCCGTCGTCCGGAGCGCCGGAGGCGACGGTGCGTGTCTTCGCCAGCACGCGGGAGGACGGCGCGCTCTGGATGGGAACGAACGGCGGCGGCCTCGCGCGCTACCACGAGGGGACGTTCACGCGCGTTAGGCAGGCCGATGGGTTGCCGAGCGACCTGGTGCGCTCGCTCTATCAGGATGCCGACGGGTGGCTCTGGGTGGGAACGGAGGGACGCGGGCTGGCGCGCCTCGATCCGCGCGCGTTAGGCGGCGGTCGGGCCTCGGCCAAGCCCGCCATCGTCCGGATCGGCTCGAAGGATGGTCTGTTCGATGAGGTCATCCACCAGATTCTCGAGGACGACGCCGGGCGGCTGTGGATGAACACCAACCGCGGGATCTTCTGGGTGCCGCGCGCCGAGCTGAGCGCTTTCGCCAATGGGAAGATCTCGAGAGTCCACTCGACGGCGTACACGGAGCGTGACGGCATCCGCAACCACGAGGGGAACGGCGGCGTGCAGCCTGCCGGAGCGAAGGGGCTCGACGGACGGCTCTGGTTCCCGACGCAGGACGGCGTCGTCGTCGTCGATCCAGCGAACGTTCGCCGCGAGCAACGCGCGCCGCCGCTGGTGGTGGAGCAGGTCCTCGCGGGTGGGGGATCCCTCCGTCCCGAGCGCGACTCGATCTCGCTCCGGCCTAACGAGAGAGACGTGCAGATCGAGTATACCGCGCTCACGTTCCTCGAGCCGACGAACGTCCGCTTCCGTTACCGACTCGATCCGTACGACGCGAGCTGGGTGGATGTGGGGAACCGACGCACGGCCTTCTACACGAAGGTGCCACCGGGTCGATACACCTTCCGGGTCGAGGCGAGCGATGCCGCCGGCGGATGGTACGAGCCGGGAACCGTGCTCGCCGTGCGAGTCCTCCCGACGGTTTGGGAGACGGGCGTCTTTCGTTGGGTCGCCGTTGCGGCGTTAGGCGTCCTGCTGTTCGTCGCGATGCGGTTGCGCGAGGCTCGCCTCCGCGCTCGCGCGGTGCAGCTGGAACGCGTGGTCAATGAGCGTACCGCAGCGCTACGCGACCGAGAGCACGAGCTCGCGGACCGGAACGCTCGACTGCAATCGCTCGATCATGCGAAGACCCGCTTCTTTGCCAACGTGTCGCACGAGCTCCGCACGCCGCTCACTCTCACCATCGGGCCGCTGGAGGATCTGCGCGCGCGTGCCGGGGGCGACCCGCAGGTCGAGCGCTGGCTCGACATCGCGCTCCGAAACGCGCGCCGCCTGCTGCGGCTGGTGAACCAGATCCTCGACGTGGCGAAGCTCGAGGCGGGGGCGATGCACCTCGCTCCGCGCCGGCTCGATCTGGGTCCCTTCACCCGCGGCGTGGTCGCCGCCTTCGCGCCGGTTGCCGAGCGTAAGGGAATCCGCCTAACGGTGGAGACGCTCGAAGCGCTGCCCGGCGCGTTCGACGCCGACGCCGTCGAGAAGATCCTGACCAACCTCCTCTCGAACGCCATCAAGTTCACGCCAAGCGGCGGAACGGTGGACGTCGGGCTCTCGAGGGATGGAGAATCGGCGCGGCTCGTGGTGCGGGATTCCGGCCCCGGCATCGCTCCCGATCAGATCGCTCATGTCTTCGAGCGCTTCTATCAGGTAGACGAGTCGACGACTCGCACGCAGCCGGGCACCGGGATCGGGCTCTCGCTCGTGAAGGAACTCGTGGAGCTGCACGGCGGTCGGATCGTGGTGGAGAGCGGAAGGGCCGGCACGACGTTCACGGCCACCATTCCGGGACTGGGGACTGAGCAATCGGGACTGGGAACTGGGGACTGGGGACTCGGCCGCGAGGCTTCTACGGGCGCGGAGGCCTCCTCGCGAACTGAAGGCTCCGGAAGCCGAGTCCCCAGTCCCCAGTCCCCAGTCCCCAGTGAAGACACCCCACCAAGCGACGATGTCCCCGTCCTCCTCATCGTCGACGACAGTGCGGACCTCCGCACCTACATCCGCGATCACTTCGCCGCGGGATTCCGCGTGCTCGAGGCGGCGGATGGCGCGGACGGGATCGCGCTCGCGCGGCGTCACCTCCCGGACGTCGTGCTCTCGGACGTGATGATGCCCGGCACTGATGGGCACGAGCTGGTGCGAGTGCTACGGTCGAGCGCCGAGACGGACTTCCTCTCGATCATCCTGCTCACCGCGCAGGCGGCGGATGAGCAGCGGCTGGAGGGACTCGAGCGTGGTGCGGATGAATACATCGTCAAGCCGTTCGAGATGCGCGAGCTCGACGTGCGTGTGCGCAACCTCATTCTCTCGCGGCGCCGGCTGCGCGAACGGTTCTCGAGTCCGCCCCCGGTGGAGGTGCCCGCCGTCGGGTCCGGCGTCGCGCCCGCCGACCAGATGTACGTCGCGCGAGTGCGAGATGCGATCCAGAAGGGCCTCGCCGATCCCGACTTCGGCGTCGGCGAGCTGGCGGACGCGCTGTCGCAGGACCGGTCGCATCTGTTCCGCCGCATCAAGCAGCTCTTCAGCGAATCGCCGTCGAACCTCATCTATTCAATGCGGCTGGAGGAAGGCGAGCGGCTCCTCACCGAGGGGTCGGCGACGGTGACCGACGTGGCATACGCTGTAGGATTCAACAGCCTGTCGCACTTCTGCCGCCGCTTCCAGGAAGTGTACGGCGTGACGCCAGCGACCTACCGGACCCGAGCATCTATCCCAAGCGATTGACGTTGTCATTCCGAGCCGTCAGGCGAGGAATCCTCATTATCCCGTTAAAGGGCCCTCGCTCGGGAGGCCGAGGATTCCTCGCTTCGCTCGGAATGACAGCCTATATGTTGCGCCGGACGACACCCACGTTGCGTGCAACGCTCATGACCTAAAGCTGCAACGCACCGGCTCAGTCTCGCCCGAAGAACCCGATACAGTCGCCTGTGTTCAGGGACTGTTCTCGTTCTTCGACGGCTGGAGGCGGTCATGCGCGCGAATGGGGGAATCATCATATGGATGGCGGCGGTCGTGGTCGGCACGGGATGTGGACCAACGCCGGATGTTGCATCGCCTGGCGACGGTGTGCTGCCGACCGAGGTCTCGGTCGATCGCGACCAGAACGGCCACGGTGATCACAGCAAGGAAGCGACGACGCTCTACATCTGGGCGAGCGACCAGGATGGCGGGTCGCCCGACTTCCTCGCGGTCATCGACTTCGATCGAAAGTCGCCCAACTACGGCCAGGTGCTTCGGACCGTGGCCCTCCCACCGCCCGGCAACTTCGGCAACGAGCCGCATCACTGTCACACGTCGGCCGACCAGACGATTCTCGCCTGCGGTGGTCTCCTGAGCGTGCTCAAGGGTCAGAACGACATCTTCTTCTTCGACATCACCGACGCCCGGAACCCGAAGTTCCTGCGCTCGACGCGAGCGCCCAACTCGAGCATCACCGACGACTTTCTGGCGCTACCCGGCGGAGGATTTCTCGTCACCAACATGGGATCGGCGTCGGGGGGACCAGGAGGGCGCGTCGTGGAGTTCGACAAGGACCTGAACCTCGTCGCCGAACACCCATCCCTGCAACCGGCGGACGGAGGGTTCAATCCGCACGGCATCGACGTCGACTTCTCGCGGAACCTGCTCGTCACGGCTGATTTCGTGAATCCCGTGACGACGCTGAATGTGATCCTGGGCGGCATCGAGCTGAGGAGCTCACTCCGTTTCTGGGATCTCCAGAATCGCAGCATCACGCGGTCGGTCTTCCTCCCCGACAACGCCGGGACCATGGACGTGAAGCTCATCCCCGGCGACCGAAACGGGCGCGCCGTCACGGTCAATATGTTCACCGGTCGTATGTACTCGGTGGACCCGACCGATGGCAGCTACGAGGAGGCGTTCGACCTCGAGGAGGACATCACGCCGCACGTAGCAACGCCGGTGCGCGGCGGAATGGCGGGGCTGTTGGCAGTTCCGAAGGGTGGGCGACGCCTCATTTTCGCCACGTTCATGGCGGGTCAGGTCGGGATGCTCGACATCTCGAATCCGAAGCGCTTCACGCAGCTCTCCGTGGTGAGCTTCGGGATGGGCGCGGGCCCGCACTCCGTCCACCTCACGCATGACGACAAGCGGCTCGTGGTGACGGATTATTTCCTCAACCAGGATGACTTCGGGAAGGTCCATGCGGAGGGCGACCACAAGGTGCACGTGCTCGACGTGGGGGAGAAGAGCCTAACGGTGGATCCGGCGTTTCGGGTGATCGACTTCAACACCGCGTTCTCGACCGGGCCTGCGCGCCCCCACGGCATCGGCATGAAGTGATGAGCGGGACGGACTTCGATGAACCCCCCGAGGAAGGACGGTGACGGGCGTGAGGATGGCATGTCGCCCCCTCCCCCTTCCCCGACCTCTCCTTCGCCGAGGGTGCGGTTGGAGGTCGCGTTCCTCGACGCCGACCAGGCCGCGCCCGCGCCAGCCCCTCCGGCGGCGCGCGACGAGCGGATGTGCCTAACGGTGCTCGTCGTCGCCGCCGAGGCGGACGTCCGGCGCTACGTCCGTGAATGTCTGCGCGAGCGCACGGACCTGCGCGTCCTGGACGCGGAAACAGCCATCGCCGCGGTCACGCTCGCGGCGCATTGCTCCCCGGCGCTCCTCGTCGTGGACGAACCGGAGAGTAACGTAGTCGTAGCACTCCCGCAGCTTCTCGCCATCGTCATCGTCGACGACGTGCCGCACGGTGCGCCCGGTGTGGGAACGCGGCGCCGCCTGCTGGCCCGTCCGTTCACGGCGGAGGGGCTGTTGGCGGAAGTCGGCGAGCTGCTGAACCGCTGACCACGATACGGTAGCGCCTGGACCCCACCACTGACGTTGCGCCGGACGCTACGCCGGTTGCGTGCAACGTCGGTGGTCTGAAGTCGCAACGCGGCTGCTCAGTGCCTTCGGGCCGGAAGCGATAAAGTCTCCCCGCATCACCGCGGCCCACAAAGCCTCGAAGACACCACCCACATTTCCACGGAGGCAACTCCATGTCGTTACGAATCGGCGACGCCGCGCCAGACTTCACGGCCGACACGACCCAGGGCCCGATCGCCTTCCACGAGTGGCTGGGCGACGCCTGGGGGGTTTTCTTCTCACACCCCAAGGACTTCACACCCGTGTGCAGCACCGAGCTCGGGTACCTGGCCAAGCTCCAGCCGGAGTTCGAGAAGCGCGGCGCCAAGGTCATCGCCCTGTCGGTCGACCCCGTCGAGAATCACCGGAAGTGGTCGAAGGACATCGCAGACATTCAGGGTGCGCCGGTGAACTACCCGTTGATCGGCGACCCGACGCTCTCGGTCTCCAAGCTCTACGACATGCTCCCGAATTCAGCCGGAGACACGGCTGACGGTCGCTCGGCAGCCGACAACCAGACCGTCCGGAACGTCTACATCATCGGCCCGGACAAGAAGGTCAAGCTGTCGATCGCGTACCCGATGAGCACCGGCCGGAATCTCGACGAGGTGCTCCGCGTTCTCGACTCGCTCCAGCTCACCACCAAACATCGGGTCTCGACGCCGGTGCAGTGGCATCAGGGCGAGGACGTGATCATCGCGGGCTCCGTGAGCAACGAGGAAGCCAGGAAGATCTATCCCAATGGATGGAAGGAACCGAAGCCCTACATCCGCATCGTGCCCCAGCCTGGCTCGAACCCGGCCGGCGCCATGCAGCACATGAGCTTGTAGTCGCGGATCGTACCTCCCATGGTGTAGGGCAATCCAGGGTGAGCCGCTTCACTGCAAGCTCGTGTAGCGGCTCGCCGGAGCCATTCGCGCAGGACAGCCGTGCGGCTACTCGTTGGCTGGTATCGCCAGCTCGTCCACGACTCGACGCCTCGGATCGCGTATCGTGTCCGCATCGCGAGGCTGGCGATCGTGCTCGCCCTGACGCCGCCTAACGCGCTGTCCCAACGCGCCAGCGCGACGTCGCCGGCGAATGATGCGCGCGATCGATCCTGGGTGCACGAGTCGTGGACCGTGAGGGACGGGCTGCCCGTCAACTCGATCAACGCGATCATCCAGGACCGCACCGGCTACATCTGGGCCGCGACGTGGGACGGCTTGGTGCGCTTCGACGGCGTGCGCTTCACCGTCTTCAACTCCGCCAAGTCCGAGGAGCTGCCCAGCAATCGGATCGTCAAGTTGAAGGAGGGGCGGGACGGCTCGCTCTGGCTCGTGACCGAGCAGGGTCACGTCATTCGCTTCCGTGACGGTACGTTCACCAACTACCCCTTCGATAACGCGCATTTGGCTGAGGGCGATGTCCAGCTCCTCGTCGACTCCGCCGGTACCGTGTGGGTGGGGGAGATGCAAGGGCTGTGGTCGGTGCTTGGGCGTCGTCTCGTACGGGTGGGGCGCGGAACGCTCGACGCGCCGGTCAGCTCCGTCGTGCAGCGACGGGACGGCAGCCTCTGGGTCGGCACCTACGCCGCCGGGGCCTTCAGAATCACGGGCGACGGTCAGGTGACGAGGACAATCGCTGATTCAGCACTCGTCGCCGACACCGTCGTTGGGATGTACGAGGATGCGGCGGGCTCACTCTGGATCGCGGGAATCCGCACGCTCTGGTCATGGCGAGACCGCCTTGCGCCAGTCAAGCTGCCTAACGTGCGACTCATCCCAACGACCCTCGGCATCACCACACTCGTGCAGGTGCCCGCAACGGGAGCGTTGTTCGCCCAGGTGGCGTCCACCGTGTACCACATCGATGCCGGCACCGCAACGATGGTCCGTCGAGACACGGCCAACCTCGGCGGCCTGCGGCTCTGGGCGGATTCACAGGCGGTCTGGAACGTGGTGGGGCAGAACGTGTTTCGCGACGGCCGGCTGGTGTTCACGCTGCCCGAACGACGCATGGTATCGGCCGCGCTCTTCGACCGTGAAGGGAGCGTCTGGCTCGGCACCGACGCCGGGGGGTTGCACCGCCTCAAGCGCGCGCTGTTCACGACCTACAGCGTGGCGGAGGGCGTGGCGGACCCGAACATCTATGCGACGTACGTGGACCGCTCCGGCGCCGTCTGGCTCGGCAACTGGGGAAAGGGAGGGGCGGACCGTCTCGATCCGGTGACCGGCCGGGTTGTCGCGTTAGGCAGGGATTGGCCGTCCGTTAGCAATACCTTCTACGAGGACGCGGCGGGAACCCTCTGGATCGGCGCGGGTGGAGGACAAGGAGGCGTGTATGCGTGCGCGCCGTCGACCATGACCTGCCGTGCCGAAGGGTCCTCCGACTTGCGCTCGAGCGTGGTCTACGCCCTCTACGGCGACCGGGACGGCCGGATCTGGGCCGGTGCGGTCGGCGGCCTGTTTCGCTACGACGGGCGGAGCTGGACGCATCTGCCTCCGTCGTCGGGTGCACCTAACGCCACAGTCCGGGCGTTCGCGAGCACGCGCGACGGCGCGCTCTGGATGGGCACGAACGGCGGCGGGCTCGCGCGCTACCGCGAGGGAACGTTCACACCGGTCACGCGCGCCGACGGGCTCCCGAGCGACTTGATCCGCTCACTCTACGTGGACGCCGATGGGTGGCTGTGGGTCGGCACCGAGGGGCGAGGGCTGGCACGGCTCGATCCCCGCGCGTGGGGCGAGGCGCGCGCCGCGACGACGCCCAAGCGCGCGCCAAGCGTTCGCATCACGACGACGGATGGGCTCTTCGATGAAGTCATCCACCAGATTCTCGAGGACCAGTTCGGTCGGCTGTGGATGAACACCAACCGCGGGATCTTCTGGGTGGCCCGCTCCGAGCTGAACGCATTCGCCGACGGGCGTATCTCCACGATCCACTCGACGGCCTACTCGGAGCGCGACGGCATGCGCAACCGCGAGGGAAACGGCGGGGTGCAGCCGGCGGGAGCAAAGGGACTCGACGGACGGCTCTGGTTCCCGACGCAGGATGGCGTCGTCGTGGTCGATCCGGCGAAGGTGAGCGGCGACCGTGTCGCGCCACCGCTGGTGGTGGAGCAAGTCGTGGCGGGTGGCAGCGCGCTTCGTCCGGAACGCGACTCGATTGCCCTCGGCGCCGCCCAGCGAGACGTGCAGATCGAGTACACCGCGCTCACGTTCCTCGAGCCGGCAAACGTGCGATTCCGGTATCGCCTGGATCGGTACGACGTCGGTTGGGTCGATGCCGGAAGTCGGCGCACGGCGTTCTACACGAAGCTGCCGCCGGGCCGGTACACCTTCCGCGTCGAGGCGAGCGACGCGGCGGGCGGGTGGCACGAGCCGGGAACGGTGCTGGCCCTCCGCGTCCTCCCGCGTTTTTGGGAGACGGCAGGCTTTCGCTGGTCGACCGTTGCCGCGTTAGGCATCCTCGTCCTGGCCGCCTTCCGGTTCCGCGAGGCCCGCCTGCGCGCGCACGCCCTCGAGCTGGAAGACGTGGTCCACGAACGAACCGCTGCGTTACGCGAGCGCGAGCACGAGCTCGCCGAGCGGAACGCACAGCTCCAATCGCTCGACCATGCGAAGACGCGCTTCTTCGCCAACGTGAGCCACGAGTTCCGCACCCCGCTCACCCTCACCATCGGGCCGCTGGAGGATCTGCGTGCGGATGCCGCCGGCAACCCGCGGGCCGAGCGCCGGCTCGACATCGCGCTCCGGAACGCCCGCCGCCTGCTCCGGCTCGTGAACCAGATCCTCGACGTCGCGAAGCTCGAGGCCGGGGCGATGCGGCTGACGCCGCGCCCACTCGACCTCACTCCATTCACCCGTGGCGTGGTCGCCGCGTTCGCGCCGGTCGCAGAGCGCAAGGGCATTCGCCTAACGACCCATACCCCGGACTCCCTGGACGGCGCGTTCGACGCCGACGCCGTGGAGAAGGTCCTGACGAACCTCGTCTCGAACGCCATCAAGTTCACGCCGGCCGCCGGAACCGTGGACGTCGTGCTCTCCAGGGACGGCGATGCAGCGCGGCTCCTGGTGAAGGATTCGGGCCCCGGCATTCCCCCGGATCAGCTCCCGCACGTGTTCGAGCGATTCTACCAGGTCGATGAGTCGACGACCCGCGCGCATCTGGGGACGGGCATCGGACTCTCACTCGTGAAAGAGCTCGTGGAGCTGCACGGCGGAACTATCACGGTGGAGAGTGGAAGTGGCGGGACGACCTTCACGGCGACCATTCCATCCCGCGACCTTGCCGAAACGAAGCCGATCCCTGAGGACGCCGGCGTTCCGAACGCCGCCTCGCTCGCGACGGCCGTGACGGCCGAGCAATCGGGAAGCTCGGCCGAGCCCTCGGCGCGCGACGACGGTCGCGCCGAGGACGTCCCGACACTCCTGGTCGTGGATGACAGCGCCGACCTGCGCGAGTATATCCGCGATCACTTCACCGCGCACTTCCGCGTGCTCGAAGCCGAGGACGGCGCCGAGGGTATCGCGCTCGCGCGCCGGCACCTGCCGGACGTCGTGATCTCGGACGTCATGATGCCCGGCACCGACGGGCACGAGCTGGTGCGCGTGCTTCGCGAGAGCGCCGAGACGGATTTCCTGGCGATCATCCTGCTCACGGCGCGCGCGGAGGACGAGCAGCGCATCGAGGGACTCGAGCGCGGCGCTGACGAGTACATGGTGAAGCCGTTCGAGATGCGCGAGCTCGACGTGCGGGTGCGGAATCTCATCGCGTCGCGGCGTCGACTCCGCGAGCGATTCTCGAGTGCGTCGGTGGAGTTTCGCGCTCCGTCGGCCGGCTTCGCGCCCGCGGACCAGGACTATGTCGCGCGCGTGCGCGACGCGATCCAGCGCCGCCTTAGCGACCCCGATTTCGGCGTTGGCGAGCTTGCGGATGCGGTCGCGCAGGACCGCTCGCATCTCTTCCGCCGCGTGCGACAGGTCTTCGGCGAGCCACCGTCGGATCTGATCCGCCGGCTGCGGCTGGAGGAAGGGGCGCGGCTTCTCACCGAAGAATCCGGGACGGTGACCGACGTGGCGTACGCGGTGGGCTTCAACAGCCTGTCGTACTTCTGTCGCTGCTTCCAGGAAGTGTACGGCGTCACGCCCGCGACGTACCGGAACCGAATGGTCGTCGCACGCTGATCCCGACGCCACCATCGTTGCGCGCGACGACACTCACGTTGCGTGCAACGCTCGTCGTCTGAAGTCGCAACCCGGCTGCTCAGTACTCTGAGTACCGCGCGATAGAGTCTCCCGAAACACCGCGGCGCCCGCTCTCGAGCGGCGCCCAACTCGGAGGCTCTAAGATGCATCGCCCCTTTGCTCATCTAGTCGTCACGTGGCTCGCGGCGAGCGCGTTGACTGGCTGCGAAGATGCTACACCACCCACCGCAACCGCGCGTCCCACCACCGCTCAGCTCGAGGAAGTCCGAGACACCACCACACGGGACACCACCACTCCGCCACCCGAGGAACCGCCTGTAATGGTCGTCGACACAACGCCCCCCGTGATCACCTACTCGGTCAGCGGCGGGACGTTAGGGCAGAACGGCTGGTACGTAACCGAGCCTGTGATCATCGACTTCGCGATCAACGATCCCGAATCCCCCGTTCGTGCCGACGACTGTCCCTCGGTGGCGCTGACCACGCCGGGGTGGACTACTGCGAGGAACGGGATCCTTTGCAGTACCACGAATGCCGGCGGGACGAGCACCATCGATGTGAATGTCCGAATCGACGCCTTCCCGCCGAGACCCAGAGAGTCCTTCATTTCAACCGCTCAGAGTGCGCCGGGGTGGTTCAACACCGACGTCTCGGCAAGGTGGGCGTGCTGGGAACCCGATTACGAATCCGGCGTCGTGGAAAGCTCTTCAACGCAGACCCTGTCCACCGAAGGTGTGAATCAGGAACTCGTGGCGACCTGTCGTGACAAGGCCGGCAACATCGGCCGGGATCAGGTGTCCGGCTCGATCAATATCGACAAGACGGCGCCGACAATAGCGCCAACGGTGTCGCCCAACCCAGTAGTGCTCGGCGGCACGGCCACCGTGTCGCCTAACGCGAGTGACGCGCTCTCGGGCGTCGGCTCCGCAGGGTGCCGTCCCGTGGAAACGAGCTCGGTCGGCCGCAAGTCCCTCAGCTGCTTCGCGCTCGACAAAGCTGGCAACGAGACCTTTCAGCTCGTCGACTACATCGTCGCCTGGCCATTCACCGGCTTCGTCGGACTCAACCCGGCGCCTGCGCTGAACCCGGCAAAGACCGGCGGCTCGATTCAGGTGAAGTTCAGTCTCGGCGGCGATCGCGGCCTCGCGATCCTGGCGGCCGGATCACCGACGTCGCAAGCGATGAGCTGCGGCGCATCGACCGCGGCTGCCACGTCGCTCAAGGCTCCTGCAGTCGCCGCGAGCAGCCTGTCGTACAACGCCCGGACCGACACCTACACCTACGATTGGAAGACCGAGAAGTCGTGGGCTGGCACCTGCCGCCAACTCACCGTGAAGCTCGTCGACGGCACGGAGCGCACGCTCAACTTCCAGTTCGCGAAGTAGGATCAGCGGTCATGAACACGCCGAGGGAGAAGAGCGACAAAAGTGGGGGTGGTGGGCAACCGCCACTGCCTCCTGCTCCCTCGGCGGGGGTGCGGTTGGAGGTGGCGATTCTCTCCGATCAGGCCGCGCCGGCACCGGTGTCTCCTGCGCCGACTGACGAGCCGGCAGCCCTGACGGTGCTCGTAGTCGCGGCCGAGGCCGATCTCCGTTGTTACGTGCGCGAATGCCTGGGCGACCGCGCGGACCTGCGGGTGCTCGAGACGGCGAGCGTCAACGACGCGCTCGCCGTCGCGGCGCACGAGTCGCCGGAGCTTCTCGTCGTGGACGCTCGCGAGAGCGAGGTCGTCGCGTCGTTAGGGCTGCGCGCGATCGTGATCGTCGACGACATGCCACGTCAGGTGCTGCCGCCGCGGGCATCGATCCGGTTCCTCGCCCGGCCATTTACGGGCGAGCAGTTGGTGGCAGAGGTCGGCCGGCTGCTCATGTAGCACCTTGACGCGGGAATCGGGAATCGGGAATCGGGAATCGAAAAGACCTCGGCCGCGCGTGGTCGCGTCTGGGATTGCGTGTGTGAAACCCACGTTGCGCCGGACGACAGCCAGGTTGCGTGCAACGCGAGTCGTCTGAAGTCGCAACCTCACTGGTCAGTACCTGCCGGCAAACCGCGATAGAGTCACCTGAAATCACCGCGGCCCCGATCACGCTCGGGGCCCGACTTCGGAGGCTTTATGACGCGTCACCGCTTCACTCCATTTGCTGTCATGTCGCTCACGACGAGCGCCTTGATTGGCTGCCGGGATACCACACCACCGACTGCCCTTCCGCCCACGACCGCTCAGCTCACGGAAGTGTCCGGGGTCGACACCACCCCACCGGTAATCACCTATGCGCTCTCCGGGACGTTGGGACAGGACAACTGGTACACCGACAGCGTGGCCATCGCCTGGTCGGTGACGGACCCCGAGTCCCCCGTCGCGATTCCTGAGGGGACCTGCATTTCATTCGATACTGGCGCTTGGGGTCAGTACACAGTCGACTGTACCGCCACCAGCGCAGGCGGGACAACGTCCCAGACCGCGACGTTCAAGATCGACGACCTCGGGCCACGTCCGAATATTCCTCTGTTCTACTCGACACCTCCGAGCGCCCCGGGTTGGTGGAACACCGACGTATCGGTCAAGTGGTACTGCCAAGAGCTCGACTTTGAATCCGGTGCAGTGGACGCGTGGCCGACGGCGATCGTGTCTACGGAAGGTCGGAATCAGGCATTCGTGGGCACCTGCGTCGACAAGGCGGGCAACGTCAACACGACGCGGTACGACGGCTTCGACGGCGTCCCCATCTCGATCGACAAGACACCGCCGGCGCTCGAACCCACGGTGTCGCCCAACCGGGTGCTGCTGAACGGCTCGGCCACCGCGTCACCTAACGCGACGGACGCGCTCTCGGGCGTCGCCTCCCAGTCGTGCGCGTCGGTGATCACGAGCTCGGTCGGCTTAAAGTCCGTCAGCTGCACCGCGACCGACAGCGCCAATAACACGTCGGCCAGCAGCGCTTTCTACACTGTGATCTACGCCTTCACCGGCTTCTTCGGTCTCAACGCTCCGCCGGCACTGAACGCGGCGAGGGCGGGTTACTCGACCGCGGTGAAGTTCAGCCTCGGCGGCAACCGCGGGCTCGCGATCCTGGCATCGGGATCTCCGACATCGGTGGCGATCAGCTGCCTCACGGGAGCCGAGGCGGTTGATGCGCTCCACACCGACACGGCTGGCAACCTGACATATGCCAAGAACGGCACGTACACCTACAACTGGACGACCGACAAGAATTGGGTCGGAACGTGCCGGCAACTGACCGTGAGACTCATGGACGGTACGGAGCACATGGTCAACTTCCGATTCAAATAGCTCCGCCGGCGTTAGGCTCGAGCTGAACCCTGAATAGTTCTGGGAGGTCCCGTGACTACCTATGCCAAGGCGCAACCGGCGCCATACCTGTCTCGCGCTTCTCGCATCAAGCGCAATTTCATCGTGCAGCAGGGGTTCGCCGAGCCTGCCGCCGAGACGTGTGACCGCGAATACTCGGCGATTCTGTTTCAGCCGCGGCTCCTCGGTCTCGCGTTTGTGACCGCGTCCGCCCTGCAGCTGCCAGCAATGTTCTTCGCTCTCGGCGCGATACTCTGGTGGTGCATGATGGCTCCGCGCCTCAACCCGTTCGACGCGCTGTACAACCGGAGGCTAGCCCGCTCCAGCGGTATTACCCTAACGCCGTCGCCAGCGCCCCGCAGATTCTCCCAGTTCCTCGGCGGGTCGTTCTGTCTCGCGATCGCGGCCGCGCTGACGCTGGGCTTTCGCACGACCGCGATTGTGCTCGAGTCGTTCCTGATAGCGGGCACCGCGACGATGCTCGCCGGGTTTTGCGTCGGGACTCTGCTTTTCCATGTCCTGCGTGGGCGCGCCGACGTCGCTCGGAGCACGCTCCCGTGGGCCGGCTGAACGCTAACGAGCGCGAGCTGCCGAACGCCCGTTCGCAGTTCGCGCTGTCGGTATTTCACCCTCTTCAGTGATCTTCCGATGACCCAATCCAACCGAACACGCTCGCTGGCACTCGTGGGACTGCTCGCCGGCGAGCGGCGCGTGACGCAGACCGCCGGGTTCCCGATGGACCCGTCGCAGATGCTTCCCGCGCCCGACGTGATCCTCCTGATCGGCGACGCCGGCGGGGAAGCAATGCTGTTCCGCTACACTGCGCACTGGACGTTCGCCGGCGACACATGGCACGCGTCGGTCGAGAGCGCGCGCGAGGAGGCCGCGGGCGAATACGATGACGCGCTCGGCGTGTGGATCGAAGTGCCGGAGGAGGTCCGGGACGCGCACGCCTACGCGGTGCAGTATGCAGCCGAGCGGCTGAACAGCCGGGGAGGCTGGTGACTCTATTCGACCGGATCGGCTCCTGGGTATGGCCATGAGAGAAATGCTTCGCATCCCGCTCGCCCGGGAAGCTCCCCTCACCACGAGCCGAATGAAAAAGGGAACGGCCGCTCGGGACACTAACCATCCCGAAAAGCTGTTCCCTTCATTCAGCGCATTTGCGCGAGGGGCCATCAGCGGCCTGCGATGCATGGCGAGGATGTCGCTCATGCCGCTCATGCGTCCGACCCCTCGGTTCTGGATGCGTGGGTCAAATTGAAGCCGGCTGCGCTAGCTCCGGGTTCTTCCAGAGATCAATCGGCTTGGCGATTCCGCGAGGCTGGAACGGCAGCGCGACCTTGCGGCCGAGTCCCGCCGATGCGTACGCCGCGTACAGCACCTCCAGCACCACGCGACCCGTTTCGCCGTCCGAGATCGGCGTCTCCGTGCCGCGCACGCAGCGCGCGAAGTGCCGCATCTCCTGCGGAAAGCCGTAGTTCCAGTGCTCCTCGAACACCGGATACGTCCACCCCTTCGTGGAGGCCGCCTTCTCCACCGCGTAGCCGAATCCCACCTCTGAGTACGTCGGAAGCGCGTTGCCCATCAGCATGTCGGCGTAGGTCTCGCCCTTGTCGCCAAAAACCTCGATGCTGTCATCCATCCCGCCGGGCCGATTCCAGCTGCTCTCGACCATGCCGACCGCGCCACCCTCGAACTCGACGATCGTGATGGCCTCGTCCTCCCCTTGCGTGCGACCGTGATGCACCTGGGTCGACATCTGCGAGTACACGGACTTCACCTTGGGCTTGCCCAGGAACCACCAGCAGAACGCGATGCCGTGACATCCGAGGTCCATCACGGCGCCGCCGCCTGACTGCTCGACATCCCAGAACCAGTCCGCGTGAGGGCCCGAGTGCTTCTCGGCCTGCTTCACCAGGTGAACGCGTCCGAACGCGCCCTCGTCGGCCATCTGCTTCGCCTTCAGGTATTTCGGCGCGAAGAACAGCTCCTCACCGTAGAGCAGGAGGACGCCGGCTCTCGCGCACGCGTCGATCATGGCGTCCGCTTCCTGCAGCGTTATGCAGAGCGGCTTCTCGCACACGACGTGCTTGCCGGCCCTGGCGGCGTCGACGGTGATCCTTGCGTGCAGGGAGTTCGGCGCGGCAACCGCGATCAGCTCGACTTGCGGGTCACGCAGCAGCTCGCGGTAGTCGGTGTAGGCGCGCGGAATTCCGTGGCGCGCCGCGAACGCGGTGGCGTTACCCGGCGTTGGCGATGCGACCGCCACGACCTCGGCTTCTCCCGCGATCGTCTTGACCGACGCCGCGATGCAATCGGCCTGAAACCGCGACCCGACGATTCCGATCTTTACGGTAGACATGAGCAGTGAATCGCGATCTCCCGGAAGTCCATCTCCCGATGCCCGAATAACGAAACCGTAATCAAGGGATCACGCAACATTTACCTCGCGTCGCTTACGCGTCCGCGGATCAGCGACACGCCTGCACCCACCACCGCCACGATCGCGCCAGCGATGAAGCTCGCTCTGGCCGCGGCGAACAGCGCGCCCGGCGCCGGGCCGAGGCTCGCCATCACCGACGTGAACACCGCCCCTGCGAGGCCGACGCCGAGCACCATGCCCAGGTTACGGGCCGTGGCCATGACCGCCGCCGCTACGCCCTGTCGTTCCCGCGGCGCGGAGCCCATGAGCGCGCTGTTGTTAGGCGACGTGAAGAGCCCGGCGCCGAGCCCGACGACCGCCAATGCAAACACGATCGAGCGCAGCGGAGAGCTCGGGCCAAGGCCTGCGAGCATGAGAAGGCCGCTGCCCATGAGCAGCAGCCCGCTCGTGCTGAGCAGCCGCGAACCGATGCGGTCCGACAGCGTGCCGCTCAGCGGCGCCGCGACCACCATGACGACCGACTGCGCCGTCATCACGAGCCCCGCGCGCTCGGGGCTGAAGTCGCGTCCACGAATCAGGTAGAACGGCAGAACGAACACGATGCAGTACGCGCACACGTAGTTGAGGACCGCGCTGACCGTCGCCGCGGCGAAGACGCGATTCCGGAAGAGCCCGAGGTCGAGCATCGGGCTAGCCGTTCGCGACTCCACCCGGATAAATGCCACCGACAGCACGACAGCCGTCGCCAGCAGGGCGATCACGGCGGGCGAGCTCCATCCCCAGTCGTGCCCCTGGTTCAGCGCGAGGAGCAGCGCCGTGAGACCGCCGGCGAACAGTGCGCCGCCTCGAACATCCGTGCGTCCAGCGGCGGTCGCGCGCCGCGCGAGCGGGATGACGCGCATGCCTAACGCCGCGGCGGCCAGGCCGATTGGCACGTTGATGAAAAAGATCGACCGCCAGCCGAACCGGCTCGTGAGCCAGCCGCCGAGCGCTGGGCCGACGGTGAGGCCGATGTACGTCATCATCGCCTGAAGCCCGAGCGCGCGCCCACGCTCGGCGCTCAGCAGGGCGCTCACCACGAGCAGATATGCGATGACGACCCATTCGATCGTGGCGACCGACGCGCCCATGCCGCGGGAGATGATCGGGAGCATCGTGTTGACGACGCTGGCGTCGAGCGCGGACATGAGCGTGCCGATCCCGACGGCGCCGAGCACCCACCATTTCGCTGGAACGGGATCGCCGATCACTTTATGGATGTCGAATCGGTCTGTCGTCGAACGACGTTCCTCATGAAGGCAGAGCTCCAGGCCCGATGAGTTTAGCCCGCTCCGGCCGTCACATGAGTGTCGCCTGAGCGAGGAAACTACGATGACATCTGACGCAAGATCACATGATACGGACGAGGGCGTTCTTGCTTCCACCGGCACGGCGGGAGACGAGGACGCTTTCGCGACGCTCACACGCCGGTACCGGCGTGAGCTGCACGTGCACTGCTATCGAATGCTGGCATCGTTCGAGGATGCCGAAGATCTCGTGCAGGAGACGTTGCTCCGGGCGTGGCAGAAGCGCGAGACGTTCCAGGGCCGCGGAACCTTCCGGGCGTGGCTGTATCGCATTGCCACGAACGCCTGCCTCGACTTTCTCGCTCGGAACGAGCGCCAGGTCGTCGAGCTCGTCCCTCGCGGGTCACCGAGCGACGACACGCCCGCCATCCCGCACGTCGCGTGGTTGCAGCCATATCCCGATCGGCTCCTCGAGCGTGCGGCAACGGGTGATGGTGAGCCCGACACCGTGGTCGTTCGCAAGGAGACGATCGAGCTCGCGTTCGTTGTCGCGATGCAGTTGTTGCCGCCCAAACAGCGCGCGGCGCTCATCCTCTGCGATGTGCTGGATTGGTCCGCGAGCGAAGCGGCGGAGCTGCTCGAGTCGAGCGTCGCCGCGGTGAACGGCGCGCTCCAGCGGGCGCGCGAGACGTTGCGACGATTCCGGCCGGCGCGTGACACGCAGCGATCGGCCAAGGGCGATCCTGGCGACGAAGAGCGCGACATGCTGCGGCG
>JBKOYV010000084.1:0-3880 GCA_046725585.1 Gemmatimonadota bacterium | reverse complement strand
GCGATGTCGGGGAGATCGCTCATCGTGGAGAAGTCGTGCAGTGTGGGCGCCCGCTTGAAGTTCGGATCGGTCGGGCCCGGCCACTTGGTGCTGTAGGGGATGAAGTAGTCGAACGCGGCCAGTCTCCTTCTCGCTTCGCCGTCTTTGCGAGGGCCGTTCTTCGGGGCATAGACGAGAAACTCGGGGTCGAGCAGGGTGACCGAGTCGTCACCGAGGTTGTTTCCGCGAGTGTAGTGGTAGCCCATGCCGCCCTCGGATACGCTGGAGATGCATCCGTCTGCGGCGGTCAGCGGGGGCGCCGTGAAGAGCGTGTAGCGCGCTGCCTCCGCCGCGTCGACGTCGTGGAACGATGCGGTGAGGCGGCGCAGGTCGTTGAGAGTTTGGGCGTTCGCCGCCTGCGATAGGCTCGCCAGCGTCAGACCATTCTGGTGCGCGAGGTGGTCCGTCTGAAGTGATGAGTCCGCGTTGCATCCAGCAAGAACGAACGCAGATGCAACTAGCAATTGCGCAGTCCGTTTCATGGTGGCCTCGACGGGAGGAGATGCGTGTACCCACGGTCGGGTACCCTGGCACAACTCCCGTTAAACGATGGCCAGCGCCGAAACCGGCCATGTCGCATCAGGCAGCCGCGCGCGTTTCACCCCGCATCTCGACGCGCCTGCGACATAGCCAGACGTCAATCAATGTTTCCTGTCCGGCCTAACGACTCGTGAATACCCGCTCCGCTTAAAGGCAGTCGCCCGCCAGGGCGCAGAGCAGGAACAACTGGACGACTGGCGTGAGCGCCGCGACGACGGCGCCGAGCGCGAATGCCACGCCGCCTGCACGCCGGGTGCTGCGCCCGCCCCGGAGCTCGGCTCGCGCCGCGAGGCCGGCGACTGCGATCGGGAGGGCCAGCGTGGCGGCAACGAGACCTGACTTCGCCGCGGTCGGCCGACCGGCGGCGAAGTAACCGGCGACCGCGAGTGCGGCCCAGACAGCCAGGAGCGCCGGCCAGGGTGAGCGCCGCGCGGCCACCGCGCGGACGGCGAGCGCCGCCGCCGCTCCGACGCCCGCGAGGAGCAGGACCGCCCACATCATCCCTGGTGTTGTCACTAGGCTCGCCTTCTCACGATGTAAGTTGAAGCCTAACGATTGCGCGTGACTGCGCTTCGCGTGCGGCTGGCACGTCAGCGCTCGCGGCGCCACCACGCGTATTGGTATAACGCCCATGCGCGACCATTCCACTGATAGAGGTACTCCTTCCCCATCGTCCTGATTCCTTCGCTGCCCGAGGTGGCCGGTGACCGACAGCGCAATTCCACCGTGAGCCGTCCTTCCCACTTCCCGTCGCGCACGCCGACGAGCGGTACTGTGATCCTGGCGAGAAGGACGCGCGGCCCGGCCACTCGGTCGAGGTCTGCCGGGCAGATGGGGAGGTCGACTGCGGTGTCACTCTCGGTTGTCCCGTCCAGGGGCACCTCGAGGCCGCGTGCAAAGGCCGCCGTAATCGCCGCCCCTCTGGCCGAGTCCAGAACTGCGCACACCGCGAGCGAGGCGCTATCCACGAGCGGATGACCCGGTTCGCAGAGGATCGTGCGCGCCACCGTCCGGATCGGGTGGCGGCGGCTGGCGCGTCCGGCTTCCGTCGCCAGGAGTTCCAGTGACGGCATGCCGGTCGAGTCTAGCGCCTGCGCGGTGAGGACTTGGCAGGCCCCCGCCAATGCACTCGCCAGGCCGACGACCAGCAGGGTGCCTAACGGCGAAGACGTTCGGCGCGTCATAGTATCCCGCCAAAATTGGAACCACGCGCCCGGACCGCAACGCCTCTTCCCACGTGGCGGCTTCGAAGCGGCTGAGCGGCTCCGCCTAACACCCGAAGTTGGAGTGTCATCGGTACGGCGCCGACGTGGAGGGCCACCAGACGTCTACCAGACGGGTGCAAGTGTGGCTGGCGCAGGACTGCCTGGAACTGACCAGCCATCTCTGGCGCTTGAACAGCTCAGGCTGCATCATCGTGGCCCGTTTCCCGAATCCGGTGCTGCTCTCTCATAGCAAGGAGCTTCCCAGTGCGGGTGCCCTCCGTCGGTTGGCTCGTCCTCGCGATGCTCTGGACCGGGTGCACCGACGTCGTGCCACCGGACCCGACGTCATCTCCACTGGCGGCCGTGGTCGGCCCCGACCGCGACGTCGGTTCAGGTCTACGGCTCCTGGCACTGCGGCAACGATTACTGCACCTGGGCCGCGGAGCGGAACCTGACCGAATTCGACAACATGAACCACTGGCTGGTGGATCGGGGTGACGGCCGCCCGTCGGTCAATCTGGTCGTGCTGAGCTTCGTACATCCCTACCGTCTGCTCAAGAAGACGACCGACGCCCAGACCTTGAACGGGATCCCGCGCGGGATGACCCCGGCGATCATCAACTACTTCAAGTCCCGTGGCATCAGGGTCATGCTCTCGATTGGCGGGATCACGTACGTGTCCGCCTGGAATCAGGCGCTTGCCGAGAATGCAACCCAGCTCGGGCTCAACGCGGCGGAGGTCGCCACATCGCTGGGCGTCGGGATCGAGATCGATTACGAAGAGAACCGTCGGCCGGACACGATCGGGATGCAGGCTTTCATCGACGCCTATCGCTCGGTGCATCCCTATGACTCGACGGGCGTGAGTCATCCCGCCCGGCTGACGATCGACCTGGCGGCGGGAGATCGCTGGCTGATCGGCCTGACGACCAAGGCGACGACGGACTGGCTCCGGACCGACCGGCCGGTGCTCGATCACGCCAACGCCATGGTCCCGTCGAAGCAACCGACGGCCACGGCGGCAGCGGCGAGCTGGCAGGAACACGTTGATGGGAAGTCGCAGTATGCACCGCCGATTCCGCCGCTCGCGCCGGCGAGGTTTACCGGCAGCCTGTACATCGCCGAAGGCACCAAGCCCTTTCCCGAGTGCGTCAACTACGCCAAATCGCTGCAGTCGGCGACGCGCAGCTTCGTGGAGGGCGTGCTTCCCAACGGAGCGGGGGTCACCCCGGGCATGCTCGGCTACATGTTCTGGGCTGCGGAACGACCCTCCACTCGAGGTGTTGGGACGGTGCCGCCCAATACCTGCGAGAATGGCGTTGGCACGGGGGCGACGACTTTGAACGTTCCGATCCCGATGCCCGCCCTGCGACAGCGATAATCACGACCCCGTCGCGCTGGAGTGGACGTTAGGCGTCAGGGCGAGTGGGCTCGCCGTGGGCGGGCACGACGACGCAGGCCGCGTAGCCGAGCACTCGGGCCCCGTCCTTCAAGGCGGAGAGCGTGGGCCGCCATCCCCGTGCAAGGCGTGCCTCGAGGAGCCCGCGAGCGTCGGGTCGCGTAGGGAAGACGGCGACCGCCGTCACAGCCCCGAGTCAGGTCGTGTCGAACGCGAGGTAGGGTCGCCCGTTCGCCTCCAGGACGATGTCATGCGTGTACTCGTCCTGGGTGACGATCTCCGCGACCGAGCGCGGAGGGGTCTGGTTCTTTGCCCATGCGAGGACGTCCGCGAGCGTCCGGAGGCCCTGGATCGCCGTCGTGAGGGCGGTGCGCTCGGCGGGCGGGAGGGCGGCGTGGTCGTGGAGAAGAATCCGGCGCATGCCCACCCTACGGCCTGCGGGCGCGTGCGGTTCCAGAGCCCGCCTGACCATGGGCCGGGTTGACGCCTAACGCTTCCACGAGCTGAGTGCCGTGTCACAGGCCATATGAAGCCCAACAAAAGAGCAGGCGGCTTCGAGCAGTGTCCCCCTCGCTTGTCCGCCGTGCACACGCCTTCCATCAACCAATCACCTGCCTCATCGCGAAGCTCACACAGGACTGACAGGGAGGGTACCAAATGAATAACAACGTCATGCTAACCGTGACGTCTCTACTCT
>JBKOYV010000319.1:0-4367 GCA_046725585.1 Gemmatimonadota bacterium | reverse complement strand
TGGCCCGACGTCACTGGCGTGCAGCTATACACGGTGCACGACGTCCAGCCACTTCTTGCTGACCTGATTCTCCCGCGACTGAGTGCCGCTGCACAGTTGGGTATCGAATGGCACCACGCGCATCCACCGGGCATTCAACTGGAAATCGGGGTTCGTGGAACCCTCCTCGAGCGGGTACTGTAGCCGGAGCCCTAACGAGCGGTGAGCGGCCGCGACGGGCATGTCTTCGGCTTGCCTGGGCGATCGACGCGTCGCACATTGACGGTTCCACGACTGGCAGGCGGCACCGCCATTTCACGTGTCACACAGCGTCAGCTCCCGAGGCTCGTTCTGCTGTTCGGCGACCTTCACGAACATCTCGGGCAGCTCATCACCTACGCGCGATCGGTGCGCGTGAAGCCGCCGTGGAGTCGTTAGGCTTCCGCATCTCATGAGCTCCGCATGCCGCTCAGTCACGACCGCGATCATCGGCACGTTCGCGCTGGTGCCTGGATCAACGACAATCTCGGCTCAGGCCACCGTTGATCTCGAGAACAGGTATTCCAACGTCGGCGTGATCATGGTCTGGCGTGTCGACGATGCCGGCAGGCCCGTCGAGCTGCGCGGGTTCGCCAGCGGCACCCTGATTCGCGATCGCGTGATGGTGACGGCAGGTCACTTCACCGCTCCGGCGAAGGCACTCGGCTCACTGCCTCCGTCGATCCGAATATTTGCGAGCTTCAGTCCAACCGACGTCAAGAATCCGAAAACCTGGATTCCTGTGGTCCGATTGGTGACGCATCCATCGATGCCGCACTGTCCGCCGCCGCCGCAATGCGACCCGACCGACGAAATCCTGGTGGCGCCACTCGAGCCGGGGATCGCCGACGTTGGACTGGTGTTCCTCGCGCACCCACCGTCCGGCATCAAGCCGGCGCGCTTCGCCGAGCCCGGCTCGCTCGACCGGTCCGAAGGAGCGCCAACGACCATTGTGGGGTACGGCACGACGACACCGAGAGCTCGGAATACACCACCGGACACGGCGGTGTGGGACGGAAAACGGCGCGTACGGATTTCGACGCTGCGAAAAGTTGTCGACGAGACGTGGGCGCTCTGGTCGATCCCCAGCTACGTCTGCTCCGGTGACTCCGGTGGCGGGATCTTTCTGAATCGCAATCGCAGCTCGACCGACGGCGACGTGCTCGCGGCCAACGTGAGCGATGGGGGCCTCGACTGCCGCCGCCATAACAACAACAACCGACTGGACACGCGCGGTGTTCAGAACTGGATCGAGGACACGATACGTCGCGGCGCCAACTGACGTACCTGCCAGCCACTCGCCGATCGGTCCCACACCCATGAGAACGCAGCCCGTCATGAAAGTCGGACACCGGAGCTGAAGCTCATCGGGCCTGCACGCGCCGGCATGCACGTCGCGCACGACGAGAATGCGTGAGCGGCATAGGCCGCCGGGCTCATTTTCCCTTGGCGTACGACGCGAATCGCTCCATGTTGCGCGTGGCCCTAACGAGACGCGTGACCACCGCACCGGCGGCGACACCGCCGGGTTTTTCGTCTCCGACGATCTTCAATGCAGGCGCGAAGCTCAACCGGCGCGCATTACTACCCTGTCTCCCTCGATCTCCGCGGCCGTGTGGCCGTCGTGATCGGCGGTGGCCCGCTCGCCGAAGCGAAGGTCAGCGGGCTCCGCGACGCCGGCGCGCACGTGACCGTCATTGCGCGCGCACCGACCGTACAGCTCGAGCAGCTGGCGTCGGAAGGCGCGATCTCGCTGCATCGACGCCCATACCGCGACGGCGATCTCGCCGGCGCGCATCTCGCGATCGCTGCGCTCGAGACCGCCGAAGAGCGACGCCTCCATGCGGCGATCTGGCGCGAGTCGGAACAGCAACGCGTCCTGCTCAACGCGGTAGACGACGCTCCGTATTGCCACTTCATCGCGCCCGCGATTCATCGGCAAGGCAGTGTCACCATTGCCGTCTCGACGGGCGGAGCAAGCCCGGCACTCGCGGTTCGCCTCCGTGACATGATCGCTCGGCGCGTCGGCCCGGAGTACGGCGAGCTCGCTTCACTGCTTGCCGCGCTGCGCCCGGATGTCGCCGAAGCGGTGCCCGATCACGCCACTCGAGCGAAGCTCTGGCACGAGATCGTCGCGTCAGACACAGTGCTGCGCCGCCTTCGGCGCGGAGACGAAAAAGGGGCACGCGCCCGAATTGCGGCGATCACAGCCAGGGCGGTGGAGAATGGTCGCAACGCATCACCATCGCCCTCGCTGCCTAACGCTCAGCTCGACGGCACGCGTCGGCGTGGCATCGTCCACCTCGTCGGCGGGGGACCCGGAGCGGCGGGCCTCATCACGGTAAGCGGTCTTCGCGCGCTTCGGCGTGCTGACGTCGTGGTCTACGATCGTCTCGTGAATCCCGCACTCGTTGCTCAGGCGCCAGCGGCAGCGCGGCGGATCTACGCCGGCAAGCGCGCGGGTGACGGCAGCGACCAGCGCCAAGGGGCAATCAACCGATTGCTCGTACGGCTCGCTCGGCGTGGCCAGAGAGTGGTTCGACTCAAAGGCGGCGATCCATTCGTGTTCGGTCGTGGAGGGGAAGAATACGCCGCCCTTCGCGAGGCGAACGTCCGTGTCCGCGTGATTCCCGGAGTGAGCGCCGCGATCGCCGCGCCGGCCGCAGTCGGCGTGTCGGTCACACGTCGCGGGTCGGCGTCGGCATTCGCCGTCGTGGCCGGTCGTGGGGAGAATGGCGCGGAGCCCGACGTCGATTGGGCCGCAATCGCTCGTATGCCTACCATCGTGGTGCTCATGGGGCTGGGCACTGTGCGACAGGTCGCATGTCGGCTGCTGACTCAGGGGCTGTCATTCAACACGCCCGCTGCCGTCATTGCGAGCGCCACACTTCCCACGCAGCGAGCGGTCGTCGGCACGCTCGGGACGATTAGCGCGCTGGTCGCTGAAGCGGAGCTCGCCTCGCCCGCGACGCTCGTAGTCGGAGACGTGGTGCGGTTCATTCGAGAGTCTACATGAGCGAGTCTACCAGTGCAGTGAAGGAGACGGCCGCCCAGCGCGTCGAGCGCATCAAGCGAGAGCGCGCGTCATGGTCGATCCTCGATGACATTCGGCGTTATGCGCGCGAAGGCTTCGAGTCCATTCCAGAGGACGACCTGAACGTGCGCTTCCGGGCGTGGGGACTCTACACCCAGGGCGACGGCCGCGGGACCCGTGGCGATGCCGTGCCCTACTTCATGATGCGCGTCCGCACGCCGAACGGGGCGCTCACGTCGGCGATGGTGCGCACGATCGCGGACCTCGCCGACCGCTACGCGCGCGGCACGATCGACATCACGAACCGTCAGAACTTCCAGCTTCACTGGCTGCGGATCGAAGATGTCCCGACGATCTGGGATGCGCTCGAAGCCGTTGGGTGGACCAGCATGGGAGCCTGCGGGGACAACACGCGGACGGTCACTGGTTGTCCGCTCGCGGGTGTCGACGGAGACGAAATTATCGACGCGTCACCGCTCGCCATCGAGATCGATCGCGCGCTGAATGGGAATCCCGAGTTCGCCAACCTGCCGCGGAAGTTCAAGATCACGGTCACCGGGTGCGCGCACTGGTGTACGTACCCGGAGATCAACGACATCGGCGTAACGGCCGTGCGCCGCGGAAGCGACGTTGGCTATCACATACGCGTCGGCGGTGGGTTGTCGACTCGGCCGCATCTCTCCATCAAGCTCGACGCGTTCGTTCACCGCGAGCAGGTGCTCGATGTCGTCAAGGCAATCGCCGCGATCTTCCGCGATTCCGACGAGCTGCGTGCCAACCGCGCGAAGGCGCGGATGAAGTTTTTGTTCATCAATCATGGATGGACCGCCGAGTCCTTCTTGAGAGAAGTCGAGCGGAGGATCGGCTACACACTCGAACCGGCGGTCGACGAAACCGTTCCGGACGCGCGCATCCGCGACCACGTCGGCGTGCATTCGCAACGTGCACATGGCCTGTCGTACGCGGGATTTTCGGTCGTTTCGGGACGCATCACGCCGGACCAGTTGCGCGGCATCGCCGACATCGCCGAGCGACACGGCGATGGGACGATTCGAACGACGGCAATGCAGAACGTCCTCGTGCTGAACGTTCCAGACGCCCATCTGTCCGCGCTCGCGCGTGACGGCGCAGCGTTAGGCCTGCCACTCGAGGGATCGGCGTTCCAGCGCGGGACGCTCTCCTGCACGGGATCCGAGTTCTGCAAGCTCGCGATCACGGAGACCAAGCGGTTCAGCATCGGTCTCGCCGCCGAGATGGAGCGCCGCCTCCCCGGGTTCGGCGAGCGGATTCGCCTCTACGTCACGGGGTGCCCGAA
>JBKOYV010000237.1:0-6749 GCA_046725585.1 Gemmatimonadota bacterium | reverse complement strand
GTGCTCGTTCTGCCTAGTCCCAACTTGAACACGTCGCTGAATGTGTTGCGTGAGCGTCGTCCGTCGCTCCATGCTATCGACCCCGATATCAACAAGCACTTTATCATGCATCCGTCGAACTATGAGCTGGCGACGTTCACGGTCTACACGGAGGGCCGTCTTCCTGCGGATACGTGCGCCGAGATTGTCGGTCGCATTCAGTCCGGTGCGGGACCCTCACCCGCACCCCATGCGCCAGCAGCCTAACGATCGTTGCACTTGACGAGCGAGCTTCGGATGGCGCGGCTATGCGCGCGCTCTTATTGATTCGCTCGCAAGTGAACTCGGGCGTTAGACCGCGACATGGCGAACACTCGGAGGGTCCCGTGAAGCCCCGACTTCTCTGGTGAGTATCGCCTCGATCGGCCGTCGAGCGTCTTGAGCGCCAACGAAGCGTGTGCAACTTTCTGGTGCTCGAAGCCTGACCGACCTTCGGTCCGAGTCGTCCCGCACATCGCACTGAACCTCCGACTTCACGCTTATCAGGCGTGCGCTCCAACCACCAAGCCTGAATCGATAGGTTGTGGGTTCGAGTCCTGGCGAGAGCCCGAAGCCCGCGCTTCAGACCACTCGATTCGTAATCGAGCGGTCGTCGGTTCAATCCTTCTCATGAGCGCGGTCAGCGGCGGCCGCGGCCAACAAGTCCGCCATCCGCTCATCATGTGATCCGTACCGCGCCCATCCTTCGGCGTTCGAGTGGTAGCGGTAGTCCTCCTTGTTCAAGTCAGCACCGTGATCGATGAGAAATCTCACGGCCGGATCGTTCCCCTGAATCGCCGCCTCGTGAAGAATGCTCGCCGGCTCGTGCGTCGCCCAGTCGGTGTTGATGTTGGCGCCGCGCGCAAGGAGGAACTCGGCGATGTCGAAGTGCCGATTCAGAACGGCCCACGCGAGCGCAATGTCGAGCGTCTGCTGCGTCGCCGGAGGTCCCCAACCGAGGTCCGCACGGGGGAAGTGCGGATCGCTGTGAGGGTAGTGATGCGCGAGTGACCCGAGGGCGGGCTTGCCGGCGGCGTCGAACCAACGCGCGACCGCGGCGGCGTTGCCCACGCCGGCCGCGTACGGTAGGTCGTCCGGTAGCGGCCAGATGCGCGTCAGCAGTGGAACGAGGTGCGCATTCCCGTACGAGAGCGCTTGGCCGATGAGCGGCCAGGACGACGGCGGCGGAGGGTCGGCATGAAGGATCGCCGGATCGCGCTCCAGCAGCGCCACGATGAATGCTTCGCGATTCTTCTCATAGCACGCCGGCAGCATCAACCCAGTCTGGACGTGCATGAACGGGGCATCGAGCACCCACGGTTCTTCGTCGAGCCAGCGACGGAATCCGAGCGGATCGTTGTGGTTGCGCGCGTTTGACAGCTGCAAAACCACGAACGTCTGCCACGGCGTCATCTCGGGTTCCTGCCACAGACCGCCCGGATGCTGGATCAGGAAGTCGACGAACGCCTGCCGGCTCTGCCAGCGATCGATGCGACGGCCAAGTTCCGGATCGAGCGCGATCGAGCGCTCGAGCAGATGCAGCGCGATATCGGTGTGCTTGAACCGGCACGCGGTCAGGAGCGCGCGACTGATGACAACCTGCTCACTAGAGTCTTCTTCGGCGTCATCGCGCTCGCGCGATTCCTCCAGCCGCGCGCGAACCGCCGCGTCGTCGCCAAGCGCGGCAAGAACGGGCAGCGTTCGCGGCAACGCGTTTTTTCGCGCGAGCAACTGGAGCATTCCTGACGCGCCCGTTCTGATCACGTGCGCCCAGGTCTTGCGCTCGACGGTCGCGCCCGCGTCGATCAGCATCTCGGCGGCCACGGGTCGGGTGTAGGTGCGCTCGCGCTCCGGGTCCGAGCAGTCCATGGCGTAGGACGTGGTGGAGTCGAGCAGCGTCTGATCGCTCTCGCCGCGCCACGAGACCAGCGCCGGGTATTCCGCCAACAACGTTCGCAGTCGCTCGTGGTCCTCGTTGTGAATCGCAACCCGTGCCTGCGAGGCAGCCCACTCGAGCCCACCGCCCACGCGCCTCTGCACTTCGCCCGTGAGAGCCGACCAGCCGGCGAATCCGTATTCGCGCGCGATGACGAGCTGCGCGTCGCGGTTCGAGAGTGGGAGTTTGGCGCGCGGCAACTGCGCGTGGACGCGGGCGATCGCTTCGCCGTTTCCGGCGGCGGCGTCGCGAGCGAGTCTCTTGGCCTGTTTGCGAAGAGAGTCGAGCGACGGACGTGCGGGCAGCTCTCGAGCAGCGGACATAGCGCCTCCTTTCACGAAACGCCTGTACCCGCTGAGCAATCAGGCTGAAAGAAGGTGCACGGCACCGCGTTTCAGACTTGTGACAGGTGGGAATGCTTCCCTCGCCGCGGGTGGGAGGCGCCCTGTCAGGCGCGCTGGTAAGAGTATCGCGGAGGCTGGGCCTCAAGTCAAACGCGAGAGGGTTGCGGGTTCGCGACTCGAGGACGAACAGATGAAAGCACGCGCACGTCGACGCCGGGCGCCAGGGACCGCTGCCGGTGTGTCCGTGGGGCGCTGTCTAACTGGGGCGCCGCGACACTACACCAGCCGACCACTCGACCGAGGCGTTAGGTTAGGTGTCAGGACGAGTATCGAGATCTATCTCCGCGTGGCGGCATAGTGCACGTATGGACCCGACGAGCGACCGCGACCTCCGCACCAGCCGGCTCGAGCTACGGCCACTAGCCCCGGTCGACACCGAACCGCTTCACGCCCTGTGGACCGCGTCGGGCGTGCGGCGCTATCTCTGGGATGACGAGGTCATCCCGCTGGACCGCACGAGTGCAGTGGTGGCGGAGAGCATGCGACTGTTCGAGACCGCCGGGTACGGACTGTGGGGGGCGCGGCTTCACTCCGCGGCGGATCTCGTTGGCTTCGGCGGGTACTGGTTCTTCCATGAGCCGCCGAGACTGGAGTTGCTCTTTGGCGTAGCGGAGCCGCAGTGGGGAAAGGGGCTGGCAACCGAGCTCGCCTCGGCGCTGCTCACGTTCGGCCTAACGCGGGGTGGCTTTCGAGAAGTCCTCGCCAGCACCGACGCGCCCAACGTTCGCTCTGTTCGCGTTCTCATGAAGCTGGGATTCCGGCTCGAGAGGCGAGCGATGGCCAACGGGCTGGACACGCTCTTCTTCCGGTACGCTGGCTTCCGTCCGACCTAGCGGGACCAGAAGGCGGCGGGCGGATGACGCGCTCCGGGGTGGTGCCTTGCTCGAAGGATGAGTGAGCTTGGCGTCTGTTGGCCGCAGCCTGCGCGCTCACCATCGATGAGAAGGCAGCGTGCTCTTCCACATCAGGCAAGTGCACACTCCGGAGACGTGTCCGCGGGATGAAGGTGGATCGAACTCGCTGTTCAACCCTAACGTCCCGGGGGTCAAGCTCATTGGCCCGTACGGGGCGTACGACGGTCTTCATTCTTGGGAGCGCTGCCGCGGGTTCGAAGACATGGGCGAGGGACATGTCCGTCGACGTTTCGCGCGTCCGTCCTAACGGTCATGTCGTTGCTCTGCCCTGCGGCTACGTCGCTCTGGCAACAAGCGACCGGCACGGATAATATTTCGTGATCCGCTCTCCCGAGCGTTGGCCGCATGCCACAGCTGGACTGGCGTGAGCAGCAAGTCGCCCTTGATCTCCTCGCGCCGCTTCGCGCTGTGCTCGAGGACCGTTACCTCGTCGAGCGCGAGATCGGACGCGGCTCTATGGCCACCGTGTATCTCGCCCACGACGTGCGCCATGGGCGCCGAGTGGCGCTGAAGGTACTGCGGGCGGAGATCGGCGCGATCGTCGGCGCGGAGCGTTTCCGCCGCGAAATCCAGATCGCCGCGACGCTCGTTCACCCCCACATTGTCCCGATCCTCGATTCGGGGGAGGCGAACGACCAACTCTACTACGTGATGTCCTACGTGGCAGGGGAGTCGTTGCGCGAACGACTTACCCGTGTGGGTCGCCTCCCGATCGGTGAGGCCCTGCGCGTTGCGAGGGAGGTCGCTGATGCGCTGGCTTTCGCCCACGCGCACGGGGTGATCCATCGCGACATCAAGCCTGAGAACATCCTTCTGAGCGGCGATCATGCGTTCGTCGCTGATTTCGGCATCGCCTGCACCGACTCCGACGCCGCAAATGCGATGCGCCTCACAGCAAGCGGCATCGTAGTCGGCACGCCGGCATATATGAGTCCGGAGCAGGGCGCTGGAGAGGCCGCGTTGGGACCGCCGAGCGATATCTACTCGCTTGGATGCGTCTGCTTCGAGATGTTGGCAGGGACGCATCCGTTCGCCGCGTCCAACGCGAGGGCGATGATCAGCCGCCACCTGCGCGAAGATCCTCCGGCACTGCGAGCACTGCGGCCCGACGTGACGCCGCAAGCCGAAGTCGCAATCGCACGTGCGTTGGCAAAATCGCCAGCCGATCGATACCAGAGCGCGGCGGAGTTCGCGGCGGCACTGAAGTCACCCGACTTCACGGACCGAGCGCCATTCATTGGCCCGAGACCGACCGTGGTGCCACGCTTCACGTTGTACGCGTTGGGTGCGGTCGTCGCGGTTGCTCTTGCCTGGGCCGGGCTACCCCGTCTCGTTAGGTTACGCACCGCGATCGACCCGGAACTCTACGTCGTCTTGCCATTCGAACATTCTTCGGCCAAGACCGCGCCTTTCCTCGACGGGCCGCAGTGCGGCCGGCTCGCGTACGACGCCATGCGGCACTGGCGCGACCTCCGAATCACTGACCCGTTGCGGGTACGTGAGCTCCTCAATCAGAAGGCGACACGATCGATGTCGCTCAGCGCTGCAATCGCCGTTGCAAGGCAACTCGGAGCGGGCCACCTGGTGTGGGGGGAGGTCTCGCAGATTACCGACACATTGGTCGTTCGCGGTGTTCTGTATGACACACGCAGTCCGAGAGCGCCGCCCGAAGAGTACGTCGTTCGCGTCGCCGTCACTGAGGCGGACCTCGCACCGAAATTCGCTGAGCTGGTGTCCGGGCTGCTCGCTCCACGTGAAGGGCGTGTCCAGACTCCTCTCGCCCGATCAACCAACTCCCGTGCCGCGTGGCTCGCCCTCGATCGCGGCGAGGCGGCTTTGGAAGCATGGGACCTGCCTCGCGCGGCGACCGAGTTTCGATCGGCGGTCGCGCACGACCCGGAGTACGCTGAGGCGCATTTTTCGCTCGCGCAGACGCTCGGGTGGATGAACGACACGATCTCCGACGAGTGGCGCACCGCCAGTGCTCGAGCATGGGCGCGACGGGCGAATCTCCCGCCCACCGATGCCGTTTTGGCCGACGCGCAATACCGCCTGACGACGGGAGCGTTTCAGGAGGCCTGCCGCCAGTACAAGACGCTCATCGATCGAGACTCCGCGAGTTTTGCTGCGTGGTTCGGGTTTGCCGAATGCCACGCAAGAGATGACGTCGTGCTGCGGGATCCCCGCAGTCCGTCGCATTGGCGTTTTCGCAGCAGTTACGAAGCGGCGGTTAACGCGTACCGTCGAGCTCTGACGCTGGTACCGTCGTTTCAACAAGCGCTTCCGAGCGGGCGCCTCACGCGGTTGCTCTTCGCTGATGCCAGCCGCGTGCGCGCCGGGCGTCCGCTCGCCGGCGACGGGCCGCCGCTGTTCTTCGCGGTTCCGGAGTTGGTCGCCGAAACCCTGAGTTTCACGCCCCGCCCGGTGACAGAAGATGCGCAAGTGCTTCCAGGCCAGCGGTCGGCCGCATTTGAAGCCGCGCTCGCGCGCAACCGAGGGATCCTGCGGGCGATAACGCTGTCCTGGGTGCGCGCACAACCCGCCAGCCCGGTTGCGTACGAAGAGCTGGCGCTCTTGCTCGAGCGCTCGGGGGAGCTGGTGAGCGACTCTCTCGAGCATTCGGCGCTCCACGCCATCCGCCGCGCGCGCTCCTTTGCCGCAACTCGGAGCGCCGCGTTGCGGCTGGGCGTGATGGAAGTTCGTATACGACTCAAGCTGGGAGACATCGCAGTCGCCCGTGCGCTCGCCGACACGCTTCTCGAAACGCCCGACGAAGGCCTCAGCCCGTTCGACGCACACCAGCTCGCCGGCGTGGCCGCATTGCGGGGGCGCGTGTTTCGCGCGGCACGTCTGCATCGTCTGCGCGCCGCGCCGAACATCCCAATTGGACCGGACGGGTCACGCCTCGAGGCTCCGATACGGCTGCGCGAACTGGTTGAGGCCCTTCATGCCTTCGCAGCCTTTGGGGGTCCGGCGGACAGCCTCCTGGCACTCGATCGGGAGATAACCCGGCAGGTCGCGGGATGGAAAAGTCCGCAGTCCGCCCAATCCACTCACGACGCCCTCACCTACCACGCCTGGGCGCTTGCCTATCCGGAGATGGGACCGCAGCGGGTGCATGGCTCGCTCACGACCGTGCCCCTACTCGTGCTGCAGAACGCAGTCTCGCGCGGCGACAGCGCTCGCGCCAGCGCCGGGCTGTCGCAGTGGGAGCGCGGTCTCGACCGGACACCGGCCATATCTCCATCGTTCGGGTACCAGCTCGCACGTCTGGCTCTGGCACGGGGCGACACGGCCCGTGCAATACGCTGGCTCGACCAGTCGTTGACGTCGCCCGCCATCACCACGCTGCCGTACGTTCCAGACGCCGCCGGGCTAGTGCGCTCGATGGCACTCCGTGCCACCCTCGCCGGTGCGCGACGCGAGGTCGACGTCGCTCGCGGGCGCTCGGCGGCGGTTTTGGAGCTCTGGTCCGGC
>JBKOYV010000315.1:0-17705 GCA_046725585.1 Gemmatimonadota bacterium | reverse complement strand
CCTTCGGTGTCCACCTGGGCCACCGCGCGGAACGGCGCCGCGGCGACGGCTGCCAACAGTAGAGGAATGCCTCGCAATCTCACATCGATCTCCGTAATTGGGATGCGGCGTTGTCATTCCGAGCGGAGCGAGGAATCGCGCGGTTCCCGATAGAGGGGTTGGCCCTCTACCGGGAGGATCGCGATTCCTCGCCTCCGCGCCTTCGGCGCTCCGCTCGGAAATGACAAGACGCCTAACGCTTCGTGTCGCTCCACCTCGCAGCCCATGCGTCCGGTCGCCCTTTCAGGTATTTGTCGAACCAGTCGAGCATGATGGCATCGCGCAGCTGTTCCACGCTCGGCTTCGAGTTGATCCCGTGGTTCTCTCCCTTGATCCGCACGAGCTCCGCCTCACGCCCGAGCATGCGGAGCGCCGTGAACATCTGCTCGGATTCGGTCGGCACCACGTTCGTATCGTCCGTGCCGTGGATGAGGAGCAGCGGCGCCGCGATCTTGTCCGCCTGGAACAGTGGCGACCGATCGACGTACACGTCCTTCCGGTTCCACGGATAACACCCCGGGCAGGTGCCCTCCGTGTAGGAGTAGCCCGTGTTTCCCGCGCCCCAGTAGTCGGCGATGTTGCTGATGCCGGCCAGCGCGATCCCGGTGCGGAAGATCTTCGTCCGCGTGTGCAGGTGCATCGTCATGAACCCGCCGTAGGAGTGGCCGAAGTTCCCCACGCGCGCCGTGTCCACGTACCGATGCGCCTTCGTGAACTGCTCCGTCCCCTCGATGATGTCGGTCGCCGCGGGGAAGCCCCAGTCATTGATGTGATAGTTCGCGAACTTCTGCCCGTACCCGGGCGTCCCGGCGGGATTCATGAACAGCACCACGTAACCATTCGACGCGAACCACAACAACCGATTTTCGAAGTTCTTTTTCATCGGCAGGGTGCCGCCGTAGTAATGCACCACCATCGGGTACGTCTGCGTCGAATCGAAGCCCGGCGGCGTCCAATACCAGGCCTCGACGTCCTCGCCACGGCTGTTCTTGAAGCTCCAGGTCTTCCATGCCGGCAGGTCGACGGCCGCAAAGACTCCGGCGTTAGGCTGCGCGAGGGCAGTCGACGCACCGGTCGCCAGATCGATCCGATAGAGCGAGGGTGGTGTCGTCGGTCCCTCCATCGAAGCGACGAGGGAGCTGCCGGCGACGTCGGCAGCCGACATCACTTCGCCCGGAACACGCATGACCTCCAGCGTCGTCCGGTCCACCGCCGACGTCACGGCGCGCTTGGTCCGGGCTGGCAACGTCTTCGCCCCGGCGTCCACCGGAACGTAGATCCTGCCGTCCGCCGCATTCCACACGATCTGGCTGCATCCGAGCCCGCCGCCGACGTTCGGAACGAACCCGTCGCTCAGGTTCACCAGCGCCGGACGGGCGACGTTCACGGCGTACAGGTTGTTCTCGTAGACCGAGAACGTGGAGTCTTCACCCTCCAGCACTTCCTTCGCGCTCGCGCAGAACGCCAGCGCCTTGGAGTCGGGAGACCACGCGAAGGCGCCTGGCGCGTTGAACGCCTCCCGGTCGAGCGACAAGAGCTTCCTCGATGCCCGCGTCGCCACGTCCACGACCCACACCTCGGCGTGCAGCCAGGGCCGAGTACCGCTGTCGTAGGCGCTGCGCGAGACGGCCAGCCGCTGGCCATCGGGGCTGAGCGCGGCACCCGCGACCCCGAAGCTCGAATCACCGACCACGGTGTATCGCGTTCCCTGCCTAACGTTCACGGCGAAGAGATGCACCTTGTCCGGTGAGGTCGCGAAGCGCTGCCACACCTCGGTCAGACGCCGAGCCTCGCCGGCCTTGAACGCGTCCGGCGACGCGGCCCGCGCGGTCCCCGTGTAGTAGAGCCAGTCGCCGTCGGGCGACCATCCGATGAGCCTCCCGGCCGGTTCGTTCACCAAAACGCGCGTCACTCCGCCCGACTTGGCTTCCCACATCATGAGATCCCGTGTCGGCGGGGTTGGCGGGTCCCGACGCTCGGACGCCGAGAGAAAGGCCAGCCGCTCACCATCCCGCGACCATATCGGCGACGACGGCTCGCCCGGCATCTGCGCGAGCAGTCGTCCGGTCGCGACCTCGCGAATCTCCATCGCCTGCACGTTTCGGTCGAGCACCGCGTCCTGGCGGCGCGTCGTGTACGCCGCCCGCGTTCCAGCGTCGTTCAATGCCACGCCGGTGAAGGCCACCACATCGCGCAGCTCGCGGAAGGTCGCCGCGTGCTTGGGATCGAGCGACGTGGCCAACACGCCGCCACCGCGCGTCGGCGTGAGGGTCGCGACCAGCGGCGCGCCGGCGTCGGCCCCACTGCCGACGCGCTCCACGAGAAGGAAATGCTTCCCCTGCGACAGGTCGACCGGCGTGCTCCCCGCGCGCGCGCCGTCCAGCCACACGCGCCGGGTCGTGGCGTCACCCCCCGTCACCTGCACCGACGCGCGAGTCCAACGATCGGCCGTCACATACGCGGCAGCGAAAACGACGCTCTCATTCGTCGTGGCGCCGTTCCCGGCCTGCCAGCGCAGCGTCGCCCCACCCGGCATTGTCACCGTCGTCCCCTGCGACGGCCACCCCTTGTCCGTCGCGAGGCGCAGCGCGTCGAGCCGCGCCGAGTCGCTAACCGCCGCGCCAAACGGAAGCGGCGCCGTCGCCGGTCCCAGGATAAGCCACCGGTCGATCGATGTCTGCGCCGCCGCAACGCCGGCGGTGCCTAACGTCACGAGCGCGGTGGCGGTAACTACCCGCAGGCTCCTGGAATTAGTCGGCATGGCTCGCTCTGGGTTGAGTCTCGGATTCGAAGAGCGTTGTCATTCCGAGCGAAGCTCTGTGTCATCCTGAGCGAAGCGAAGGATCCTCAGGGTCCCGAAAGAGGGCTCTCGGTCGGGACGATGAGGATCCCTCGCCTGTCGGCTCGGGATGACAAAGGCTCGGGATGACATCCTACTGGTTCGGAAGCCGGAAGGGCTTCCAATACGGCCACCCATCCGGATCCGGATCGTCGGCGTCAGGGTTAAAAGGCATCCCGGGGCGGAAATCCGGCGGCGGCACGATCAGGTAATTGTCCGGCGGTGTGACCCCCATGAGATACTGAACGAAGTAATCCCACCGGCGGCGAATGAAGTACGGCTCGTTCAGTCCGTGGTTGCGGTTAGGCGCCCACACGAGATCGAATGTCCGGTTCGCCTTCTCCAGCTCGTCGATGAGCTGGACGGTGTTCGCCGGATGGACGTTGTCATCCATGTCGCCGTGCATCAGCATCAGATGACCCTGAAGATTCTTCGCCATCGTCTTGTTCGCGGACGTCTCGAAGTTGTCGGTCTTGCGGATCGTGTCCTTCGACATGAGCCCCTGATACTTCTCCGCCCAGTAGATGTTGTACGACCGGTTGTCGTGATTGCCCGCCCCCGACACGGCGACCTTGAAGAACTCCGGATATCGCAGGATCGCGTCGGTCGATGCGAAGCCGCCTCCCGAGTGGCCGAAGATCCCGACGCGGTCGACGTCGATGAACTTGTAGCGCGCGCCGAGCTGCTTGATGGCGGTGATGTGATCGAGCAGGCCGTTATCGCCGAAGTTGCCGTAGTAGTTGTCGTGGAACACCTTCGAGCGGAGCGGCGTCCCGAGGTGGTCGAGCTGGATGACGACGAAGCCTAACGCGGCGAGCGAGAACTGCTCACCACCGTTCTTGAAGCCCCAGGCCCCGACCGATCCCACCTGCGGGCCCGGATAGATGTGGTCGATGATCGGATACTTCTTCGTCGAATCCAGGTTCGGCGGGAGATACAGCACGCCGTAGATGTCGGTCACGCCATCGCGCGCCTTCACCGTGAAGACCTGGCCCGGCTTCCAGCCGACCGCCGTCAGCCGCGAGATGTCGGCCTGCTCGAGCTTCTTGATGACGTTGCCGGTCGCGGCGGAACGCAGCACCGTCACGGGCGGCGCTTCGATGCGCGAGTACGTGTCCACGATGTACTTCCCGCTCGGACTGAACGAGATGACGTGGTTCGCGTCTTCGGGCGTCACCGCCGTCAGGCCGGTGCCGTCGTAGTTCGTCCGATACAGCTTCGCGTAGTACAGGAAGCCGTCGCGGCCGCGCCCGGTGAAGTAGACCTGTTTCCTCGTCTCGTCCACGTACGAGATCTGACCGATCTGCCATGCACCCGAGGTCAGCTGCGCCTTGGGCGCCGGGGCGATCGTCATGCCTCCGTCGCCGTCGTTCGATACCACTGACGTTACGCCGGCGGCGTCGAACCGATACAGGTGCCCCCACCCGTCACGCTCGCTCCACCAGAATGCATCCTTCAGGTCCTTCGTGACGTAGAACGAACCCGGGTCCTGGGGGTTACTGATCTCGACGAAGGTCTTCCCCGTGTCGCGGGCCACCACGCGCATGGCACCCGTCGACGCGTCGACGAGCGCGAGATACGCGCTCTTCGAGCCACGCGTGTAGAACGACACCTTGAGCGCGTTCGAGTTGGGCGCCCACGCCGAGTCGCGCACGGAGCCGCCGAGCGAGAGCTGATTGGGACGCGGCGCAATCTTCGCCTCGACGTTCGACTTCGTCGCGACGTCGACGATGTGAATGTGCGGATAGGGCACCACCGTGTCGCCCGGCAAGGCGTACGGCTGCGAGTAGTGTTTGGGACGCTGCGGCGTGTACGAGATGTAGTGCATGTGCTCCACCTTCCGCTCGTCGGGTCGCATCAACGCGATCTTCTTCGAGTCGGGCGACCAGCGAAGCTGTGGGCGTATGGGCTGTGGGCGCTGCAGCTGGCTCGGGCGCGGCATCGTCCCGCCGTACGAGTAGTACTCCACGCCGTCGGTGGTGAGCTGCACCGAGTCCTTGTGCGTCTCGGCGTTGCGCACCCAGAGGTTGTGCTTCGAGATGAACGCCTCGAGCTTCTTATCCGGCGACTTCACGAACGGCACGTCGCTCGGCAGCGTGTCACCCACCGTGCAGCGATACGACTGAATGTTGCAGACGAAGTGCTTGCGAACGGCGTTGAACTCGATCTCGGTCTCGTTGTCGCCGTCCTTCGTGAACTTGAAGGTCTGGAACGGGAGCTTGTTGCCATCGAACGCCGTGTCCGACGCCGACGTCATCGCCTGCGCCAGCTTGATGTGATCGAAGAGCAGCGCCCTCGACGCAGACGCCGGGTCGACGAGCACGAACTCTGCGCCACTCGCCGTCTTGTTGCGGTACCAGAACCGATTCCCGTCCTTGAGCCACTGCGGATTCACCTGATCGCCCGAGACGAGGCGATCAGCATTCCAATTGAGGAGCTGCTCGGCACGCGAGTAGTTCACCTCTTGCGCGCCAGCCGGCGCGCCGACGGTGGCGAGCCCAATTACTGACACGCTGGCACCGACGCGCGTGGCGAAACGCCGGATCGAGGTGGCGGTCATGTTTCGTCTCCTGAAGTGAGAAGCCATCATGGAATGACGCGGAGGAGCGCCCTTTCCGTGCTCCCATGGTATCGGCACTGGTAGCCGAAGAGGCCCGTCGTCGTGGCGGGCCACAGATACGCCTGCGATTTCTGCAAATCACCTGAGTCGCCCCAGGGGCCACCGGACACGGTGTGCACCTCGGTGTCGACGTTGTACCAGCACACGTTCGTTCCTGCCTTCACGACGCACTCCCCATTCTCCGTCCCGTTAGGCTGGAGCTGAAAGAAGCCGTCGCCGATGTAGATCTCGACCAGATTCTGGTTGTAGTTGCCGAGCTGCACACGCACCGGCACTTCGGTCGTTTTCCCCGCTTCCACCGAGAAGCGAATCGGGTGCGGGAACGGTTCCGGGACCACGGCCAGCCCGGGTGCGTCGAAGCGGACCTGGTAATCGCCGGGCGTCACCTCGAGAAACGAGAAGCGTCCGTTGGAGTCGGGTGACGTGCGCGCTCCGGTCTGTCGCCCGCGCGCCGTCATCAGGATGAGTGTGCCGAGCTTCGGCTGTGGCGTGCCGTCGAGTGTCGACACCGTACCCGCGATGCTCCCGGTTGGCCCCGGCGGCGAGACGATGTCACCTCCGTCGTTCGGCGAGGTACCGCACGCGCTCGTACCAGCCAGGACGATTCCGCTCCCGGCCGCGGCGAGCCTCACAACGAAATCGCGTCGCGACATCACTGACTCGAGCGACATCAGCGACAATGGTCGGGAGATCTCGTCAGCCCGATTGTGCTTTGACATCCAGCAATTCGTTAGATGACCGCCTAACGCATCAGCGACTCGCGAGATCGGCCATGAGGATCGGGGGCCGGCCGGGTGACCGGCCGGCCCCCGTAGAACCAACGTGGGCGTCGGGTTTACGAGATGCTCGGGCAGCCGCCTTCGCCCAACTTCATCGCGGCGTTGTTCAGGATTTCGGTCTGCGAGAGCGGAAGCTTGGTTGCGCGCGCGGGTCCGAGGGTCTGTGTCACGAGGTTGAACCGCGCCAGGTCGTTCATCCGACTGCCTTCCACGAAGAGCTCGGCCATGCGCTCGTTGAGCAGGGCATTACGTGCTTCCGTGGCCGACGTGGGCGTGGAAATCGGCGGAAGCCCCACCCCGGAACGAGCGCGCAGCGCGTTCAGGATGCTGGCCTCGGTCGTGTAGTCGTTCGAGCGCATCGCCACTTCGGCCTCGATCAGCAGCGATTCGGTCTTGGAGAGCATCCGGATTGGCGAGGCGCGATCCGCGTACTTCGTGATGCCGAAGTACGCGAAGCGGTTGTTCACGCCGAGCTGACCCTGCTTCCGCGTCACCGCCATCCGCTTGTCGTCCTTGGTCGGGTCGAACCAATCGCGCAGGTAGGCCTCACCGGTCCCGACCGAATCGATCGAGTGCACGCGTGAGTGGTACTTGCGACGCAACCCACCCGAGCGATTGCGATTCTGGTTGAACTGCTGTCCCGTCCAGCTCTGGGTCGACGTCGCGCCTTCCGCGTAGACGGCGTTGTACAGGAAGCCGACCGCCACTGCCTGCGCATCCGTCTTCGCCGCGGCGTAATTCCCCGCCATGAGGTTGGCGCGTGCGCGGCCGGCATACGCCACGTTCGTCCATTTCGTCTTCGCTGCATCATCGCCCGTGATGGCCTGCGCCGCGGCGAGACCGTTGGTGAACTTCGTGATGGCCTGCTTGAACAGTTCGGTGTCGGGCGACCGAGCCGCGTCCGCCTGCAGCGGCGATTCACAGTACCCCGTGGCCAGGAGCAGATCGGCCAGCGCGTCGACGAGCAGCACCTGCGCGCGCAGCGGACTGGTCGCGGCCGCGGCGCCGAGCACGCTCTCCACGCGCTCCGCCGCGCTCTGTGCCGCATAACGCGCACGGAGAAGCTGGTTTTGGGGATCACTGAACGATCCGGCCGTCGGCCAGTCGTGACGAACACGTCCCTCGGAAATGTCCTCCCAGTCGATCCATGTCGACGTCGATTCCATCTCGTCACTCAACAGCTCGGTGACGACAATGAAATCGTCGAACGCCAGTTGCAGCGCGCCCTCGGCGCCGTTCGTGACGTTCTTGAGAATGATGCTGTTATTGAGGTCGTCATCGCCGAACGCTTGCGGGTTCGGGACATCGAGCGTGTTGCCGCACGCCCCCGCCGACGCGATGAGCGCGATCGCTCCCGCGCACACCGCGGCCCGACCGGCGATGCTGATCGTTCGCTGAGTGGTCATGATCGGTCTCATAAGTATGAGTGGCGGGTGGCCTAGAAGCGCGTGCGAAGCTGCATACGGAACACGCGTGGCGCCGGCTGCATCAGGAATCCGTTGTTGAACCCGAACGAGGCCGCACCAGCCCAGTTCATGTTCGGATCGACGCAGTTACAGTCGTCCCACCACCACACGTTCTGTCCGGACAGGGTGATCGACGTGGGGCCTGCACCGATAGACCCCGGCAGACGGTCGGGAAGGCTCCAGGAGACCGAGAGCTCACGCAGACGGGTGTTGTTACGCTTGTCGACGTAGTTCAGGATGGACGCGTATTGTTTGATCGAGTCGGACTTGAACGTCCGCTCTCCGTTCGGGCCTAACGCGCCCAGCCATTCGTCAGAGCCCCCCTGGCGGATGCGATACGCGCGGTCGCCGTTCCCGAACCACGCGCCATGCTCCATCGACACGAGACCGTAGAACGAGAACCGTCCAGCGCGGAAGGTGCTGCCGAAGCCGAAGTTGTTCGTGGGGAGCCCGGGGCCATAGTAGACCACCGTATCCGACCGTGTCGTGACCGGGCATCCGTAGCTCAGCTTCGTGCAATCACCGAGCGTCGGGTCCGTTCCGGTATTCTGCACCGAGAATCCTGTCGGCTTTCGATCCCACACGCCGCCGATCGGGTAGCCCAGGCGGAAGTTGGTGCCGCTGAGGGTGACGCCGCCGAGATCGGTGATCTCGTTCTTGTTGCCATCGGCCCTGAGGTTGAACGCCAAGTCGTACGTCCGCGAAGCGTACGCATGGTAATTCAGCGACGCTTCCCAGCCTTTGTTCTCGATGGCGCCGATGTTCACGGATTTCGCGGTCGTGAAGCCCGCCGAGGGCGGATTCGGCTTCGGCACGATCGCGTCGTCCGTCTTCTGACGATAGATCGAACCTTCGAACCCGAGGCGGTCACTCAGGAGTCCGAGCTCCATGCCGAACTCCAACTCGGTCGACCTTTCCGGACGCAGGTCGGGATTTCCGGGATTGAGCGGGACGATGCCGATATCCGATGCGAAGACCGGCGTCGCGGAGTAGCTGGTGAAGGAATCGAACGGTCCGGGCATCTTGCCGGCCTGGCCCCACGCGGCGCGAACGCGCGCGGCGCTGAAGAACTTCGGAAGGAAGCTCTCCTTCGACAGGTCGTAGGACGCCTGGACCTTCGGATACGTCTTGTACCCATAATCCTCGCCGAACGCGCTGTTTCCGTCGATTCGGACACCGGCGGTTATGAAGAGCCTGTCCGCGATGTCGAAGCGGTCCTGGGCCAGGAAGCCGAGGTTCACAGTCTTGGTGAAAGTCTCGGTAGACTGCGTGGTGGCCGTGGATGAGATCGAGGACACGCCCGGGCCGGGGAACGAGTTGCCGACTCCCGTCAGGAGCGACTCGATATCCCAGAAGCCCTGGCCACCGACTGAGAGGTTCGACACGATGCTCCACGGCAGCTTCTGGATCCACTGCGCGAGATAGTCGACCGTGTACGTCTTGTAGTTGCGGTTCCCGAGGTTCGCCTGTCCGTTCGTAACGCCAGCCGGACCGAAGGAGCCCGCATAGGGAAAGAAGCGCGATTTATGGTCGTTGACCGCATCGGCGCCGAAGGTGAAGCGGTGGGTGAGGTTCGGTCGAATGATGTTGTTGAGCGTCAGTCCGCCCGTCCACCGGTCGACGTCTGACTGCGTCTTCATCGACTTGATATCCTTGACCGGTACCCAGGCCTCGCCGTACGGACGATCCTTCGACGCGGTGGTAGGCGCGCCGTTGAGTGCGTTGCCAAGAAGCGCCGTCCAGTTGTTGCCGGCCTGGATCTCGTTGATGCGGTCGCGCACGTACATCGAGCGCGCCTCGACCGTCCACTTGTCGCTCGGTACGAAGGTCAGGTTGAGTCGGAGCGATGCCTTCGTCTGATCGTTCGGTTGGATCGAGCCCGTCTGCTTGGAAACCTGAGTGGACGCGAAGTACGTGGTGCGCGTCGCGCCGCCCTGGGCCGACAGATCGACGCCGTAGTACGGCCCCTTCTGGATCATCGTCTGATTGGCATCGAGCGCGACCGTGCCATCCGGACCTTTGAACCGCGGGAACTGTGTCGTCGGGAGGTTGTGGCGCAGCTCTTCGAAGCCCGTGCTCAATCCCATGTTCCACTGCGTCCTCTGCTCCCCCGTGTGACCCCTCTTCGTGAAGATCTGAATGACACCGTTCGTTGCCTCCGAGCCGTACAGCGTTGCCGCCGCCGCGCCCTTCAGCACCTCGACCCGCTCAATGTCGTTAGGATTGAGGTCACCCAGCCGGTCGGTGGAGGCAGCGCCGGCGAACGAGCAACAGGCACCGGTGGTGAACCATTCCGTAGCGCGGCTATCAATGCGCACGCCATCGACGTAGATCGCAGGCCGCTGCGACAAGGTTACCGACGCGGTTCCGCGGATGCGGAGGTCCTGGCCCGTGCCGACACCACCGCCGACGGTCGTGGACCGCACCCCGGCGACCTTCGCCGACAGCATGCGGCCCACGTCCGGAATCGCGATCTGTTCCGCGAGCTTCGTGACGTCGACTTCGGCGATCGATGCGCCGACCTGCCGTTTTTCGGCCGCGCCGCCGGTGCCGGTGACGACGACCTGCTCCAGCTCGACCGCGCTCGCAGCGAGGCGCAGGTCGACCCTGGCCGTGTCGTTACTCGCGATCGTGATCGGCCGCGATTCGGGTCGATAACCGAGCTGCTGGGCTCGAAGGACGACCTGTCCCACAGGGATGTTGCGAATGAGGAAGCGGCCGTTCGCATCACTTGCCGACACAGCTCCCTGGTTCCCGACGATCTGCACACGCACCTGTGACAGCGGGCGCCCGGTGGCCGCGTCGGCGATGGTTCCGGCTACGGCGCCCGTTTGGGCACTCGCTGCGGTCGCGGCAAGGAGGAGTACTGCCGCGAGGCCGGCGAGCCTGGTGAGGGACCAGATTCCTCCCGGCGGACGAATCGTGATCATTTTTCCCTCCAGATGATGGTGGGGCGCGCGCGGCGGCTCCTCGGCCTAGGGGCTGGCGTGGCCGCGGAGCACGGAGTGGATGACGCGCGGCGGACAGTGGGGCGGAAATCGCAATGGATTCCTCGGTGAGCGCCACCGCTACACCCGTGAGGATTGACGCACTTTCGGGATGGGGTGACAGTGTAGCGTTTCGAACGGCATCGCAAGAGTGATGGCAGAGTGGTATGCTCAATCAGCTGTGCTAGTTCGTTGCTTCATGACGGGAGATGAGAAACGCTCCTGCGTCAACGTCTTGTAATCACGTTCGAATGCGGAATTGGCGAGGGCCGGTGACGCGCGAGACGCACTGCATCGTGATGATGTCCGTAATCATCTCGTCCCTGCTTGCTTGGGCGTGCACCCCCGATCGCGCCACCGGTCCCGCAATTCCGTCGGGTGATCCCAATGCCTTCAGGTGGGAGCTGCCGGCAGATTTTCCACGTCCCCGGGTTCTCCCGGACAATCCGATGTCCGACGCCAAGGTGGAGCTCGGCCGGCGGCTGTTCTATGACACCAGACTGAGCGGGAACGGGGCGTTCTCCTGCTCTTCCTGTCACCGCCAGGCGAACGCGTTCGCCGATGCGCGCAACCTGCCGTTCGGCTCGACGGGCCAGCCGCATCCGCGCAACAGCATGTCGCTGCCTAACGTGGCGTATCAGGTGGTGTTCGGCTGGGCGAACACCGTGACCCGCCGCCTCGAGGATCAGGCGCTCATCCCCATGCTCGGCGAGACCCCCGTCGAGCTCGGCCTCGCTCGTCGCGAAGAGGAGATGCTGGATCGCCTGCGGGCCGTCGCCCTCTATTCGTCGCTCTTCCGCGCCGCGTTTCCGGGCGACGCCTCCCCGGTCACGTTAGGCAACGTCACCAGGGCCATTGCGACCTTCGAGCGGACGTTCGTATCCGGCGACTCCCCGTACGACCGTTTCGGGCGCGGCGAAACCGGGGCGCTGTCCGACGCCGCCAGGCGCGGTGAGGCCTTGTTCAGAAGCGATCGACTGAAGTGCGCGCAGTGTCACAGCGGCGTGATGTTCACCAACGCCGCGCGGTGGGTCGGGTCGTCCACCCCCGAGGATCCTGAATTCTTCAACACCGGGTTGTACAACATCGATGGCGCCGGGGCCTACCCCGCCCCGAACACCGGACTCAAGGCCATCACCGGTGTCGCGTCGGACATGGGGAAGTTCAAAGTGCCGACGTTGCGGAATATCGAGGTGACGTTCCCGTACATGCACGACGGGACGGTGGCGACACTGTCCAACGTCATCGACCACTACGCCGCCGCGGGCCGAACGATCGCCACCGGTTCCAATACCGGGGTCGGGAGCGCCAATCCGTACAAGAGCGCGCTGGTCGGAGGGTTCACCATCAGCGCCGCCGAAAAGGCCGATCTCATTGCGTTCCTGCGCTCACTGACCGATTCGGCGTTTCTGACGAACCCGCGACTGTCCAATCCCTGGATCGTGCGGTAGCGTCGCCCCGGCGCCTAACGGTCTTTGTCATTCCGAGCGAAGCGAGGAATCGCAGGGTTCCCGGTAGAGGGACAGCCCTCGGTCGGGAGGATCGCGATTCCTCGCTTCGCTCGGAATGACCCAGTCTTTAGGTTTCCAGACCCCCAATCTGGTTCCCTTCTCGAGGTATGTCATGACACGCCCTCCGTTCGCGTTCGGACTTCTTCTCCTGGTCGCGCTGCCCGCGGTCTCCGTTGCGCAGAGCGCGGCTCCGTCCGTGGGCCGAGAGTCCGGTGCGAGCGTCCCGGTCGACCTCTCCGCTGCCAAGCCTGGCCGTGATCCCAACCAGCCGATCGACTCGGCCTACACGGCGAAGATCAAGGAATACACGACCGAGCCGTTCTTCCTTTCGCCGCTCGTGGACTACCTGCCGGCCAGCAAGAACGTGCCGACCCCAAAGGCCGTGTTAGGCGACATCGCCGGCGCGCCGACCAAGCTGCCGTACTCGAAAGAGGTCTACGAGTACATGCGGCTGCTCGCGAAGTCGAGCCCGCGCGTCAAGGTCTACTCGATAGGCACGACGGAAGAAGGACGCGAGATGATCGCCGTCGCGGTCGCGTCGGAGGAGCGGCTCGCGAAGCTCGACGACAACAAGGCCAAGCTCGCGAAGCTCGCCGATCCGCGCACGATCAACATGGATGACAAGGTGGCCGAGCAGATCGCGGCGGACGCGGCGCCGGTCTACTACATCACCGGGACGATCCACTCGCCCGAAGCCGGCGCGCCCACGGCACTCATGGAGCTCGCGTATCGTCTCGCAGTCGACGAGAGCCCCTATATAAGGAATATCCGGGACAACCTGATCACGCTCATCACGCCGATCGTCGAGGTCGATGGCCGCGACCGCGTCGTCGATCTCTACAACTGGAAGGTGAAGCACCCGGGCCAGACCGTTCCGCCCCTCATCTACTGGGGTAAGTACGTCGCCCACGACAACAACCGCGACGCGATGGGGATGACGCTCAAGCTCACGCAGAACGTCCTCAACACGTACGTGGACTGGAAAGCGCAGGTGATCCACGACCTGCACGAGTCCGTGCCCTTCCTGTACGACAACACGATCGGCGACGGGCCGTTCAACGCGTGGATCGACCCGCTGCTCACGAACGAGTGGCAGATGATCGGGTGGAACAACGTGCAGGAGATGACGCGCTTCGGCATGCCGGGCGTGTTCGCGCACGGCACGTTCGACACGTGGTCTCCGGGTTACCTCATGTTCATCGCGGCGACGCACAACGGCATCAGCCGTCTCTACGAGACGTTCGGCAACGGCGGGACGGCCGAGACGGTTGAACGGACCCTGTCGCCGAGCGAGACGGAGCGGACGTGGTATCGTCAGAACCCACCGCTGCCGAGGGTGAAGTGGAGTCTCCGGAACAACAACAACTACGAGCAGACGGGTTTGCTCGTCTCGCTCAACTACTTCGCGAACAACCGGCGGCAGTTCCTCGAGAACTTCTATCAGAAGAGCAAGCGGTCAGTGACGAAGGCGAAGGTCGAGGGTCCGGCGGCGTACGTGCTGCCGGCTGACGACCGTCGTCCGGGCGCGCAGGCGGAGCTGCTCAACGTGCTGCGGAAACAGGCGGTGGAAATTTCGCGGGCGACGGCGCCGTTCACGGTGACGGTGCCGTCGCTTGGCGCCGCGCGGCGTGGCGGGCATGGCGCGGATTCGACTGCGCGGACCGGCGCTGACTCGGCACGCGGCGTGGACTCGACAAGGACCACGACGCGGACGTTCCCTGCCGGCTCGTACATCGTCCGCATGGACCAGCCGTATTCCCGCATTGCCGACGCGTTGCTCGACTACCAGTACTGGTCGCCTAACGACCCACAGAAGAACCCGTACGACGACACCGGGTGGACGTTCCCGGAAGGGTTCAACGTGCAGGCGGTTCGCGTCACGGACGTGAAGGTGCTCGACACACCGATGGAGCGGGTCACCGGCGAGATTCGCTCGCCTGGTGGCGTGAGCGGAAGCGGGGCGCTCTTCGCGATCAACCATAACGCGGACAACGCGCTCGCGACGCTGCGCTATCGGTTCGCGAAGGCTGACTTCCAGGTGGCCGAGGAGGCGTTCGAGGCGGCCGGCAAGCGGTTCGGGCGCGGGTCGTTCGTCGTGAAGGGCGTGCCGCAGGCGGACCTCGACAAGGCGGCGAAGGAGCTGGGCGTTGCGGTGGTCGCGCTCGCCGCCGCACCTAACGTGAAGATGCACCCGGCGCGTGCCGCGCGCGTGGCGATCCTGCACACGTGGCTCGGCACGCAGACCGAGGGGTGGTGGCGTCAGGCGTTCGACCAGCTGGCGATCCCGTTCGATTACATCAGCACGCAGGACGTCGCGAAAAATCCGAACCTGAACGCGAAGTACGATGTGATCCTCTTCCCGCCCACGAGCGGGAACGGCACCGCGATCATTCAGGGGATGCCGATGTGGCGAAACCCGGTGCCGTGGAAGAACTCGCCGGAGACGCCGAACATCAGCACCCTCGCGCAGACCGATGACATGCGCCCCGGGCTGGGCTGGCAAGGGCTCGAGAACCTCGAGTCGTTCGTGGCGAGGGGTGGCGTGCTCGTGGGCGTGGCGAACACGGCGGAGTTCGCGGTGCAGTTCGGCCTAACGAATGGCGTGAGCGCGAACACGGCGAAGAGCAACTCGGTGGTGGGGAGCCTCCTGCGCACGAAGCTCGTGGAGGAGACGAGCCCGATCGTGTATGGCGTGTCGGACAATCTCGCGGTGTACAGCGATGACGGCGGCAGCTTTTCGGTGTCGAACACGCGAGGCGGGCGCGGTGGCTTCGGTGGTGGGAGCGGGAACGGTCGCGCGACCGGGCGCGGCACGGCGGATGATCCCGACGTGACGCAGGGTCGCCCGGTCGATCCGAAGTTCGAAGCGCCGCCGCGTCCGACGGTGCAGCCATGGCAGGCCGCGCCAATTACCGACGATCAGCTCCGGAATCCGATCAGCATCATTCCGCCGAATCAGCGTCCGCGCGTGCTGTTGCGCTTCGCCGATCAGCGTGAGCTGCTCGTGTCGGGCCTCCTGGATGGGGGGAGCGACATCGCGCAGCGTCCGGTGGTGGTGGACGTGCCCATGCAGAAGGGACACGTCGTGCTGTTCGGCAACAACCCGGTATGGCGTGGTGAGACGATCGGGAGCTACGCGCTCGTGTTCAACACGTTGTTGAACTGGGACAATCTGAACGCCGGAAGGAAGCTGGACGAGAAGTAGACGCTCGCGTCCGTTCGATGAGCGGAGCGACGCGCGGATTGCGGATGCCGGTTCGCGGCTCACCAACGTGGTGGGATGAGCGACTATCGAATTCCGCCGGCGGAGCTGAGTGCGGGCCCGGATGCCGCCCGTCCGCTTCGGTTCATGGAGGTCGTTAGGCGACGATTACGGGAAGAACGCCTGAGCCGTCGGACCCAGGAGGCCTACGTCTACTGGATCCGGCGGTTCATTCGTTTTCACGATCGCCGACATCCCAAGGCGTTGAATGAGGACGACGTGACTGCCTTTCTGTCGGGCTTGGTGGTCGAGGCCGGCGTGGCGGCGTCGACACAGAATCAGGCGTTGGCCGCGCTCAGGTTCCTGTATGACAAGGTGCTGCGGCGCCCGCTGGGTCGTCTCACCGGGATCGCCACCTCCGGCGCCCCGAGGCGGATGCCGGTCGTTCTGTCGGACGCGGAGGTCCGCGGGCTACTGCGGGCGCTCGAGGATCCGGCGCGACTCTGCGCCGAGTTGATGTATGGGAGCGGGTTGCGGGTGAGCGAGTGTATGGAGCTTCGCGTGAAGGACGTGGACCTCGCGCGTCGTGAGATCACGGTGCGCGACGGGAAGGGTGGCAAGGACCGGAGAACGCCGTTGGCAGAGCGGTCTCGCGAGCGGCTCGCGCGGCAGCTGAAGCTCGCTTACCAGCGCTTTCGCCTCGATGAGCGTCGGGGGATTCGTACGTCAGGGCTGAGCGAGGCGCTGATGCGTAAGCTGCCGAAGGCGGATGGCGAGTTCGTATGGCAGTACGTGTTCGCGTCGACGCGGACATACGTGGACGCCACGGGCGTTCGGCGACGTCATCACCTGGACGAGACGGTCGTGCAGCGCGCGGTTCGCGAGGCGGCTCGAGCAGCGCGACTGACGAAGCGCGTGACGTGTCACGCGTTGCGACACTCATTCGCGACGCATTTGTTGGAGTCTGGCGCGGACATTCGCACGGTGCAGGAGCTCCTGGGTCACACGAACGTGAAGACGACAATGATTTACACGCACGTGTTTCCGGGTGGCTGGTTGGGAGTGCGGAGTCCGGCGGATCGGTTGTGAGGGTTGTTGGGCGCGAGTTTGGCGACGTGTGACGGCGTGGGCGGGCGGTGACTTGGGTTTGATTTTCCCGATGCTCGGCCCGCGCTCGAGTCCTTGAACATCTTATGCGGTGCGTCCGCATCGTATAAGATGACAGCGGGGTGCTCCGCGACTCTTACAGCATGTTGTCTCTTCGCCACTTCGCGCGTTGCCGTCTATGCGAGTTGGCCCTTACGCGGCGAGCGCTTGTCGGGTTTGGTGCCTGCAACCTGCATTAACATCCCCGTTCAACTAGCGTTAGGTAGCGACCGAGCCCTCTATCATGCCGAGTTATCGAGTGTTGGTGCGCGGTGAAGGGCTCGTCGTGCGCCGCTGGCTCCTGTTCAGGCGGACACTCGGCTTCTTTGCTACCCGGTTCGTGACCGCGCCCTCTCGCGAGGCCGCGGGCGAAATCGCACTACGCGAGCTCCGCGGCGAGCCACGCCTTACACTAGCGGCGCTCCGTGCGCCGACGCTCGCCGTGGAGGAGGTCGCACCAGCCGACGCCGACAGCGCCACGTGGCCCCAGCCGGGCATCGTGTTCTTTCCGGGAGCGCCGGACCAGCCTTCCAAGAAGCCCGCTACCTAACGTCCGTTGGAACTGTCGAGCGCTGGGAGCATCCGGTTTCTCGCCAGCACTAGATATCTTGAATCAGCATCTCGGTGCCCGTCGAGTCGGCCGCTCGCAGTTCAACTTCATGCGTTAGGGCGCGACACACCCTTACATCCCCACAGTGTTGATATGTCTAAGGTTCGTGGTAGCCGGCTGGGAACCTTGGCCGACACTCTAGTCAGCTTCTTTTCTGGCGAATGGATTCTGGAGTGGACGCCGTACACTGCGAACGGCGGCACGGTAGTAACCGTACGCAGTCTGTGGCTAAGTATGTGGATCTACCTCGCAGCTTTTGTGGTCAAGACTCGCTTCGGTGATGGGAAGATCCCGCAGTGGGACCTAAGACAAGGAGCCGCCGACTTCGTCGATACACTTCCCTGGCTGGCGGCCATCTTCGGCGCGGTGTACGCTGCGTTCTACACACGCTTTGCCTCCCAATGGAACTACCTCGCTAATCTCTTTAACCAGATCGTTCAGACGCAGGCAACTCTGCCTAGTGATGATCTCGACCGGCGCCTAGATACAATGATTTCCTGGAAGGC
>JBKOYV010000078.1:0-3182 GCA_046725585.1 Gemmatimonadota bacterium | reverse complement strand
CCGCCCACGACGGCGATCAGCTGGTCACGGAACGCTGGCAGCGCGCCATCGCACACGGCGCACGCCGTCACGCCGCCGCCCATCTGTGCGAGTCGCTCCTCGTTAGGTACGCCCAGCCAGTTCGCGCGCGCGCCGGTGGCGACGATGACCGTCAACGCCTCGATCTCATCGCTGTACGACGGCTTGAGGCGGAACGGATGCTGCCCGAAGTCGACCGAGGCAATGTTCTCCTGCTCCACGCGCGTGCCGAAACGGATCGCCTGCTCGCGCAGTTTCTCCATGAGCTCGGGCCCGGTGACACCAGTGACGAATCCCGGGTAGTTCTCGACCTCGGTCGTGTACATCAGCTGGCCGCCGGGAATCATCTCACGCGACGGCTCACCCTCGTACACCACCGGCCGCAGGTTCGCGCGCGCGGCGTAAATCGCGGCGGTCCAGGCCGACGGGCCAGAGCCAATGATCACCAGCGTTTCGGGGGAGCGCGTAGCCACGGAGTTCACGGGTTCAGGTTGCTCACGAATTCTACCATGGAGCGCCAGACCACCCGTCAGCGGCGAACATGCCTGCCGCCGTCGACGACGAGCGTCTCGCCGGTCACGTAGTCGGCCTCCAGCAGATAAATCACGGCATCCGCTACATCGTTCGCGGAGCCAAGACGCTTGAGCGGCGTCGTCTTTCGCAGCCGCTCGCCAACCTCCTGTTGCCATCCCTCGGGCAACATGATCACCCCGGGCGCGACCGCGTTGACGCGTACGGCGGGCGCCAGCGTCTTCGCGAGGGATCTCGTCATCTGGATCACGACCGTCTTCGACAAGCCATGCGGGATGTACGCAGGCCACGTCTCGAGCCCGGCGAGGTCGGCGATGTTCACGATCGCCCCACCCTTAGAGGCCATGTGACGGTGCGCCGCGATCGCCGCGAAGAACGGCGCCCTCGAATTGATCGCGAAGGTCGCGTCCCACTCTGCGGGCGTCACGGTCTCGAGCGGCGTTCGTTGCATGATCGCCGCGGAGTTCACGAGCACGTCGAGCCCGCCCAACGTACGGGCGACTTCATCGACGAGTGCGGCGGGCGCCGACGGGTTGCTCAGGTCGGACCGGAACAGGGTCGCCTTGCCCCCCGCTCGTTGAATGTCGGCGGCCGTTTCGCGCGCACCCTCGGCTGAGCCGTTGTAGTGCACGGCGACGTGCATCCCGCGAGCGCCCAGGGCCGTCGCTATCGCGCGCCCCACGCGGCGGCCAGCGCCCGTGACGAGCGCGATGCGATTCGCGAGATCCATCAAGCCGGCGTGCCGGCGCTGCGACGCGCCTCCACCCGCGCGTCTTGCTGCTCCAGCCACGACAGGGGCACGCGCATGACGCCGAGTACTCGCGGTCCTTCCGCCGAGCCGTGCCAGTCGGAGCCACCGCTGGGCACGAGGCCGAAGAATTCCGTCAGTGCGGTGAGCCGGTTGGTGTCCTCCGCGGTATGGCCCGGATGTCGTACTTCGACGCCATCGAGTCCGAGCGCTACGAACCGTTCTATCGTCTCGCGACGACCTTCCGGACCCGGGTGGGCGAGGATCGCGATCCCTCCGCCCGCATGAACGAGCGCGATGGCGTCGGCTACCGACAACCGGTGCTTGGGGACGTACGCGGGTCGCCCCGAACCGAGGTAACGATCGAAGGCGTCGCGCGAGTCACGGGCCCAGCCGCTTTCGATGAGCACGCGGGCGATGTGCGGGCGACCGATCGCGGCGTCGCCGGCCCGAGCCAGCACGTCATCGAACGAGATCGGGACACCGAGCGCGTTGAGCTTCTCGACAATCTGCAATGCACGTGCGTGCCGGCGCTCGCGGAACGTGCGCAGCGAGTCCTCGAGCGCATTCGCACGCTGAATGTGCAGGCCGAGCAGGTGGACTTCGCGTTGGCCGTCGGTCGCACTCAGCTCGACACCCGGCACGACACGGATCCCGAACTTGTCCGCGGCGGCGACCGCCTCGGCAACGCCGTCCATGGTGTCGTGATCGGTGAGCGCGAGGGCCGAGAGGCCGGCCGCCTTCGCTGCGGCCACCACGGCGGTCGGAGACTTCGAGCCATCGGACGCCGTCGAATGGGCATGCAGGTCGACATGCGGGCCTTGGACCCCGCCGACGCGGGCCGGCGCTCCGCTCACTTCGTGTAGCCGGCTTCTGGCGACGTGAAGCTCGGCTGCGACTGGCCTAACAGGCGCATCAACTCGCCATCTGACAGCTCGGCGAGTGACTGTTCGCGCGAACGCGCGCCCTGCGGAGAATATCGGGTCACCCGCACCTCTCGACTGTCGCCGGTGCCAGCGATGAACATGATTCCGAACTCGTCGTGCTCGTTCTGCGTGACGTATCCGGAGGGAAACACGCGCCATTCCTTTCCGTCGGCGCTGATGGTCCGCGTTGGCATGATCAGGAAAGCTCCACTTCGGTCAGGATGGGTGCTCCGGCGTCGGCGGCGAGCACGGACGCCCGTGCCGCTGCGAGCGTATCGACGTCGCGCGCTTCGGTGAACTCGACGAAGAGACCCGGCTCGGACGGGTCCTCGTACACCCAGAAGTTACACGACGCCGCGCGCAGTCGGTCGCGGCGCTCACGGAGTCCGGCGAAATACGATTCGCGCTCGTGGCGCGAGACCTTCGATCGCTCGATCGTGAGCGCCCTCGCCATAGGCAATCAGGTCAGGCGGCGGTTTCCGGATACGACTCGAGCGTCTTCTTCACCGTCGCGAGGAACTGATCCGCGACCGCTCCGTCGATGACGCGGTGGTCGAAGGAAAGCGAGAAGTAGGCGCACGTGCGAATCGCGATCGTGTCCTCGCCGTCGGGACCGGTCATGACCTTCGGGCGTTTCTCGATGGCGCCGATGCCGAGAATCGCGGTGGTCGGAACCGGGATGATCGGCGTGCCCATCAGCGAACCGAAGACGCCCGGGTTGGTGATGGTGAACGTTGCGTCCTGGACTTCCTCTGGGCGGAGCTTCTTGGCGCGGGCGCGGTTCGCGAGGTCGTTGAGTTGCCTCGTTAGGCCGACCAGCGACAGCTCGTCGGCGCGCTTGATGACCGGGACGATGAGCCCCCACTCGAGGGCCACCGCCATCCCGAGGTTGATGTCACGCCGGTAGAGCGTCGCATCGCCGGTGACGGCGGCGTTCAACACCGGGTGCTTGCGGAGGG
>JBKOYV010000425.1:0-36956 GCA_046725585.1 Gemmatimonadota bacterium | reverse complement strand
CTCCTGCTCGGCCTCTTGGCGAGCCAGCTGCACCTTGACGTCGTCCAGGTCGATCCCCGTCACCCTGCCCGACGGCCCGACCAGGCGTGCCATCCCGAAACTGACATCACCGCCACCGCAGCCGACGTCCAGGCAGCGCATGCCTGACGTCAGGCCGGCAGCGAGCAGGTGGCTCTCGGTGCTCGGCCAGATGGCTCGGGCGATGATGCCCGATCGCGCTCGGCCTTGCTCGCCACCCCGAATCACGTAGCTCGTGGTCACGCTGACCTCCATGCTTCTCGGTCGATCCGCGGCTCGGGACGATTGGAACGATGACCGTGTCGAGGATCGTCTGCTACGAGTAGGTGTGTACCACCCACCTACACTCACGATTACCGGAGCGCTATGTTCGCGCTTATTGCTCGGCCCGAGTTGCGCAACCGCCTGCCCGGTCACCGGCTGGACGATGAATCGCCGGCAATGGCGAAGAGCGAGAGCGGGTCGACGGTGACGCGGCCGTAGCGCATGATGAGATGCAGATGCGGACCCGTCACGCGGCCCGTTGCGCCGACCCGCCCGATCACCTGCCCACGCTCCACGGTGTCCCCCTCGGCCACCAGTTGGCGGGAGAGGTGCAGGTAGGCGCTCGTTAAGCCGGCGCCGTGGTCGACGTAGACGACGTTGCCGCCGTAATAGAACCTGCCGACGATCCGTACAACACCGCGATTCGCGGCGCGCACCGGAGCACCGGTAGCGCCGGCGAAGTCCGTGCCCATGTGCCGGGACGTGATGGTGCCGTTGAACTCCCGCCCGCGCCCGAACCCGCTCGTTATGCGCGAGTCTCGCGGACGCAGGAACGGTTCCTCCCAGAGTCGCGGCGTGTCGTGCGAGCTCACCGCCACCGCCGTGGCTCGATCGGACTCGCGGCGAATCCTGGCGGCGAGCGCGGAGTCGGGCGGTCGGCCGAAGGTCGGAGCAACGCTCAGACGCTCGACCGGATACTCGCCGTGTGTTGCCGCGAGCCGAGCCCGAAGCGTGTCCGTCCGCTCGCCGGTGGTGCAGCGCACCTCAATGCTCAACGAATCGCCAGCATCGATCGGCGCTGCCGCGAACGACTCAGCGTCCTGACTCTCGGGCACGGGGGCGAAATGCAGCGCCTCGCCGGCGACGACGCCCGAGAGCGCCGCTCCCGCCGGCACGCCTGAGACGTGCGCGCGGAAGAGCGCGCCCTGGCGGGGGGCGGTCGGCTCCCACGAGATAGCCACCGAGTCGCCGCAGGCGGTCGCGAGCCGCGGCGCGCGATCGAGCAACGCGCGAGGCTCGCTGCACACTGCGGCAGTGACCAACGGTAGGATGGCGAGGTGAATGATCGAGCGGGCGGGCATGCGCGAAAGATACCGTTGACCACTCATCTAGGTTCGCGATGTCCGTGCAGCCATCGTACACCTCACGACCGGGAACGCCCGTGAGCAGCAAGCCCCTCTCTCGATAATGACGCCCGCGACCACCCTCACCCTCGGCGTCGAGATGCGGGTCTGGTCAGCGAACTGAATCGGGCGTCGCGCGATCGGTGCCGGGAACGAACCGAATGATCTGGACCGGCCGTTTGCGACGGGCGATGTCTTCGTACAGGAGGAGGAACTGTTCGCCCGAGGTACGGTGCACGGCGTAGACCTTCACGAACGCGCGCCCGGCCACCGTGCTCGTCGTCGGCCCTCCGGCCGGCCCACCCACGTCGGCGTACGTCGTCGCGTCGAAGTCGACGGCCTTGACGTCGAGGTCCCGCGGGACCTCGAGATCGTAGTACTGGACGTCGGCCGTCGGCGAGACCGGTGCCGGGATGGTATTGGGCGGTGTCTTGGCGCAGGCGGTTCCGATCGCGAGCGCGGGAAGAAGTACCAGGGCCATCCGGTTGCGCATGGAGTCCTCCTCGACGTTGCGCGGAGCGCCTGACTACCATCGCTGTCGATGGAGAAACGTGGTGCGAAGCTAAATCGTGCCAGGCACGATTTACCTTCGCCGCGCAGCGATCGCCGCGCGCACCCTGTCCCAGCCCTCGGGGTGCTCACCGTACACACTGTCCTTCCATTCGCTCAGGAAGTAGTCGACCGACACGCCATGAGCGTTCACGAGGTCGAGGTTCGCGCCCTTCTCGATCAGGTGGAGCGCAGACTCCCACTGGCGAGTGGAGATGAACTGGACGACGGCCGACGTTCCATTCGACTGAAGCCGATCGATGTCCGCACCACCGTCCACGAGCACGCGAACCATCTCCGGATCGTTGTTGACGGTGCCGAGCGGCGTGTTGCCGCTCTGCGGATTCGCGACGTTCGGGTCCGCGCCGTGCGCGAGCAGCAATCGCATCGCCTCGTGTGCGGCAGGCGAGCGGCCGACGACCATGTAGCTGACGACGTCCTCCCCGCCGCCCATGTGTGTTTCCCGAGGATCGGCGCCGGCGTCGAGGAGGGCGCGCACGGGAGCGGCGCTGCCTCCCTTCTCTCGCACCAGCACGAGTGCATACGCGAGAAGGTCGTTGCCGCTTTGGTCCTTCGCCGCCGGTGGTCGCTGACCATTCAGCAGCCCGGTGAGCGTCGCGGTGTCGTTCTGCGCAATCGCTCGGGCCATCGACGCGGCGGCGGCATCCTTGAAGTCGCCCACGTTCGACTCGGCGACGACGTAGCCCCGCGCTCGCTTCGCCTTGATGAGCGGATCGGCGATGAGAAAGACGAGCGGCCACGCCATGATCACCGCCATCGCGGCAAGCCCGATCGGTGATTGCCTACGCGCGGCGACGCGCACGCCCAAGGCAGCGCCCGCGAGCAGAACGATCATCATCAACGCGGCCAGCCCGCCGAGGCCGCGGCCTTCGGAGCCTGACCGCTCGGTCGCCATCCGGATCATGGCATAGATCGCGAGGATGGCGAGGGCGCCCCAGAGTGCCCAATCGACCTTCGTCAGAACGCCGGTGACCATCTTACGCTTTGTGTCGGGTTCGATACCTTCGTTCGGCATCGGCTTGCCGCCCCGTCGGAGTGATCGACGCGCTTCGAGCATACCGCCAAACGACCGGTCTCGTCCAGCACTCGCACCACGATGGCGTCGACGCCAGGATCCCACGATCGCGATCCACCGCCTAACGCGAACGACGAGACGCCTCCGCCGGAGCCTCGGCCCATCGTGCTGATGCCCGTCACGGGCCCGCCCGTTCCCGACATGACACGACAGGTCGAGGACAGCCTGCGGCGTCACGAAGCCGAGCTCGCGAAAGCCGAACGGCTGGTAACTCAGGCGAGATCGGGGGCACGACCAGAGGTCGCACCGCGAGACACGGCGGCGCCAGCTCCGCCTGCGCCGGGCGACTTCCGGATCGAGTTCGACTGGCGCGGGGAGTCGGCGTACTGCGTCGAGCACGATCGGCGCGTGTGGCTGTCCTGCAGCTATTGGGGCGGACCGAGCGGGACCGTGTCGCACGTCCACGGCGTGTGGGAATACGCCGACGGGCGCCGCGAGCCCCTGACGACCGACGAGCGCGCGGCCGTGCTTCAGCGGGTCGTCGACGCTGCCAGAAAACGCGACGACATCAGTCTGGAGATCGAAGGCAACTGAGGAAGCCACGAACGGACGCTGGCTTCCGCAAGAATCGGGTTGGCCGACAATGACCGACGTGACAGCGTTCGTGCTGACGCTCTCACCCTACATTGTCCAATGACTGCCACGTTCCGCACACTCCCGATCCCGTCCGACCTCGCCGACGCCGCGCGTCGAGAGCGACGCTCGCCACAGTATGGTCACCCGGCACACCTCGAGACGGCGTCGGGTTACGGCCCGTGCCGGCTCTGCCTCGACACATTCCGCGTCGGTGAGGAGCAACGGCTTCTCTTCACGTATGATCCGTTCGCCGGTATAGACGACTACCCTTCCCCCGGCCCGATTTTCGTGCACGCCGATGGCTGCTCGCCGTTCGCCGCGCCGCGCGGATTCCCGGAGTCGCTCCGTCCGCTTCCGCTGATTCTGGAAGGTTACGCCGCCGGTCGCTGGGTCGTGGCACGCGAACGGGTGACCACTGGCGAAGTGGAGGCCGCCGCGGATCGGATCTTCGAGCACGACGCCGTGGCGTACATCCACGTTCGCAACGCGGAAGCGGGGTGCTACATCGCGCGGCTCGAACGGTGCCCATCGGCCGCGTGACTGTGCCGCGTTAGGCCGGGCGCGCACCGGGGTATGCCGACGTGGGTATGGCAGCACTGCCATACCCGGTCGAACCGCATCCGGGATGCGCCAATCGCAGCGGGGCCGTCCGTTCCGGTCGACCCTCGCGGCACGCAGGCACTCGGCGACCGCTGATTGGCATTACCCAGCCTCCCCGTTCCGGGTCACATTGATCGTTCCGCCACCGCCGAGACCACGTTAGGCGTGACTGGTCAGTCGCGCCCGTACGCGAGCTCGTCCATCTTCGCCGCGAAATCCGTCCATGAGATGCGCTTGCGGCGGTGTCTCCCGCCGCCCTTCCAGTAAAAGCCTCCGCGCCCGATATCCACTTCACCGAGCTTCTCACCGCGCGCGTAGATGTATAGCTCGAGACCACTCCCGGCTTTTGTGAGCTCCGGAACGTTGAGGTTCGCGTACACGGCGTGCTTGCGTGGGAGGTGCTTCACTTTCGTTCGCTTGCGCATGGCAGGGCTACCCAGGACTGGTGGTCGCGTTGACTGCTCACCCGTGTCTATCGTACTTCCGCGAGAGCCATTTGGAGAGAGGCCACAAATGATGCGCACCAGTGTCCCGCCGGCGAGTTCGGTGAGCGCGTGGCGCGGCGGCGTTAGGTGCCCCGAGCGTGGTCCCTCCCGCGCTCGGGGCTGCGCAGGCCGCCCTCATGGCGCACATCTCCGCGCCACGCCATACTCTACCACCTGTGTCCACCCAGCGCCCCTAGCGCTCTTCCGTTTTCCGGAGTCTGCCATGCTCACGCCACGCCGCTCCGCCCTCGTTCTCGTCGTCGTTCTCGCAGCCTGCCGCGCCGCCACTGACTCGCCCACCGCGCCTAACGCCAACGCGCCGATCGGCGGCGCCGCGTTCGCCAAGCCCGTCGATCCCGGCTACAAGGTCTACCAGGATGGCAGCACGACCGATACGCAGACACAGCCGATCGGCGGCGCGTACCTCGCCGGCGGCGGCACCGATGTCGACGCCGGCATGGTCTGGCTCATGGGACAGGGCGGGACGCGAAGTGCGGGTCAATACGGCGATGTGGTGGTGCTCCGCACCAGCGGCAGCAACGGCTATAACAAGTACCTCGTGAGGCTCGGCGCCAATTCGGTCACCAGCATCGTGATCACGTCCGTCGCCGGCGCGAACAGCGACGTCGTAACGAACGCGATCGCGAAAGCCGAGGTGGTGTTCATTGCCGGCGGCGATCAGTCGACCTATGTGAACCTCTGGCGCGGTACAGCGCTTCAGACCGCGGTGAACGCGCGCGTGGCACAGGGCTATCCGATCGGGGGCACGAGTGCGGGGCTCGCGGTGCTCGGGCAGTACGTGTACGCGGCGCTGAACGCGTCGGCCCAATCGGCCACCGTCCTGCAAAACCCGTTCGACTCATCGGTAACGCTGCAGCCTGCGCTGTTCAACGTGCCGTTGCTCGCGAACGTGCTCACGGATTCGCATTTCCAGACGCGCGATCGCATGGGACGGCTGCTCGTGTTCCTGGCGCGCCTGCAGGAGGACGGAATGGCGTCAGCGCCGCGGGCGATTGCGGTCGATGAAGGATCAGGTGTGGGAGTCTCGGCGGACGGGGCTACGACCACGTTCGGCACCGGTGTGGGGGCCTACTACCTGAGCGTCGCGAAGAACGCCAAGCGTGTCTGCGCCGCGAATACGCCGCTCACGTACTCACCGGTGACCACGGTGCACGTGACGAACGGGGGGAACTTCACGCTGGGCAGCTGGACGAGCACCAGCAGCTCGCCGTACACGCTCAGCGTGTCGAACGGGGTCGTGTCCTCGTCGACGGGGTCGGTTTACTGACCGCTGCCGCGGCGCAGCAGCGCGTCGAGGTGTCCGGAGACGAGGCCTTGGCGCGCGATCGGTATCAGGCCTGGCGGTGGAACCGCAGCGTTCCCGAGTCCACGGGAAGCTGGAGGTACAGATCGCCGTCCTTCCGGAAGTAGTTCGAGGCTCGGGTCACTTCCTTCACGAACCGATCCGACAGGGAGCCGGGCGGGCACATTGCTTTCGTGAGCGCCATCGGCTTGAGCTCGATCCTCCGATCGGCGCTGACGGTATAGCTGATCATGCCGCGGTTGCAGTCGGCCTTCACGGCGACCTTGCCGCTCTTGTCGAAGCGAATCGTATACTTGTCGGGCGCATCGACGGTCACCTGCTCGACTGGTGTCGTTAGGCTGACCCAATGCCACGTCGTGTCGACGACCTCGGCGGGCAAGGTCGGTGCGACTTCTCCGGGACTCACGGAAGCGGGGAGCGTGACGGGCTGCCCAGGCGGGACCCACTCCGCTCAGTTCGATATCACGTTAGGCACCTTCCGCTGCTGCAGCATAGCATTGAACGCCACTACGTCCCCCGCCATCACCTGATCGAATTCGGTCTTCACAGCCCGCAGCTGAGCTCGCAGCAGTTCCGCCACCTGCCGCTGACTCTCCGTCGGCGCGAAATCGCTCGACTCGATCTCCCCCGCCAGATACTGCAGCTGCTCGCTGATCCGTTGCGGCCACCGGAGAACGTCCTGCCCTCGTCCCGTCGCCCGCGTCTGGAACAGCTTCCGCTCCACCACCCGCAGCTTCATGTCCAGGGAGTCCGCTGCCGTCACCACATCCTTCCTTGTCGAATCACTCGACATGGTCGATTTCAAAGCCGCGAGCTGACCGCGCACGTTTTCCATCGCGTTGATCATCGTCACTGCACTGTCGAGGTCCGCTGCGATGGCGCGTGCGAGCGCCACGTTCTCGCCTAACGCTGCATCCGTCGCCGCCGCCGTGTTGGGATCCTTCCGAACCACGAGCGGCTGCGACTCGCTCGTCCCCGCGATCTTCACCGTGTAGGTCCCCGGCGGCTCCAGCACGCCAATGCGGCCCACCCCCGGCGCATCGCGCCCCTCGAGCGACACCGAGAACCACGGCGCGTACTCCGGGCTCGTCCTGAGCTTCGCCTGCTTCGTGAGATCGCCCCGCAGGTTCCACCACACGCGGTTGATCCCGGCGTTCTTCGGGGCCTTGAGCGTGCGCACGACCTTACCGCTCGCGTCGGAGATAGTGATCGACACACTGTCCTTCGACACGATCGTCTTCCCCGCGCTGTCCTTGACCGTGCTGTCGCTGCCCGTCTTGAGGTAGAAGTTGATCGCAGCGCCGTACGGCGGCGCGTAGCCGGCGCTCGCGTCGTACGCCACCGAGAACGGCTGTTCCGTGTTCTGCAGCCGGTACGCCACGCGCGGCGGAAAGAGGTGTGCATCCTTGGATGTGACCGTAGAGCCTAACGTGCGAAGCGGCGTGATGTCGTCCAGGATCCAGAAACCGCGGCCGTACGTCGCTACCACGAGATCATTGAAGTGCGGCTGGACGACGATCCAGTAGACCGGCGCGTGCGGCAGATTGGTCTGCAGCGGCTGCCAGCTCGCGCCATCGTTGAACGACACGTAGAGCGCGTTCTCAGTGCCGAGATACAAAAGACCCCGTTTGACCGGGTCTTCGCGCACGACGTGCGCGTACGAGAGCGGCGTCTTCGGGATGCCCGTCGTAATCAGTCGCCACGTTTTCCCGAAGTCCGTCGTCTTGTAGACCCACGGGTCGCGGTTGTTCACCTGGTGGCCGTCCACCGTGAGATACGCCGTGCCCACGTCATAACGCGACGGCTCGATGTTCGAGATCGTCCCCCACTCGAGCAGCCCGGGGATGTTCCTGGTGACGTTCGTCCAGCTCGCGCCGCCGTCGCGAGTGACGTGCACCAGCCCATCGTTCGTGCCGGCCCACAGTACCTTTGCGTCGAGCGGCGATTCGCCGATCGCGAACACGACGCCCGCGTACTCGACGCCAATGTTGTCGGGCGTGAGTCCACCGGAGATCTTCTGCCTCGACTTGTCGTTCCTTGTCAGGTCCGGCGAGATCTCCTTCCAGTGGTTCCCGCCATCACGCGTCTCGTGCACGTGCTGGCTCCCCACGTACAGCACGTTGTGGTCGTGCGCGCTCAGCGTGAGTGGTGCGGTCCACACGAAGCGGTACTTGAGGCTGTCCGCCGGCCACCCGATTGTTGCCTGCGGCCAGATCTCCACGGTCTGCACCAGCTTCGTCCGCCTGTCATAACGCGTGACAATGCCGCCCATCGAGCCAGAGCCCGAGCCGCTCGACCACACGAGGTTGCCGTCTACCGTGTCCGGGATCGCCCAGCCGCTCTCCCCACCACCCACAGTCTCGGAATGGCCGCGACTGATCGTTGGGAAGTCCAGGCCGGCACCGAAGAAGTCGCCCGCCCGAGGATTGCTCGGCACCATGGCCGACGGCCCGTCCTGGCGGTTCCCGTAGACGTTGTAGGGAATGCGGTTGTCGATGGTTGCGTGGTACATCTGGGCGAGCGGCAGTTGCGTCACGATCCATGACTTCCCGCGGTTGATCGACACCGACACGCCGCCGTCGTGGCTCACGACCATCCGATTACCGTTCGTCGGGTCGATCCAGATGTCGTGGTGATCGCCGCCGGGGTATTCCGTGAACGGCGGATCGATGATCGTCGCGCCGCCGTCGAGCGTCTTCGCCCAGTTCGACGTGAGGAAGTATGCCTCGTTAGGGTTGTCGGGCGACACGCCCATCCTGTTGTAGTAGTGAGTGCGACCGGCCACCTGACGGTCGTTGTTCACGAGCTGCCAGGTGTCGCCGCCGTCGTCCGACCTGAAGAGTCGCCCGCTGTCGGTCGGCTTGCCGTCCGGCGTCGGCACACCGTCGCCGGTCTCGATGAGGGCGTAGATGCGGTTCGGCATCGCCTTGCTGATACCTAGACCCACTTTACCAACAGTCCTGGACGGCAGAGTAGAACCCGTAAGCTTTTTCCATGTTGCGCCGCCATCGGTCGACTTCCAGATCCCGCTCCCGGCGCCACCGCTGTTGCGACCCCACGTCTTGATCTCGATCTGCCAGAATCCGGCGTAGAGGATGCGAGGGTTCGTCGGGTCCATCACGATGTCCGACGCGCCCGTGGAGTCGTTGACGAACAGCACGCGGTCCCAGTTCTTGCCGCCGTCGTTGGATCGATAGATGCCGCGCTCGGGCTGCGGGCCGTACGCGAAGCCTAACGCGGCGGCGTACACGAGGTCGGGGTTCGTCGGATGCACGACGATCCGCGCGATGCGTCCGGTGTTCTCGAGTCCCGCGCGCGTCCACGTCTTGCCCGCGTCGGTCGAGCGGAACATCCCCCAGCCGGCCGAGATGTGGCTCCGCGTGAACGGCTCGCCGGTGCCCGCGTACACCACGTTCGGATCGCTCGGCGCGACGGCCAGCGCGCCCACCGACGACACTGGCTGGGAGTCGAACACGGGCGACCAGTGAATGCCGCCGTCGGTGGACTTCCAGAGTCCCCCTGAGGCGGCACCGGCGTAGTACGTGTTCGGGTCGCCGGCGACGCCGCTTACTGACGTCACCCGGTTCCCCTCGGGGCCGATGTAGCGATACCGTAGTCGTTGATAGACCGCCGTATCGACCTTCTCGGGGGTGACTTCCTTGAGCTCCTGGCGGGGTTTGGGCTGCGCCGCCGTCACGGAGGCAGAGACGAGCAGCGCAGCCGCAGAAAGTGCTAGACGCATGGAAGCACCGCGATCGTGAAGGGGCGGAGAATGTAGCGCAGTCCGTGTCGGGCTTCAAAAGACTGGAGAATGGCCGGATCGCCGAGACACCTAGCTCGGGTTTGCCGCCAAGGTCGGTGCGCGATTGAGCCGCGGCCAGTAGAGCGTTTCGATCGCGCGGAGGTGGCGGAGCTCGTGTCCGGCTATGTGAAACGCAAGGCCCCGGGCCGATGCCTCGTAGCCGTTGACCGTCCCTCGATACGTCCACGCTTCGGCCGGAAGTCCGTCCAGCAACGTGAGCGTCGCGTTGCGCACGGCCGCGTAGTCCGCGAGGAGCGACACCCACGACCGTCGGGTCGCGGAAGCCTCCGCTGCGTACTGCTTTTCGTCGAAGCCCTCCAGCAGCCGTGTATCGCGCCGAGCGAGACAGAGGATCCGGTAGCCGAACACGCGCTCGTCGTCAGCCAGGTGCGCGACGACGTCCTTGAGCATCCACTTGTCCGGTGCGTAGGTCACGCCTTCGACCGCGTCATCGTCCACGCTAGCAAGCAGCGCGAGAAGGCGCTCCGCCTGTGTCGCGAGCGCGACGAGTGCGTCGTCACCGGCTACGTGCGCGATGTCCGCCGCGGCATAGTCGGCGAACTCACCGGGAAGTGGTCGTCCGCTGCGGATGTGTGAGGGTGAAAGCGTCATCGAGCCTTGCACGGGTTTGTGGATTCTCTGGCCGCGTTCAGTGCTCTACCAGGACACGAAGGATTGCACCGTTTGGGGTCAGAGTCGAATTGCATCGTTCCCACGCACTGACGAATCAATCCAACGCGCCAACCCGCGTCCCGTTGTCTTTGCGCCTCACTCGGCACGTCTCCCTCGATATGCTGCGTAAGAGCCATGAAATCCGACTCTGACCCTGACCCCAACCTCACCAACGTCAGCGACGCTCCAGGTCGCCGAGCCTAACGAGCCGCGCGCGAGCGTCGCGCACCTTCGGCTGGAGCTCCGGATCAGCGTCCTTCCACAGCTCCACGAACTTCGCGAAGTACGACGCTGCTTTCGCGCGATCACCCTGCTCCTCGTATAGCTCTCCCAGCCGCTTGTAGACGCCCGCGAGGTACAGGCCGTCGACCGCCAGCGTGAACCGGGCCCAGGATGGCGTCGCTACGTAACGCTCGAGCGACGCAATCGCCGAATCGGGCATTCGCGCCTGATCGAACGCGCGCCCGAGCGCGACGTGCACGCAGATCGGACAGCCCTCGACCGGCCCATCGGGCCGCCGGTCGCCGCGCCTGAACTCATCGATCGCATCGCGCGGACGACGCTCGGCGAGAGCGATCTCGCCGAGCGCGCGATGGCGCGCGGGCTCGAACCACCGCCGGAGCGCCGTGTCTTTCACCTCGGCGTCGAATTCCGCGAGCACCGCACGCGCGCGGTCGGCACGTCCCGCCATCGCGTAGACGGACGCGATCCTGAAATAGTCGCGGTCGTCCACCGGGAGGGATCGCAGGGGCACGCGCGCGATGAGGGCATCCAACCGCTGAACCGCCCGCGCCGGCTGAGTCTCGAACCACGCATCGATGAGCGACACCGTCACGGAGTCGCCGATGGGAGAGATCGGCGCGCCACGTGCCAGGTCCTCGTTGTGTCCTTCACCGAGGTGGCTTACGCCCTCGCTCAGTCGACCTTTCCGAAGTGCGAGTGCGGCCAGGTTGCGAGCGGCGATCGCGCGGTTTCGCGGCGCCCGAGACGTACGTGCGCGGCGAAACACCGCCGCCGCCGAGTCGGGCTGCCCGCGCGCATAGAACAAGGGCCCGTCGGATAGCTCGTTCCCCGCGGTCGGGCCAAACCGCTGCCGTTGGACGGCGAGCGCGGCCACCGCCTCGTCCGTCCTGCCCTGGTCGACCAGCGTGCGGACCAGGTTCCCGGGAGCGAGCGCGCTCGAAGAATCCAGCGCGATGTCGCGGCGGAACAGGCTCTCCGCACGCGCGTACTCCCGGCGGGACGCGACGTCGAGCCCGAGATTGTTATACACACCTGATGCGTCGGGGAAACGGCGGATGAGATCTTCCTCGGCGCTGATGGCGCGCGCACGGTCGCGACCAGGGCCGTTCGCGAAGTCCGCGATGGTACGGAGCCTGTCGACCTCCGTGAGACGCTCACGGAATCGATACGCATGCGCGAACGCCGAGTCCTGCTGGTCGCGCGGCATGAAGGCGTTGAAGTACACGATGCCGAGCTTGCGCCAGGCCGCCGCGAACGCGGTATCGATCCGCACCGCCTCCTCGAGCGGGCGGATCGCCCCGGCGAAATCTCCCTCGACGTCATTGATCCGCACGCCCTCGACGTACTGCTTCAGCGCCTCGAGCGAAGGGGTCGTGACCTGCTCGAGTGGCGGCCCGCCCTGAACGGATCGCAGCGACTCGCCAATCTTACCGCGAAGCCGGCGCGCCAGCTTGTCGAGCGTGGGGAGCAGATCCTTCGGCCCGTCCGCCGTCTCGTGATAGGACGCCAGCTCGGCGCCGGAGTCGGCGGTTACGAGCCGAAGCGTGAGCACGTACCCCGCGCCTAACGGCGTGACCTCGCCATCCACGACCGCCTTTGCGCCCTCACGCTGTGCGATCTCCCGGGCGAGCATCAGGTCGACGCGCGTGGCGGCGGGTCGATCCATCCGCCGGAGCGTGCCGGCAATGGTGGTGGGCGAGAGAATTGTCACGACGTCCGACTGGCCGAGCTGTGCACGGACCGCCTCACTCACCACAGCGCCGAGGGCGGAGTCCGAACCGAGCACCCGGAAGTCGGTCACGACAAGGCGGCCGCGCGCCTCCAGCTTGCCGGCGGCGAGCAGCGATCCCGCCGGCCCGACGCCTAACGCCCGCAGCGCCATGAAGCCGCCGATGAGGGCAACGAACGTGCCTACGGCGAGCGCGCCGCCGAGCCAGGTGCGCCGCCAGCTCACGTGCGGGCTCGCCTTCACGGCGAGCGTCGCCATTGGACCCGATGGCACCGACGGCACGACAGTACCGCGCGGCGTGACGGTAGGCGTCGCGGTCGCCGCCTGGTGCGCGACACGGTGCACGTAGCCAGTGAACAGGATCACCGGCAGCCCGAGCGCCATGACGATGAGCGCGCCAGGGAACACCCAGTCCGGCAGCCCTATCGCGACGATGGCCGCACGCGCGAGCACGGCAACGACGATGAACGCGGCAGCATAGAGCGCGAGCGACTTCCCGAGCATGCCGCGACCGCCTAACAAGACCGGCGGCATCGCCAGCATCGTGGCGCCGCTGGTCACGCTGTCCAGTGCACGCAGCACCTCGGCCCCGCTGCTCGGCCGTGCGCCCGCGTCTTTCTCGAGGCACTTCATCACCAGCTCGGCCAGCGCTGGTGGCGTGTCCCCGCGCAGCTCGGTAACCGGCTGCGGGCGCTCGCCCATGTGCGCGGCGAGCACGCGTTGCGGGGTCCGGTCGGTGAACGGCGGCCGGCCGGCGAGCAGCTCGTAGACCATGCAGCCGAAGGCGTACAGGTCGGCCCGCTGATCGATGTTCGGGTCGCCGGCTGCCTGCTCGGGTGCCATGTACGCCGGCGTGCCGATCGACGTGCCGATCTGCGTGAGTGTCGCACCCCCGTCGGTCTGGGCGGCCGAGATCGCTTTCGCGATGCCGAAGTCCGTGACGACGGCCGTGCCACCACTCAGGAGCACGTTGTCCGGTTTGATGTCCCGATGCACCACACCACGGTCGTGGGCGTACTGGAGAGCCTTGGCCACGTCTCGCGCGATGGCAACGACCTCGGAGATGGGGAGCAGGCCGCACCTGGCCACGTGGGTGCGGAGGGATTCGCCCTCCACGAACGGCATCGTATAGAACGGCAGTCCGCCAGTTTCTCCAACGGTCAGCACGGGAACGATGTTCGCCTGCTGGAGCGAGGCCGCCGTTTGGATCTCGCGCTCGAAGCGGTCGGCCGAGACACCGGCGGCAAGCTCCGGGGAGAGGACCTTCACCACCACCTTCCGACGGAGGCGGGTTTCCTCGGCGGTGAAGACCCGTGACATGCCCCCACCACCGAGCTCGCGCTCGAAGGTGTAGGCCGCGCCGAGGGTCGACTCCAGCTGGGTGCGGAGATCCATGCGAAATCCGGTCGCGTACCGGGGCGGTCGGGATGCGGCACTAAGCTAGGCCGCCGTGGGGTCGGAAACCAGTTCGCAGTGGTTCCGTAGGAAGCGGAATGGAAACCCTGACGCAGGACATCCGCTACGCCGTGAGGGGCCTCCGAAAGGCTCCCGGCTTCACGCTGGTCGCGCTCTTGACGCTCGCCCTCGGGATCGGGGTCAACAGCTCGATCTTCAGCGTCGTCAACGCGATCCTGTTCCGGCCGCTGCCCGTCGCGCAGCCTAACGAGTTGGTCGACATCTACGGCCACGAGTCGACGTCGAACTCGCACGAGACGCACTCGTACCCGAACTACCTGACGTACCGGAGCCAGACCACCACGCTCACGGACCTCATCGGGTACTCGAATTTCTTCGCCCATCTCTCGATCGAGGGCAGCTCCGACCTGGTGGTCGGCGAGCTCGTGTCCGACAACTATTTCAGGTCGTTAGGTATCCGCCCGGCCCTCGGACGAACGTTCACGCCGCAGGAAACATCGGCATTCGATGCGTCGGCCTACGCGGTCCTGAGCGACCGGTTCTGGAAGACCAGGTTCGCCAGCGCGCCGGACGTCGTGGGCAAGACGTTCAAGATGAACGGGATCGTGTACACGGTCGTGGGCGTCGCGCCACCCGACTTCCTTGGCATGACCCCCGCCGTGACCGCGCAGATGTGGATCCCGCTCACGATGGTCGAGAAGGTCGAGCCGTTCGGAAATCAGCGGCTGTCCGGCCGATCCCCCGGCAACAACCGCTTCGAGCGGCGCGGCCAGCACTGGATGCGGTTCAAGGGTCGAATGAAGCCGGGCGTCACGGTCGCGCAGGTACGCTCCGAATTCGAGGGCCTGGTGCGGCGGCTGGGCGAGGAGTTCCCGGAGACCATGCGCAAGGAGCGGATCAGCGTCGTCCCCACGCGCGACGTACGCATCAACCCGGACATCGATTCCAAGATGGCGCCCGCCGGGATGCTGATGGTCGCCGCGGTCGGGCTCGTGCTCGTGGTCGCGTGCGCGAACCTCGCGAACCTGATGCTCGCCCGCGCCGCGGGACGCCGCCGCGAGATCGCCGTCCGTGCCGCGTTAGGCGCCGAGCGGTCGAGAATCGTCCGGCAGCTGTTGACCGAGAGTGTCCTGATCGCGCTCGTTGGCGGCGCGATCGCGCTCCCGCTCGCCGCGGGGCTCGCCGCGCTCATCACGCGCGTGCAGCCGCCGCTTCCCATCGATCTCGGATTGGCGGTGAGCCCCGACTGGCGCGTGCTCGTCTTCACCCTGCTCGTCGCGGTGTCCACCGGTGTCGTGTTCGGGCTCATCCCCGCCCTGCGCGCGTCGCGGCCAGATCTCGTTCCGGCACTCAAGGACGGGAGCGCGGCGTCCAGCCGTAAACGCTTCGAGCTGCGCGACACGCTCGTCGTCGTACAGATCGCCGTGTCGCTCGTGCTCGTCGTCGGCGGTGCTCTCCTCGTGCGCAGCCTCGCCGCGGCAGGTCGCGTTCCGCTCGGCTACGATGGTGACCGTACCGCGTACCTCTCACTCGCGCTCGAGATGAATGGCTACGATCGCAACCGCGGCGGACAATTCCTCGAGGAGGGCGTTCGGCGACTTCAGTCGTTGCCGCAGGTCGAAGCGGTGGCGCTCACGAGCCGTCTCCCACTTTCTCTCAACAACAACGGATTCTCGCTGTTCATCACCGGCCACGAGACGCCCGACAACCGGCCGATTCCCGTCGACGGCGCGTACGTGGACGAGCGCTACTTCGACGCGCTTCGCGTCAAGCTGCTCGCCGGCCGAAACATCGAGCCGGCCGACCGCGACGAGCGGCGCCGAGTGGTGGTCATCACGAACGCGATGGCGCAGCGCTACTGGCCGGGTCAGCCGGAGAATGCGCTGAGCCGCGAGCTCCGCCTCCGCGAAGGCGGCGACCCGTATCGCGTGATCGGTGTCGTGGCGGACTACAAGGTCGACACCCCGGGGGAGAGCGCGAAGCCGTACATCCATCTCCCGCTCAGCAGGCAGGAGACGTTCGGCAACTACATCGTCAGGACGTCGGTCGACGGGAACGCGATGGTGCCGGTGATGCAGCGAGAGCTCCGCACGCTCGACCCGGAGCTCGTGTTCCTCGACAAGGGAACGGAGCGCGACCTGGCTGACGTCAGGCTCTTCCCGGTGCGGGCCGGCGCGTGGCTGATCGGTGCATTCGGCGCGCTGGCGCTCGTGGTCGCGGCCGTGGGACTCTACGGCGTCATCGGGTACTCGGTGAGCCGTCGCGTTCGTGAGATCGGCATCCGCAAGGCGCTCGGCGCGCGCCCGGGCCAGCTCCTTGGAATGGTGCTCGGTGAGGGGATGGTGCTGGTGATGATCGGCGGCGCGATCGGCATTGCGCTCGCGGCCGCGGCGGCCCGCGTGCTCTCGAGCGTCCTGTTCGTCGGTCCATTCGATGTGGTGAGCTTCGCGATCGCTTTCGGCGTGCTGACGGTCGTTGCGCTGCTGGCGAACGCGGTCCCTGCACGGCGAGCCGCGCGCATCGATCCGATGGTGGCGCTGCGCTCGAGCTATTAATCCCGCCACTCCGCACGGCCACCCGACCTCGGACTTTCTCCACTAGCCCGCGGAGATGAGGTTGCTCAGGCCACTCGTCGCATCAGTACCGCCGGTGCCGGGAATTGTGGCCTGCGCAGCGTGGTCTTTCTCGTTCCTAGGATGATGCAGAAGCAGCAACCCAGGAACGACGAAACAACCACTCACATGCGAATTCATTTCCTCCGCGGCGCGTCGATTCTTCATCCGGCGCTCGCGTCGCTCGCGATCCTCGCACTTGGCGCGTGCGGCGGAGACTCGCCGACCGAACCAGTAGTTCAGACGCCGGTGCCGGCGGCAACCGTACAAGCCACGCCGTCGGAGAAGTTCACACCCGGCCAGATAACGCTCACCGTCGGCGGGACGGTGACGTTCTCGTTCGGCTCACTGGCACACAACGTTTTCTTCGACAACGGGCCGGCGGGCGCACCCGACAACATCACGGCGCCGAGCGCGAACAAGTCCGTGACGCTCACGTTCAATACGGCGGGCACGTACGTCTACAATTGCCACCTCCACCCCGGAATGCAGGGGACGGTCATTGTCCAGTAGGGCGCTGCGGTTCGGGCTGGCGAGGCCAGGCATCTGGCGGCGCCACGGCGAGTAGTGAGTTGGGAGTTCGTGGTCGTAGGTAATCGGTTCTCAGTCAAACGATCGACCGAGAACCGATAACGGACGACCTATGACCCGCAACTCACGACCGACGTGCCGCCGCCAGATGGCCGTTCGCCACGACGTTAGGCAGTCTGCAGTTCCCGCGCGACGTCCTCGAGCCGATCGTAGCTGATCGCGGCTCCGCGCTCCATGCCGGACGACAGCACCATGTCGCGCACGGCCTTCGTCGGGTAGTCGGCCGTCAGGGTCATGCGCGTCTTGCCGCCCTCGTCGGCGAGCACGACCGTCACGAGCGACCCATCGGGAAACGGCTCCATGAGCTCCGTGTAGGCGAGGCGCTCGGGCGGCGTGATCTCGCGGTACTCGCCATGGAACGCGACCTCGCCCTTCGGGTGTCGGTTCACGAAGCGCCACGCGCCACCAACGCGCAGGTCGACCTCGCAGACGGGAACCGAATACCCGTCGCCGAGCTGGCCCCACCACCGCCGGATGTGTTCCGGCTTCACCATCGCCTCGAAGACGAGCGCACGGGGCGCGTCGAACAGACGCGTTAGGCTGATTTGCGTGTCCGAGGGCGTGCCGACCTTGAAGGTCTCGCTATTTGCGGCGCTGCTGACGGGCATGTGTCGTCTCCTTGGCCTTGAGTTCCTGGAGGTAGGTGTCGAGCCGGTCGAGCCGTCCTTCCCAGATCTCCCGATACCGCTCCGCCCACTCGGCCACTTCCTTGAGCGGTGCAGCGTCGAGGCGGCACGGGCGGAGCTGCGCCTCGCGCCGGCGCGAGATGAGTCCGGCCCCTTCCAGCACGCGCAGGTGCTTGGAGATCGCGGGCATGGTCATCCGAAACGGCGCGGCGAGCTCCGTAACGGTGCATTCGCCGGTCGCGAGGCGGGCGAGAATCGCGCGCCGTGTTGGGTCCGCGAGGGCCGCGAACGTTGAACTGAGTCTGTCGACTGACATAGTGTATTTAACCACAAGGTAAATTAACTACTTGGTTAAATACAACCGATGCACGGTACTGTCAAGACGGAGTTAGCGCTGCCAGGTGCTCGCAGCTGCTGGCTGGTAGCCGACGGCTGCGCGCTACTGCCGCGTGCTGCTGGCTGCTGCTATTAGCACAACGAGCCCGACCGGGACGGCCGGTTGTCAGTCGTGAGTCGTCCGTCGTTAGTCCCGTCTCGCGTCTCCCGTCTCCCGCTTCCCGCTTCCGGCTTCCCGCTAGTCATCTCGAACCGGAGACCGACGACTCGTTGCGTCGGCGTGTAGCGTGACCACCGCCAGCTCACCCGTCGCGGTCACCTCGATCCGGTACACCGAGAGTCGAGCCGAGCCCGCGAACTCGTCTCGGCGACTCAACAGGTCGCGAACGTCGGTCTCCTGCTGTGCGCGCACCTGATCCGGCCGGTACCATGGATGCTTGCGCCGGTAGTCGGCGCAGACGGCTTCCGCCGGCCCGTCCGGCGCAGGACCATGGAAGAGCAGAATGAGGTGTTCCACGCCGTGCGCTTCGATGAGGAACTGACATTCGCGCCGCAGCTCGCGCGCGCGGAGAAAGTGCGCGCCGCTCGACGCCAGGCCTCCGCCGCCGCCCGGAACGTAGAGTCGATCGTACTGCCTAACGCCGAGTGCGCGGGCGAGGAACGCGTCGGTGGCTTCCTGCAGACGACCATCGGAGCAGGCGGCGACGAGCACGCGTGGCCGCTCGGGATCCCACGGCATTCCGAGTTTGAGGATCTCCATGCGGCCTCCGGGCGCCTAAACTACCGGATCGTTCGCTGACCCAACGCAGTATGAAACCGATGACGGGTTTTCTCGTGCCGCGTTCCTGCTGGATCAACTGAGGACCACCAGGAGCCCGTGGCCTCTGGACGTCGCGGTCGCGATGGCCTCGCGCAGGATGCTCACGTACTCCATGAGGTAACCCAGGGTGTCGTCATCGCTGGGTCGCGGTCCCAGATCTCCGGGTAGATCTCGGCGCGCATCATTGCCTCCGGAGCGAAGCGCGCGCGCAGCTCGTCGTCGGTCACAGCCGCCAGCGCGGCCGCTATCGCACGCGTCTGGGCGGACGTGAACACGCGCGCAGGCCCGTAGCCGACGTCCTCGTCGCCCACCTCCGTGCCGCCCGCCACGAGGAAGTCGAGCGGTGCCCCGCCCTCGTCCGCGCTGCCGGTGAGGAGGTAGTGAATGCCGTGCCACGACTTGTCGAGGTCTCCCAGATCCCCTTCGCCGTCGCTGAGCATGAATGGCGCCGCCGATGGCGCCGGCGGCTCATCGGCGCGGGCGCGGACGCCGAACAGGCGCGAGAACAAGCCTGGCTTCGCCCGCCCGTTCGCCTCGCGACGCGCACGGTCGTACGCCTCGGTATCGTCAGGCGCGATCACCTGCCACACGAGTGGCGGGTCGGCGAGGAGTCGCTCGATCGTCGCGTCGCTCACGGACGCGAGTGACACCACCATGCTCATGCGCGTACCTCCCGGATTGATGCCTAACGTGGCAACCATGGCAGGCCTGAGCCTTGAACCTCAGGCCGCCAGAATGATGCCTGCCGCGCCGACCGCCGCAACGAGCACGGCTCCCGCAGCGGACCCCACCGGCGCCGCCTTCGTGCGCGCATACGTTCCGGCGATGACGACCGAGCGCTGCGTGACCGGATCCGTGTGCCGCTCGTAGAAGCCGCCCGGGATGACCCAGGTGAGCGCCGCCGCGACTGCCACGCCGCCAAGGAGGAGGACCAACGGGTGTGGTAGTCGAAGGTGCATTGGGCGGAGAACATACCGCTCTCCATGCGCGTCGACAAACCGCGTTGCGATCGTGATTCACAGGCGCCATGTTCGCGCCCATGAAACCCATCCTGATCCTTTGCCTCGCGCTCGCGGCGTGCACGCGTGCTTCCACCGCTCCCACGCCTGCCCCTTCCTACCCCAGCTCGTACGAGACCGTCATCACCGGCGGCAAGATCGTCGACGGCACCGGCAACGCTTGGGTCTATGGCGACGTCGGCATCGTCGGTGACCGCATCGCGCGGATAACGCCCCCTGGCATGCTCGCGAAGGCGTCAGCGCAGCGTCGCATCGACGCGCGCGGGCTCGTCGTCGCGCCGGGTATCATCGACATCCAGGCGCACTCCGAGGAGCAGCTCCTCTACGGCGACAGCCGGGTCGTCGGCATGATCACGCAGGGTGTCACGACGATGATCATGGGTGAAGGCGAAACGCCCGGTCAGATGTCGCAGACGATGTTCAACGACTACCTCAAGTCGAACGACACGACGCACGCGGCGCTATTCCGGTCGTTCATCGGATCGAACGGCTTCGGCGAGTGGCTCCGTGCCATGGAGCGGCACACGGCGTCCGTCAACTTCGGCTCCTTCATCGGCGCGGGCGGCATCCGGCAGTACGCGAAGAACATGGCGCAGGGCGCGCCGACGCCGGCCGAGCTCGACACCATGCGCACGGTCGTTAGGCAGGCCATGCGCGACGGCGCGTTCGGCGTCGCCAGCGCGCTCATCTACCCGCCGGGCAACTACGCCGGGACGGAGGAGCTCATCGAGGAAGCGAAGACGATGGCGCCCTACGGCGGCGTCTACATCACCCACATGCGGTCGGAGGGCGACCGGTTCGTCGAGGCGGTGGACGAAGCGCTCCGCATTGGGAAGGAAGGCGGCGTTCCCGTCGAGATCTATCACCTCAAGGCCGCCGGCGTGAAGAACTGGCCGAAGATGAAGACCGTGATCGCCAAGCTCGACTCAGCGCGCGCGGCCGGGCAGGACGTCACCGTCGATCAGTATCCCTACACGGCAGGCGGGAACAACCTCTCGTCGTGCATTCCACCCTGGGCGCACGCCGATGGGAAGCTGCTCGATCGCCTGCGTGACGCGCCAACCCGCGCGAAGATCAAGGGCGAGATGATGGACGAGAACGCGAACTTCGAGAGCCTGTGCCTCGGTGCGACGCCGCAGGGCGTCGAGGTCGTCGGGTTCACCGTAGATTCGCTCAAGAAGTACGAGGGCAAACGGCTGCCGGAGATCGCGACGGCGTGGAGCAAGGACTGGCCAGACGCATTGATGGACCTGACGCTGGCCGAGAAGAATCGCCTTGGACAGATCATCTTCATCGCGTCGGACTCGAATATCGCCATGCAGGTGAAGCTGCCGTACATGAAGTTCGGCACGGACGCGGCGGGCTATGACCCGGACAGCGTAAAGTTCGCGGTCCATCCACGCTCGTACGGGACGTACCCGAAGATCCTCGGCCGGTACGTCCGCGACTACAAGTGGCTCACGCTCGAGGACGCGGTTCGCAAGATGACCGGCGCGACGGCGGCGCGTCTGTCGATCCGCGACCGCGGCGAGCTGAAGGAGGGGTGGAAGGCCGACATCATGATCTTCGACCCGAACACGATCATCGACAAGGCGACGTACGAGCAGTCGCATCAGCTCTCGGTGGGCGTTAGGCACGTGCTGGTGAACGGGGTGCCGGTGGTCACCGATGGCAAGGCGACGGGTGCAAAGCCGGGCCGCGTGGTGCGGGGCCCGGGGTATGGGATGCCCTAGGTTGTCATCCGTTAATTAGACGGCAGTGGGCAGCGCACCGAAGCCGGCGGTGGGCGGTGAGCAGTAGGCAGAAGGCAGAGGAGAGAACGCGATGTGTGGCGTCCTCCCTGCCGTCTGCCCCCTGCCGTCTGCCGTCTGCCGGCTTCAGTTCGCTGCCCTCTGCCGTCTCACACGGCTCGTGGCAACGATGCGCAGTCAACGATGCGAGTTCAAACTGAGGATCCCTCGCTGCGCTCGGGATGACATCAGTTGAGCGGCACGCGCTCCCACGAGAAGAGCGAACCGTCCTTCGACTTGGGGTCGATCGTTAGGCGCACGTACTCCGTCCGACCATCGCTTCCCTCCACCACCATCCGGGTGACATTCTCGGCCACCGGAGTCGATGGGTGCAGGGCATGCGCGGGCGCGTTACTCGGGCTCGCCGAGAACGGGTTGTCGACCTTGAAGCGGTGCGAATCGCCCTCGAGAATGAGCACCGGTTTCCCGAACGCGGCCGCCCGCGTGCCGATCTGCGTCACGATCGCGTCGAAGCCGGAAAGCGCCGCGGTTGGGTCCCACATGTCCGCCTGCATGAACAGCACGACCCCGGCCGCGTCCTCGGCGTTCGCCAGCGCGAACGCCCTGTTCAGCCACGCCGCGTTCGCCTGCGCGCGGCTCGCGACTTCCTGAGCCTGCGTCGGATAGTTCGCCGCGTCCGCCGGGAGCGGTGACCCCCACGACGCCAGATCGTTGTTGCTGCCCGTGACGTTGACCGCCGCGAACACGACTCGCGATTCCATGAACATCGTGTTCTCGACGTAGGCCGAATTGGCTGGATCATCGGCCTCGGTCAGGACCTGCTTCTGGCGCCCGCCTAACGTCTGACCGGGCACCGGGAAGAACAGCGACCGAACCGCCTGCAAGCGCTCCGTTGGCGTGTACAGGCCATTGTTCTTGCTGGCCACGTGACAGTCCGTCCACTCGTTGTCGCCGGGCGTATACACCAGGGGGTCCTTGAAGCGGTCGAACATCCCGCGGACCATCGCGAAATACTCGTCGGTGCACGGGCTCGAGGATCCCGCCTTGATGTCGCCCAGGTGCACGTCGAGATCGACCTTCGGGTCGGCGTTCATGAGGTCGATGAGACGCGGCAGGTCGGCGATTTTCTGGGCGCCGTACGGGATGTCACCGATGACGGCGAGCGTGAACGGGTTCGCGGACCCGGTGTTGACCGGATTGCCGGTGCTGAACGACGGCCTTTGCGCGGGAACAACGGGAGCATCGCTGGTGCACGCCGTCGCCGCCGTGCAGGTGAGCGCAGCGAGCGAAGCGACAGCAAGGTGTCTTGGCATCAGGCCTCACGGATGGAATGGAGGCCGCAATACTCCTGTCTCGCTGCGACGGCTGCGTCACCAAGTGGTCATCGAGGCGTCACGAAGCGAACCGCGCCGTCGCTCACCAATAATTCAGCGCCGCCGTTCACCATTCATTCAGGTTCGGTTGAGCCGCACCGGTGGATGTGGCATCTTTCCGCCACGTCCAGGGAATGCCCGCGCGACGGCCGGCGCAGGCATCGCGACGACGAGGCTTCGACTGACGGCGGCACCGCCGGAGGAGGGACGATGGCAACCGCGAACCTCACCGAGTTCCTCGACCGAGAGGGCATCAGGTACATCACGATCCAGCATTCCCGCGCTTACACCGCGCAAGAGGTCGCCGCCGCGGCGCACGTCTCCGGCAAGGAAATGGCGAAGACGGTCGTGACCAAGATCGACGGCAAGCCGGCGCTCGTCGTCCTGCCCGCCGGGGAGAAGGTGGACTTCGAGCAGCTCCGTGCGAAAACGGGCGCGCACGACGTCGAGCTCGCGACCGAACAGGAATTCGCGACGCTGTTCCCGGGATGTGAGCTCGGCGCCATGCCGCCGTTCGGGAACCTGTACGGGCTGGATACGTACGTGACCCGAAGCCTCGCGGACGACGAGGAGATCGCGTTCAACGCCGGCACACACACGGAGCTGATCCGGATGCCGTACCGCGACTTCGAGCGCGTCGTCCACCCGAAGTCCATCGACATGAGATCGGACGCGAGGTAGCCGGCCATACACCCGCGCTCGCACCGCCCGGTCCACTTTCTCGACGACCAGCGCCGGAACCGACGCCGGAGCGTTCGATTCGGTGTCTTCGCCGTAACGGCGGTCGCGATCGCGGGACTTCCGCTGTGTGTCGTGATCGCGCCGCCGCTCCTTGGCGGCGTGCTCGTCGTTGCGCACCTGATCGACCTCATTGAACCGCTCGGACCGGCAGAGTGGGCGGCGCTGCACGACGCGGTCTTCGTAGGTCCCACCCTCTACAGAATGCTGCTTGGCCACGAAACCGCTATCTCGTGGCGCGCGCTTGCCGTCCTCTACATGGCGCCGGGCGCGCTTCTCATGGTGGTGACGTGGCCGTTCGTGCGGCTCCTGTCCCGACGTGCGGGGGTGGGATCGCTTCTGCGACGTCTCGACTCGCGACCACCCGACCCGCGACGACTGGCCGAGCAGCAGATGGTGAACGTCGTTGGCGAGATGGCGGTCGCGGCCGGTGTGCGCGCGCCTTCGGTCGGGGTGATCGAATCGGCTGCGGTCAACGCCGTTGCCGTCGGTCTCACCACGAATGACGCGACGATTCTCGTCACGAACGGGTTTCTCGAGCGGCTCGACCGCGACGAGCGTCAGGCGGTCGTCGCACACCTCATCGGGTCGGTGGGCAACGGAGACCTCGAGATCGCCGCGACGATATTCTCGGTATTCGAGACATGGGCGCTCGTTGCGGCGCTCCTCGAGACGCCGCTGAGCGCGCGGCGTCGTGCGTTCGTCCGTCGGTTCGTGCGGCTCGCCTACCAGGCGGCGCGCGGACGTGCGGACGAGCGTGAAGCCCGAGCGATGGTCGACGCCCTGCTCATCGGGTCAGGCCAGGACGTCGACGACTTCATCACGATGGTGGAGTCCGTCCACCCATCGTCGGTCGGGAACGGCTGCTACATCATGCTCGTGCAGATCCCGCTCATCGCCGTGGTGGGGCTCGGGATGGTCGTGGCGAGAGAATCGACGAACCTGTTCACCGTGCTCGTGCTCAGCCCCTGGCTCGGCGCGATGTGGAGAGCGCGGCGATACCTCGCCGACGCCACGGCCGTCCAACTGACGCGTCACCCCGAAGCGCTGGCGAGCGCGGTTCGCACGCTCGACACGTGCAATGTCGAGGTACCTGGGGGATGGCCCGTGCATTTCCTCTTCCCGGTCTGGGTGGCGCCGACAGACCAGTCAGCCGCGCACTTTGCCGGTGCATCGACCAACACGGCCCGCATGCGCGTCGAGGCGGAGCCTCGACTTCGTCGGCTCGCCCGGCTCGGCGCGTTGGAGAACGACGGAAGCCACGTTAGGCTCGCGCAACGCATCCGGTCGGCGATGCCGAGCTGGAGCGACATCGGAGGCCTGGTCGGATTGACGATCCTCGCGGGCGCACTGATCGCGGTGCTGATGGTGGTACTGGTGCTGTCCGCGTCGCTCCTGCTGATGGTGCTGTGGTACGTCCTCCGATGGATTACCGTGCCGCTACGGCTTCTGCGACAGGCCATTTCCTGATGCACACGGCGTCGGCCGTCGCCTGACGCCCCTTCCCTCCGGGGCGCCCGTGGTCAAATATGGGATCGTGGCCAGGCTCGATGCCCGACGTCGCGCGAGGCACGAGACGCAGACGACGTCAGCGACCGCATTGGATGACGCCCACGCCGCGCTCGCACGCGGAGATTGGGATGAGGCGCGCCTGGGTTTCGATCGGGCGCTCCGGGAATCGCCGTCGGCTGAGGCCTGGGAGGGGCTGGCCAATGCCACATCGTACCTCGATGAGGGCGACGTTTCGCTCGCCGCGCGCGAGGAGGCCTTCCGCCGCTATCGCGAAGCGGGAAACGCGCTCGGCGCGGCTCGTTGTGCCGGGTGGCTCGCGAACGATGTCATGGAGTTCCGGGGCGATCCCGCCATCGCCAACGGCTGGATTCAACGCGCGCAGAGCATTCTCGCCGAGATACCCGAACCGTCGGCGGAGCGCGGTCTACTCCTCGCCTTCCGCGCTCACATGGCGCTCCTCGCCGATAACGACGCGGTCACGGCCCGCCGTCTGTCCGACGAGGCGATCGCCCTCAGCCGTCAGTGTGGCGCCGTCGACCCGGAGATGATTGCCCTCTCCGTCGGGGGATTGGCGATGATCACCGAAGGACAGGTGGCCGAAGGGATGAGTCGCCTCGACGAAGCCACGACGGCCGCGGTCGCCGGAGAGATGCACGATCCGAGTCTCATCGCGACCGCGTGCTGCATCCTCATCCACGCGTGCGAGCAGGTGCGCGACTACTCGCGCGCTGGACAGTGGTGCGAGCGAGTACGAGCGCTGGCGGATCGATGGCGGATGGGAAACTTCTTCGTCATCTGCCGCACGCAGTACGCGTCCATTCTCATGTCGCGCGGAGATCTCACCGCCGCCGACAGGGAGCTCGAGACGGCGATCCGGCATGCCGAGACGCACCGGCCGGCACTCGTTCGCAGCGCGCTCGTGCGTATGGGCGATCTGCGGCGCCGGCAAGGGCGACTCGAGGAAGCAGACGCCCTCTTCCAGCGCATGGGGGCGAGCCCGCTCGCGGTGCTCGGCCGCGCGGAGCTGGCGCTCGAGCGTAGGCGCGTGCCAGAAGCGGTGGATCTCGTCGAAGGACTGCTGCGACGAATACCACGCGCGCTCCGCGCCGACCGAATCCGAACGCTGGAAGTCGCCACGCGCGCGTATGTCGCCAGTCGGCGTTTCGACGACGCGCAACGCATGATCGACGAGTTGGCCCCGATCAGTGACATAGTCGGCACGGAGCCACTGCGCGCGGCACTCGCGGCGGCGCGAGCGGTCCTGCTCGCAGCGACAAGCGAGCTCGGCGAAGCCCGTCACGCACTCGAGGCAGCGATCGCGCTCTACGAAACGGGCGAGGAGCGCTACGATCTCGCCTGCACGCATGTCGAGTTGGCGAAAGTCCTGAACGCACTCGGCAAGCGCGCGGCGGCGTTCGCCGAGGCGTCGGCGGCAGCCGAGATGTTCGCGCAGATGGGTGCGGCGCTCGAGGCGCGCAACGCGTCGGCGCTCGAGCGAAAGCTCGCGGGTGGCACGCGTCGGCGTGGGCTGGCGGTCTCCGCCCTCTCGCCGCGCGAGCTCGATGTGCTTCGCCTCGTCGCCGACGGCGCGAGCGACAAGGCGATCGCCAAGCAGCTTCGGCTGAGCGAGCACACGGTGCACCGGCACATCGCGAACATTCTGCGGAAGCTCAACGTCTCCTCGCGCGCGGCGGCGGTCGCGCAGGCGGCCCGGCAGCAGCTGCTGTCATAGATGGCCGGTTCCGGCCATCGGTATCTCGTTAGGTCGATCACCCGATCTCGCGACGCGGCCCGCGGCGCCGCGTCGTACTCTCCTGTCACACTCTGACAGGAGGCAGTCGTGTCCTACCTATTCCTAGCGGTCCTGCTCGGCGCGATCGTCGTCGAGCGCGCTCAGGCCCAAGGCAGCAATTCGGCGCCATCCCGCGATGCGAAGATCGCGAGCGCGCTGACGGCCGCGCCGGAAGAGATCACGCGGAACGCCACCGTCAAGGACTGGCCCTCGATGGAGGGCGAAGGCCTAACGCTGCTCAGGCAGGGGACGAACGAATGGGTCTGCCTGCCCGACGACGTAACGACACCGGGGAACGACCCAACGTGCCTGGACCAGACGTTCCACGACGCGTTGGTGGCGTACTTCAGCGGTCAGCCGCCAAAGATCACGCGCGTCGGATACGCGTACATGCTCACCAGTGATGCCGAGGGCAGCAACACCGACCCGATGGCACAGAGTGCTACGCCGACGAACCAGTGGCACCATGCGGGGCCGCACATCATGCTGCTCTTTCCTGACGCGTCGCTGCTGGCCGGGCTGCCAACGACACCGAGCGCGTATGGGCCGTACGTGATGTTTCCGGGAACGCCCATCGCGCACGTCATGATGCCCGTGCAAAGCGGGTACGCGCATTCGCGGTCGCATGGTGCGAGCAGCCAGAAGACCGGCAGGCAGCCATGACACTCGGTGCCTCGGGACGTCCCCGGTCCCGAGGCACCTCGTCGAGGCACCTCGTATTGTTGACTTCCGACAACACGTTGCGTAGTGTCGAAATTCGACAACTCGAGGCTCGACACGCATGGCCCGACAAGAGACCGATCTGCTCCGCGGCACGCTCGACCTGCTCATCCTGAGGACGCTCGCGTCGGTGCCCATGCACGGATGGGCCCTCAGCCAGTCGATCCAGCAGCAGTCCGAGAACCTGCTGCGTGTTGGTCAGGGCTCGCTCTACCCCGCCCTGCAACGACTCGAGCAGCAGGGCTGGATCGAAAGCGAATGGCGCCCGACCGAGCAGAACCGACCGGCGAGGTTCTACACGCTCACGGCGTCGGGGCGGCGAGCGCTCGTGGCGGAAACGAAGAGCTGGCGACAGTACGTGCGCGCTGTCGACCTCATTCTCGAAGGCGCCTAACGTGCGTGACGTGCGCAAGCAGCCGCTGATGCGCGATCGCCTTCGGGCTTGGGGGCGCCGGTTCCGCTCCGTGTTTCACAGGAACGTGGTCGACAGCCGCATGTCCGCGGAGCTCGCCTTCCATCTCGACATGGAAACGGAGAAGAACATCCGCGACGGTATGGACCCGGCGTCGGCGCGGCGAGCTGCCCTGCTCTCGTTCGGCGGGATGGATCGCGTGGCCGAGGAGATCCGGGACGTGCGGAACATCGGGTGGGTCGAGGACGCCCTCCATGACCTGCGACACGCGGCTCGCGCGCTCCGCAGGTCACCGGGCTTTGCACTGAGCGCGGTCGCCGCGCTCGCTCTCGGCATCGGCGCCAACACGGCGGTGTTCTCGGTAGTACACGCGGTCGTCATCGCGCAGTTGCCGTACGCCGATCCGGACGGCCTCGTTCGTGTGTGGGAGGCAAATCCGGCAGAGCGCATCGAGCAGGGCAGCGTCTCGCCCGGCACATTGGACCTCGCGCAGCGAAGCCGAACGCTTCAGTCGATCGCACTCTTCGGCGAGCGAAACATGCTGTTCTCGGACGCGACAGAGCCCTGGGAGTCGCGCGCCGCCGCTGTCTCGCCTGTGCTGTTCGACCTGTTAGGCGTTCGGCCGATGTTGGGCCGCACGTTCACGCCGAGGAACGCACGCGAGGCCTCATCGGGTTCAGGGGACGAGCTCGTCATCAGTTACGCACTCTGGGTTCGCCGCTTCGGCGGCGATTCCGGCGTGATCGGGCGACCGCTTCGCATGGACTACCGCTGGTCCTACACGATCGTGGGCGTCATGCCGCCGGGGTTCGCGTTTCCGCCCCGCGTGGATCTCTGGACGCCACTCTCGTATGGACCTACGGTGACGCCGACGGAGCGGCAATTCCGCTACTACGGCGCCATCGCCAGGATCCGCCCGGGCTTCACGCTCGATCAAGCCCGGCGCGAGACCGCGGCAATTGCCACGCGGCTCGAGACGGAGTTTCCCGCGTCCAATGCCGGATGGACGGTCGCGCTGACGCCGCTCGATCGCAGCGTCGTGGGCAACACACGACCTGCGCTCCTCGTCCTCCTCGGCCTCGCCGCGTGCGTGCTGCTCATCGCGTGCGGGAATGTCGCGACGCTCGCCGTCGCACGCGCGACCGCACGCCGCCACGAGACTGCCGTGCGAATGGCGTTGGGTGCGGGCAGCACTCGGCTCATTCGACAGTGGACGACGGAGTCGCTGCTGCTGGCCACGTTAGGTGGAGCTGGTGGCCTTCTCGTCGGCTACTGGACCAATCGGCTGCTGCTCTCCATCGCGCCGCGCGACATCCCACGACTCGACGAGGTGACGTTTGGCGGTGCAGCGCTCGCCTTCGTGGTGTTGACGACGGTGATCGTGGCGCTCGTGGTCGGCGTCGCGCCCACGCTTCGCGCTCGCGATGCCCACCCGCTCGACGCGATGCGCAGCCGAACCACGGCCGGCGCCTCCGGAGGCGCACGACTGCGGGCGTGGCTCGTGGGCACACAGGTCGCGCTGACGTTCGTCCTCACCGTGGCCGCGGCGCTGCTCCTGCGCAGCTTCGAGCGGCTACAGGGCACCGAGCTCGGGTTCCGTCACCACGACGTCGTTTCGGCGGAGCTGCGCGTCCCCGGCGGTCGGTTCTCGGCGTCGCGGCCATGGTTCCAGCGGGCCGAGTACTTCGATCGACTCATCGCCCAAGTGGGTCAGATTCCAGGGGTTCGTGCGGTGGCCGGAACCTCGAAGGTTCCGCTCACGGGCGAGGTCGGATCGGGGAGCATGTGGCGAACCGATGCGCCAGGCGCCCACGGAAGCACCCCACCGACGTCGGCCGCGGACCAGTGGCGGGCCGCGATCCAGCTCGTCACGCCTCGATACTTCGAGGCGATGGGCATTCCTCTCCTGCACGGTCGCGCGTTCACGCCGAGCGACCGATTCACCGAGGACGCGCTCACGAACGACGATCTACCACGCCCGCCGGGTGTGGCGATCATCAACGAGGCAATGGCCAGGCGATACTGGCCCGGCTCGGACCCGTTAGGCACGACCATCTTTCTGTTCGACGACAAGGCGTTCGCGGCATACCGGACCGTCGTCGGCGTGGTTGGTGACGTGCGGGCGACCACCGTCGACTCGGCCGCGGCGCCGACGGTGTTCCTGCCGTACGCGCAGAACCCCGGACAGAGTCTTTCGCTGGTGCTGCGATCGGACTTGCCGCCGAGCCGGCTCGTGGGACCGGTGCGAAGTCGGCTGCGCGCGGTCGACCCCGCGATCACCATCGCGAACGTCAGGCCGTTCGACGATGTGTTCGGCGGCGCACTCTCGCGTCCGCGGTTCACGATGCTCCTTGCCGGCGCCTTCGCGACGCTTGCGCTCGTTATCGCGGGCGTCGGTGTGTTCGGGATCGTCGGCTTTCTCGTGGCTAGGCGCACGCAGGAGCTCGGGATCCGCGTCGCATTGGGAGCTCGTCCGAGCGACGTGCTGTGGCTCGTATTGAGCGAAGGACTGAGGCCTGTCTTGTTAGGCGCGCTCGTGGGCGCGGTGGGCGCCGTCGCCGTCGCTGGCGCCATGCGCGCGTTGTTGTATGGGATTGCTCCGCTCGACGGCGTGAGCTTCATGGCCGCCGCCGTGCTGCTGGGCGGGGCGGCGCTCGTCGCCGCGGCGGTTCCGGCGCGACGAGCAGCCGGCGTCGATCCACTGCGGTCGTTGCGGAGCGAATGACGCGCTGACGACACGCCCCGGGACGCTCGAGCGTCCCGGGGCAACAAACGGGTCTTAGACCCCGACGAGCTGCGTTGCGGGCGGCATCGCCTTCGGCTTTGGCGTCAGCCGTGCAGGGATCGAACCGCCGAGCTCCTCCAGGCGCCAGCGCGTCTCTTCGTCGCGCACGTCGCGGGCGACGGCGGTCACGGCGTTCATCATGCCGAACACCGACCGATCACCATCCGCCGTGAAGCGGTGCAGGATGCGCGGCAGCCAATGGCGCGCCATGGCGCCGGGCAGCTGCGCGAGGAACGGCAGGAGGTTCAGCGTGAAGTCCGCTTCCGTCTCCGTCGCGGAGCGCATCTGGCGCGTCGTGGTCTCGAAGGCTTCCGGAGCCGCGCATGCGCGCACCGCAAGGCGGAGGTCGGTGAACATGACGGCGATATCGTACGCCGGCACGATTACTTCCGTTCCCTCGACTCGCTCGAGACGCCGTCCCTCGAGCGCCTGAGCCGCGATCGCGCCGTTGCTGCAAACCTGGCGGAACGTGTACGGGAACACCTCGACGAAGGATCCGCCGGCGCGTACTGCAACGCCGCCGCGCACGCGGTCACCCGGACGAATGTCGGCGTTCGCGGACAGCACGGCTCGCGCGAAGAGACGCTGCCCGTCGTCATACGCGTGCGTCACCGTACCGCCGAGCGATTCGATCTCCCCGGCGAAGGCCTGGTGGATATCCGAGGTTGCGGGCAGGTACTTGGGCCGATCGGTGGTCATCGCTCCTCCTGCGTTAGATATGAATGATCACCGGAAGCGCCACGTCACGACAAGCGCAACAACGGCTGGCGAACTGCAAAGGGCGCAGGGCCCGAACGACGCAGGACCCCGACGGCGCAAGACCCCTAAGACGCAGGACCCAGACAGCGCAGGGCCCGAACGGCAAGAGCGCAGGGCCCAGATGGCGCTGAAAGGCGAACACCGCTGTTAGCCGGTGACGCCGTTCGGGCCCTGCGCCGTTGCCGTCTGGGCCCTGCGTAGTTTGTGCCCTGCGCCCTGTGGGCCCTTCGTCGTTCGGGTCCTGCGCCTCATGGGTCTTGCGCCGTTAAAATGCCGTGCGCCGTCGGGGCCCTGCGCCGTTTCGTTTTTCTAGGACGAGATCGCTAGCTTGTACCCGTCTGGATCGACGAGCCGGAAAACGCGTGCGCCCCACGGCATGTCCGCCGGCTCCATCGCCAGCGTGCCACCACGCTGCTTGATCCCGTTCGCGACGTCATCGATGCTCTGGGCCGTCGTGAGCATGAGCGAGAACCCTTCGCCTTTCACCCGATCGAGCCCCTTGGACCCATCGTCCTGGTTGATGAGGATCCGCACGGCTCCCGCCCTCAGCGCCACCGCGCGCAGTTGCCCATCGCGCTCGATCTCCCGGTCCACCGTGAAGCCGACGACGTCTCGGTACCACGCCAGGCTCGTCCTCAAGTCCTTCACCGTCAGCGAGGCCCCCAGCTCCTTTGCGCTGATCGTGCTGGTAGCAACCGTCGAATCTGTGTTCATGAAACCTCGTCGGAGTTGTCAGGCGCGCGCCGCAGCGTGAACAGCGTCAGCTCAGGCCTGGCGTTGAATCGAACCTGGGTCAGATGTCCCAGTCCGCGGTTGATGTACAACGTTCGCCCGGGACCCACGCTGTATTCGCCGGCCACGTAGCGCTTGTTCTTGACCGGCAGCACCGGAGGCGGCAGAAACGGCGGCTTCACCTGACCGCCATGCGTATGACCCGCGAGCGACCAGCCACGCACGCCATCCCAGATGGGAAGGTCCTGCACATCGGGATTGTGGGCGAGCACGATCGTCGGAAGTCCGCGTGCAAGCGCCGCGAGCGTGGCCCCGGCATCTCTGCCGCCGGGCGGCACCTGGCCGATCACCCTGGTGCCGTTAGGCAGCTCGCGGACGATCCGTGACTGTACCGCATACGCTCCGAACTCCGGGCCCCAGACATCCGCGAGCCCGGCCAACTGGAGGCCGCCGATGACCTGAATCTCGTTCCTGAGCACCCGAATCCCCGCGTCGGCGGCCACGCGCGATATCTCGTCGGCGACGTCGATGTGACGCCAGCCGAACCCGTAGTCGTGGTTGCCCAGCGCGCCGACCGTGCCGATCCGCCCGTTCGGCGCGTGACGCAGCACGCGCGCGAGCTCGCGGTATTCATCGGCGGAACGGTAGGTGACAAAGTCCCCGGTGAAGACGACGAAGTCCGGCGCGAGCGCTCGCGCGCGATCCATGGCATCGATCAGATACGCCGAGCTCACGCGGGGACCAACGTGGAGGTCGCTCAGCTGCAGCAGCGTAAGCCCCTCGAGCGCGGGCGGCAGGTTCTCCAGCGGCATCGGCCGGCGGACGACCTTCACCCAGTGCGGCTCGACCTGCCATGCGTAGAGGGGCACGCCGGCGGCAGTCGCGAATGCAGCGCCGCCGAGTGCCAGAAACTGGCGACGGCTCAGCACGACGCGACGTCGTCCGCGTGCGGCGGTATCGTGGAGCTGCTCTGCGGTGCGATGGCTGGCCTGATCACCGAAACGAAGCGACGGGTGAGCTGGGCGACTTCCGGCAGATGACGATGAATCACGCCAGAAGGCCCGCGAGCGGATTTCGATAATACAAGCCGGGCGCGGTCAACGCGTAGGGGTGGCCTCGACCGGCCACTCAGGATAGCGGCGGCAGACAAGCCCGTACGCCGTGACTCCGATCAGGGCACGCTACCCTTCCGGTAGTCGAGCTGGGGCTGCTGAGTCCCGAGGACGGTCTCGTACTTGAACGCGGGTCCCCTTTTCGTGTTGAGCTCGGCTTTTGCGGCCTCCACCGTCGCCGCGGAGCTGAAGAGGTCCGCGCCCGTGAGGGCCATAGTCTTCGCCGCGACCATCATCCCCTTGTAGCCGATCGTCATGCCGCCCGCCGCGACGGCCTGCCACGAATGCGCGGCCGTGCCCGGCACCCAGGTAGCCGCGGAGAGCTGGACGGTCGGCACGACCCAGCTCACGTCGCCGACGTCGGTCGACGCTGTGCCCATCGTGCCGATCGACAGCGGCTTGACCTTCGCCGCCGTCTCGAGCGGCACCGCCGTGAACGCCTCGCTCTGCTGAAGCCGCTCGGCGAAGGCGCGCTCTTCGGTCGTGTAGGTGAGTCCGCCCACCTTCTCGAGCGCTCGTTGCTGGACCTTCGCCAGCGTTTCGTTAGGCATGAGGGAGTACACCGACCCCACGAGCTGCAGGTCGTACGTCGTGCCAGTGCCCAGGGCGGCGCCCTTCGCGGCGTTCACGACTCGATTCCACACGTCCTTCACGACTGCCATGTCGACGTGTCGCACGTAGTAGTACACCTCGGCTTCGTCGGGGACGACGTTAGGCGCCCGACCGCCGTTGGTGATCACGTAGTGGATGCGCGTCATGTCGGGGACGTGTTCGCGCAGCATGTTCGTCATGACGTCCATGGCTTCGACCGCGTCGACGGCGGAGCGCCCGCGCTCGGGTGCGGCCGCCGCGTGTGCGCTCACGCCGTGAAAGCGGAACTTGCCGGTGATGGTGGCCATCGACCGCTCGCCGTTCACGGAGTTGTCGTCACCCGGATGCCACGCGATCACCGCGTCGACGTCGTTGAACACACCGTCCCGCACCATGTACACCTTCCCGGCCCCGCCCTCCTCCGCGGGCGTGCCGATCACGCGAAGCGTGCCCTTCACGTTGTTCGCCTGCATCCATTGCTTGAGCGCGATCGCGGCTGCGGCACTCGCGGTGCCGAACAGGTGATGTCCGCACCCGTGGCCGGGGCCGCCCGCCCGGAGAGGTCTGCGTTCCGGCACGCTATCCTGCGACAGCCCGGGCAATGCGTCGAACTCACCGAGGATCGCGATCACGGGCTTGCCGCTGCCGAACTCGGCGACGAACGCCGTGGGCTCGCCGGCCACGCCAGCCTTCACGGTGAATCCCGCATTCTTGAGCTCCGACTGCAGGAGCGCCGAGCTCTTCTCCTCCATGTAGCCGACTTCGGCGAAGGTCCAGATCTGTTTCGCGACCGTGGCGTAGTGCGCGGCGGCCGCGTCGAGGCTGGAGAGCATCGGTGTGGTGTTCGCCGCCGGCTTCGGAAGCTGCGCGGCGAGCGGGGTGGCGACGGCAAGCAGGACGGCGAGTGAACGCATGGGAGTCGTTAGGTCAAATCGGGTCCGGCACGGGTACCCGCGCCGGCGGCAGTAGTATGCATTATCAGCGATACGCGGACATTTGGAAATGACCGGGCGCCACGCCGACTGGGACGAGCCGTTCACTGCCTTCGCGTTTCGTTAGGAGGGCCTGGCGGCACCCCGGTTCGCACGGCACACTTGCAAGGCGTCCCAATGGAGAAGAGCTCTGTGCGCACCCACGCCCTCGCCGCTCTCGGCGCCCTGACCTGGCTCGCGGTGGCTTCCCCGCTGCCCGCGCAGACCGCGACCGTCCCGGACATCGCGTACAAGAAGTTCACGCTGCGGAACGGCCTGACGCTCCTGGTCCACGAGGACCACAAGGCACCGATCGTCGCCGTCAACATCTGGTATCACGTCGGCTCCAAGAACGAGAAGGCCGGCAAGACCGGCTTTGCGCACCTGTTCGAGCATCTCATGTTCAACGGGAGCGAGAACTACAACGATGACTACTTCAAGGCCGTCGAGCCGTTAGGCGCGACGGATCTCAACGGCACGACGAACGAGGATCGGACCAACTACTTCCAGAACGTGCCGGTCTCGGCGCTCGATCGCATCCTCTGGCTCGAGTCCGACCGCATGGGCCACCTCCTCGGCGCGATCGACACGGCCCGCCTCAACGAGCAGCGCGGCGTCGTGCAGAACGAGAAGCGGCAGGGCGAGAACGAACCCTACGGCAAGACGTGGATCACGATCGCCGAAAACACGTTCCCCAAAGGCCACCCCTATTCGTGGTCGGTCATCGGGTCCATGGAGGACCTGAGCGCTGCATCGCTCGAGGACGTGAAGGAGTGGTTCCGCACGTATTACGGCCCATCGAACGCGGTGCTCGTCATCGCGGGGGACATCGCGGCCGACGACGCGAAGGCCCGCGTCGAGAAGTACTTCGGCGACATTCCTCCCGGGCCGCCCGTCACGGCGCACGACACGTGGATCGCCAAGATGGTGGGCGAGCATCGCCAGGTCATGCAGGACCGCGTCCCGCAGGCGCGCATCTACAAGGTATGGAACGTTCCGGAGTACGGGACACGCGACCTGACGCACCTCTCGCTCGCGTTCGACATCCTCACGGCCGGCCGCTCATCGCGTCTCTACAAGCGGCTCGTGTACAAGGATCGCATTGCGTCGGACGTCGTCGGGTTCGTCGATGACCGAGAGATCGCCTCGCAGCTCCTGCTGTGGTCTTCGGCGCAGCCGGGAGGCGACCTCAAGGCGGTCGAGCGCGCGCTCGACGAGGAGATTCGCGCCTTCCTCGCGAACGGTCCGACGGCGGCGGAGCTCGAGCGTGTGAAGACCCAGCGCCGCGCGGGGTTCATTCGCGGCATCGAGCGCATCGGCGGGTTCGGCGGAAAGTCCGATCTGCTCGCCCGCGGCCAGGTCTTCCAGGACGACCCGGAGACATACAAGAAGGTCGCGGCCTGGACGGCTAGCGCGACCGCCGCAGACGTACAGAACGCGGCGAAACGGTGGATGTCCGATGGCGTCTACGTGCTCGAGGTCCACCCGTTCGACGAGCTCGCACCTATCGCATCGACGGTCGACCGGAAAAAGGGATTGCCGGACGTCGCGGCGCCCCCAGCGGCGCCGCTGGCAGCGCCGGAACGCGCCACGCTCTCGAACGGGATGAAGGTCGCGCTCTCGCGGCGGACGGCGGTGCCAGTCGTTAGGCTCCAGATGGTGGTCGATGGCGGCTACGCCGCCGACGACCCGCGGAAGCCGGGTGTGGCGTCGATGGCCGCGCAGATGCTGACGGAAGGGACCACGACGCGGTCATCGCTGCAGCTGTCTCTTATACACATCTCCGAGCCCACGATACAGTGCGAG
>JBKOYV010000273.1:0-11012 GCA_046725585.1 Gemmatimonadota bacterium | reverse complement strand
GCGAAGACCCGGTCGACCGGTTGCTGCGAGAGGTGTCGCAGGCGATGGCGGCGAAGGAGGCGTCACGGGAACAGCGCGCGGCTCGTGAGGAGCTGCGGCAGCTGCCGGCCGACGCGATCCTCGCGCTCGCACGGGTGCTGAGCGGACCGACGGCGCAGCGGTATCGGGCGGTGAGCAGCTCGAAGCCCGGGAAGTTCTACGTCCTCGACGTGGACGGCGGCGACGTAACGTGCACCTGTCCCGGCTTCGAGTATCGCGGCGCGTGCAGTCATGCCCGGGAGCTCAAGGCGGCGCTCACATCTGGTCGGCCACTGCCGAAGGGCTACGAGGCAGTCACTGCGGCATGATACACGAGGGATGACTGGAGACACTCATGCTCGGTACCATCGCCGGTGATGTCATCGGCTCCGTCTACGAAGGTGATCGCATCAAGCACACGGACTTCCCGCTCTTCTCGAGCTGGAGCCGCTTTACCGACGACACCGTCCTCACCATCGCGACCGCGCACGTGTTGCTCACCGGCCAGTCGTACGACAACGCGTATCACGAGTTCGGCAACCGCTACCCAGGTGCAGGATACGGTGGCGCGTTCCGCCGTTGGCTCTCTCGCCCCGACCGGGCGCCGTACGGGAGCTTCGGCAACGGGTCCGCCATGCGAGTCGGGCCCGTCGGGCTCGCGATGCGCACCGTGGACGAGGTGTTGGCCGAGGCGGCGCGGAGCGCTGGCGTTACGCACAGTCACCCCGAGGGGATTCGGGGTGCGCAGGCGGTGGCGCTGGCCACGTTTCTTGCCCGAACGGGTCACGCGAAGGATGCGATCCGGCAGGAGATCGAGGCGCGGCTCGGCTACGACCTTTCGCGGACGTTAGGCGAGATTCGCCCGGCCTACGAGTTCGACGTCACCTGCCAGGGATCGGTCCCGGAGGCGATCACCGCCTTTCTCGAGAGCGACAGCGTCGAGTCGGCCATTCGACTCGCCATCTCACTGGGCGGCGATGCGGATACGCAGGCGGCGATCGCAGGCGGGATTGCGGAGGCGTTCTACGGTGAGGTACCGCATGCCATGGCCACCGAGGTCCTGTCGCGGCTTCCGCGTGAGTTCCGGGAGGTGATTGCGGAGTTCAACGAGAGATCCGCCATCTAATTAGCTGCCTACCGGCGGGTCCGGATGAAGAACCGGGGTGGTTCGTCGCGCGACGAACCACCCCGGATCGCACTTCCGCCTCGGTTTTTCGATGCCGGGGCCGCGCCTTCTTGACCAAGCTTTCGCCGCGGTCGACTCTGGATGCCTACTCGCGTTCCAGAGTACCGATCCGCTGCCACGTCGGGTCCGGCGACATAACGACGGTGACGTACAGTCCGTCCTTCGTCGACTGAACCGACGCACCCTGTTTTGCCATCTCTCCCATCACTTGCTCAGGCGAGAGCTTGTACAAGCCACCCGAGACCGCGTCGACCGCAAGGCCAATCAATCCTCCGAACACCAGGTTGCCCCACACCCACCCGCTAACGCCGCGCGTCATGGTCGCTTCGTAAGGTGAGTACCCATCGAGCTCCATGCGAATCACGTGATTGTCCTTACGGGAGAGCTTCGTGACGACCGGAGCGTTCCCGAGTGGCTTGCCATCCACAATGACCTTGGCGGCGGTCGGGTTCGACGAAAGGCCGACGTCCTGTGACGAGCCGTGCATGATTGTGGCACAGCCGGCAAGTGGAGCGAGCATGACAGACACAGCGATGAGCGGAGCTATCCTGACGCGCATTGCTATCCTCGAAAAGGTTGTGGTGGGTGCCGCGTGACGGACTCACCACGGACGCTCCGCTGTGTTTCTCGTCACGTGGCCGTGCCGCTTGCCTAACGCGGCGTCTTTCGAGGTGACGAGCATGCGCATGCTGTCGTTACGTTGGAGTCAGCCAACATTAACCTGTCGCTCGCGCATCGTCGGCCGCATTGCCTAACGGGGCTTCATGCCTGAAAGGCTTCGAAAGCATGCTCTGGAGGCATGTAACGCTCGCCTGCGAGTGATCGCGTCACGTGCAGTGCGCCTGGAAGAATCAACATGATCTCCGACCCCGCGGAATTTCGCTGCCCGCAGGCGTGATCCACCCGCGCTTGCCGAGTCGGGGCGCGTGGTGATGGGCGCATCGCCTCTCTAACGTGCGGGGCGCCTCGCCGGCGCTCCTTCGAGCATGCCGCGCACACTGATGTCCTCGTCGATATCGGGCCACCGTATGCCGGTGCCATCGCCGAATACCTCGTAGTGTGCCTGCTGCTCAGGCGTAGCATCGGACAGGCGCCACGACCAGGAGAGAGGGACGCTGATGGTCCGCCCGTCGACGAGATGGGCGATAATGAGCTGGTCGGCGACTTCGACGGCGGCGACTCTCGGTTCCGCGCCACGGCTATTAGGTTGTGCCGCTCTGCTCACGCCACGCCTCCAGGAGGCAGATCCGGTGCAGGCCTGGTCTCGAGCACCTCGAACTCGGGATGGTCGAAGATCGCCCCCTCCGCCCGCGCCTGGTCGCCGATCGCGTCGTGCAGCGCGCCCGCAATGCGCGCGACGATCCGATTCATCTCACGCACCTCGGCCACCAGCACGTTCGTGTCTCGCGTCTCCCAGTAGTGCGTCTCGTCCCGCACCGTCACGTCGAAGCCGAGCCGGATCGCCTCCTCGAGCAGTGCCACGAGGGTCGTGTGACAGTGGATGAGGTGCTCATCGCTCACCACCGACGCGTACTGCGTCTTACAGACGGAGTGCCAATGCCAGACATACGGCTCACCGTGCAGGCGATCGCCCTCCTCGTCCTCGGGCGGCACCCACGCGAGCCCGAAGGTCGCCGCCTCGCAGTACTGACCCGGATGGACGGCGAAGCCAACGGCGTCGGGAAGGCGGTCGGCCCGCTTTCCCGTTTGCTCGTCCCTCGGGTCGAGGCAGCCGCGCGCGCATAGCCGGAAGAAGTCCTCGAGCGAGCAGTCGAACACGTTTACGTCGCCTAACGGTTCGCCGTCGGTCACCTGTACGAGCGGGCTCACCTTGGCGAACCGCAGGCGAGTGGCCACTCCATAGAGAAGGCGCACTCGCTCGGCGACAGCGGTCGCCGCCGTCTCGCGCGGCAGCGCGAGCTCGTAGCAGAGGTGAAGTCCCATTACCGCCCTCCTTTCCGCGCGAACGCATCAATGAACCAAACGACCCGAAGTCAGGCCGCTGGCTAACGGTCTAATAGTCCTACGCGAGTGCTGATTAGCCTCAGGCGGCTGTTCGTCCGACGAGCAGCGTGACCTTGATTCCGGCGTGGGCGAGCATGTTCACAAGCGCGTCCAACGTGAACCGGTCGATCTTGCCGCGCACAAGATCGCTGATCCTTGGCTGGGTTACGCCGAATACCTTCGCAGCCTGGATCTGCGTCAAGCGCCGCCGTCCGATGACGTCCATGACGGCGGTCATGAGCTGAGATCGCATCAAGAGGTTCTGCGCTTCGGCGGGCGGGAATCCCAAGTCCTCGAAGATATTTCCGTCGGCCGGCGTAATGTGTGTCGTTCCTTCGAACTCCCGTTTGCGGACAACCGCAGATCGCCGGTTTGAAGCGGTTCTCGCCCTTCGCGACTCGGATGTCTTCTTGCGCCGCGCCCGCTTCGTTGCGCTCATCGCCCCTCTCGCTCTCTTCTCAAGTCTCGATACCGCCGTCGCGCCAGCTCAATGTCACGCCTGGCCGTCTTCCGCGACTTCTTCTCGAAGGCGTGCAGCACGTAGAGCTCGCGTCCGAACGTCGCCACCACCAGGACACGATGCTCTCCGCTCGCATGGATTCGGATTTCCACCACGCCATGACCCACGGTTGGCATCGGCCTCCAGTCGCTCGCCTCCCCGCCGTCCTGAATGAAGTTCAGTTGGCGGCCAGCCTCGCGCCGCGCCGGTTGCGGGAAGCGGCGCACGTCCTCGAGCGACGAGCCCCGCCACACGACTGGTCGCGGCGCGCGCGGACGCTCCAGCGGATGGCCGTGCAATTCGTAATATGGCAATCGGATATATGGACGGCAATGCCATGGTTACTGGGCAGTCACGCCGGCTACGCGACCACGCTACGCTCGGCTCGTCGAAAAGGTGCAAGCAAAGGAGTGCCAGGCGCATCACGTGACAGCGTCTACCTAACGAGAACCCGGGCTGTCCCGCGTCATGCGAGCCAGCCCGGGTTTCATTCCATGCTGCTGTCAATCAGGGCTTGTACACCTGCGCCAGCGGATTGACGAAGAACTCCGCCCACGCCGGCTCACCCGTTGCCACCGGGATCTGCTTGCACGCCGGCTGCGCATTCCAGTAGCCGTTAGGCGGTACCGTCTCGCAGATCGAATACGTACCACCTGACGTCAGCTTCACGGCGACCTTCCCGAGCTTGCCATCGATGTCGTTGGCGCCGTTGTCCACCACCGTGATCGGAGCGCCGCCGGCAACGTTAACGGTGAACGTCGCGGGGCCGATCAGGTTGGGGTAGAAGTTCGCATCGACCGCCCCATCCGTGACCTGCCAGTACGCGCTGAATGTCGGATACACCGTGTACTGCCCGGCCTGCGTGATCCGACCATGCTTGAGCTGGATCGGGGAGCAGAAACTGATCTGGGCCTTGGGGAACGCGTAGCCCGCCGGCAGCGCATGCTCGCACAGCGTGTACGACCCCTCGATCGGCCATCTGAAGTCGACTTTGCCGCCGACCGGATCGCTGTCCTGCCCCGAGTTGTCGTAGATGAGCGTGACGATCGCGTTGGTCGAGTCCCTGAGCGCGAAGACCATGCCGGGGACGAAATTCGGCACGTAGTCGATGACACTCCACTGCACACGCGCCATCGTCTGGTGCACGAAGGACACGGTGGCCGTGATCGCGGACACCGTCGCGGTGACGCACGCAGGAGTCGGCATAGCGTAGTTGACCGGCGCCGACGTCTCGCAGGTCCTCGAGACTCGGTGTAGTCCGGACGGCGCGCGGTCTACGTGTCGACGGGCAACGTGGCGGGCGTTCGGGAGGTGCTTCGGATCGTGCCCTAACGAGCGACGGGGAGACGGCGCAAACGGAAAGACTGACCGCGGTCCTCGCGGTCGGTCTTCTGGGAACGTTTCCTTAACAATGGTGGTGCCGTCTCCATAGCGAGAATGCTTAGCTCCGCGTAGCGAGCCTACTTCCTGGTGACGGAGATCTTCACCGCGCTCGCCGCCGACGCCGGCGTGACCCATTCCGGCGTCTGGAACGTGACCGCCGTCGCCCGCGCCGCGCCGGGCTGGAACGCCTCGCCGGGAGTGAGTCCCATGCTCGCGCTCCACGGCATCGGGCTCGTCGTGCACGTGACCGGAATGTCACTGGCCGAGTGGACGTCCACGACCTGGCCGTTGACCTTCTGATCCTGGTGCAGCTCGAGCGCCAAACGGAACGCCTCGTTCCGCGTGCACTTGATCGTCCCGGTGAGCAGCGCTTTCTTCGTCGTCGCGTTGAACTTCGTGGATTGATCGATCGTTAGGGTGGCCTTCGTGAAGTCGTTGAACTCGAACGCGCCGACGTCGCACTTCGCGTCACGCGGAACGTAGCGCTGGTCGGTCGTCTGCGAGCAGGCGACGCCAGCGTTGAAGGCCGGGCTCGTATGCGGGATCGCGTGCGTCATGTTCGGGCCGCCGTTCCTCGCGAGCGGCAGGAGCTGTGGGTCCGCGACGGTGATCCCCACTTCGCCGCAGCTCCAGTCGCTCGAGATGTTCGTGCCCTGATAGACGAAGCCGAAATAGCTCGAGCAGTTCTGCTGGGTTCCATTGTTCGAGAGGACCGAGTTGCGCAGCGTCGGGTGGATGTACTGGCCCGGATTACTGATCGGGCCGAACCCCGCGCCCGGCGCGTTGTACGCGATGGTGCTGTTGTCGAGCGTCACGTACGCGAACGGGCCGTACTGGACCGCCGCCTGTCCGACGACGTTGCGACTCACCGTGCTGTTGACGACTTGCAGGACATCGTTGGCGTACAGCGCGGATCCTGCTCCGCGATTGTCCTGCACCGTCGTGTTGTACAATGCCAGCGACGGCGCCAGGACGGCCGAGCCCAGGTCGGCGTATCCCTTCGTCAAGGTCAGGTTGCGGAGCGAGAGTGAGGTGCCGCCGTTGATGACGCGGTGCTGATCGTTGCCGCTGAGCGTGAGGCCCTTGGCGGGTCCGATGATCTCGACGGGACGCTGCGCGTCGAGCGGCGCGTCGAGCGTGATGGTATCGCCCTCGAGGCTCGCGTCGAAGACGATTACGCCGGTGGGGCCGGGCTGGTTGATCTGGGCGACGGCCCACTGGAGCGAACCCACTTCGCCGCCGCCGCTCGCGTTCGTGACGGTGACCTGGATCGGCTCGACCTCGAGCGCGGGCGCACCGGGCTTGGGTCTCGACGAAGCGCTGGGCGCGACGGGCTCGTCGGCGCAGGCGCCGAGCGCCACGACGCCCAGGAGCGTGAGCGCGAGCGGCCAGCGGCCGGCTCGCGCGTTGAATGTAGGCATCGGTCTCTATCCTCGATGTGTGGTAGCCACTGCACCCCGTTAGGCGCAGCCGATCGAGGATTCGAGCCACACGACGATGAGCGGCACCACGGAGCGATCCGGGTGGCCCGCGAAAACATTGTCTTGCCTGTGATGGGCCTACCCTTGCCGTCGAGCCCGGCCGTGGTGTATTTGGGCGAAGTCAGATTGGGAAAAACTCACCATCCACGGCCCAGCACGGAGGTCGCGAATGCGCCACACTCTCGCTTTCCCGCTCTTATCGCTCGCGCTCCTGGCTGCATGCGCCGACAACGTGCCGACGGACACCGACCGGACCGCGGCCCCCGCTGTGGCCTCGACCAAGCGCGACGCGCCGGTCGCGGCGGCATCGGTGTCGGTCGTCATGCGCAACCTCGACAACCCCCGGGGACTCGCGTGGGGGCCCGAAGGCGCGCTCTACGTCGCCGAGGCGGGGAACGGAACGATCAAGGGTCCGTGCGCGTCCGTTCCGCGCGGCCAGAACTGCTACAGCGGCACCGGCGCGATCACTCGGCTCTGGAAGGGCACGCAGGAACGCGTCGCGACCGGACTGCCCTCGCATGTCCTGGTAACCGCGACTGGTCCAGGCGACGCCACCGGCCCACACGACATCGCGTTTCAGGGAAAGGGCAACACGTACGTCACCATCGGCTGGGGCGGCCCACCCGCCGCACGCGCGGGGCTCGGCGACATCGGCCAGTGGTTCGGCCGGCTGATCCGGCTCCAGCCTAACGGGAAATGGAGTCTCGAGGCGGACATCTCCGCGTTCGAGGCGGCGAACAACCCCGCCGGCGGACCGATCGACTCCAACCCCTACGGCGTGCTCGCCGAGCCGTCGCGGCAGTTCGTGACGGATGCGGGCGGCAACTCGCTGTTCGAGGTGGCTGCGAACGGCGCGGTGTCGCTCGTCGCGACGTTCCCCAGCACCCCGGCGCCTCCACCGTTCATGCAGTCGGAGGCGGTCCCCACGGAGGTCCAGCGCGGTCCGGATGGCGCGCTCTACGTGAGCACGCTGTCGGGGGCGCCGTTCGTGGCGGGATCGGCCGCCATCTATAGAGTGGTGCCTGGCGCAGCGCCGCAGGTGTACGCGGGCGGCTTCAAGACGATCACGGACTTCGACTGGGGGCCGGACGGCAGCCTGTACGTGGTCCAGTTCGCGTCGGCGCCCGTGTTCTTCGGGCAGCCCGGCTTGCTGATCCGCGTCGCGCCGGGTGGCGCGCGCACGATCATCAACTCGTCGCTCACGAACCCGACCGGCGTGCTCCTGGGACCCGACGGCGCGATCTACGTGTCGAACAGGGGCAACGCGGCCGGCGTAGGCGAGGTGCTTCGCATCGTACCGTGACGGGTGCGCGGGGCGGCGCCCATCAGCGCCGCCCTTGCGCCCGTACACCCTTCGTACTCCGTCGTGGCTCCCGCCACTCCATCGAGAGCCGGCGCCGCGTCGCCGCGCATTCGCGCAGATAAAGGTTGATGAGTGTTTGATACGGGATCTCCGCCTCCGTCGCCATCGCCCTGAAGTAGTCGATGGTCGCCTCATCGAGACGAATCGTCACGGACCGCTTCAGCCTGGCCGCGTAGGGATTGCGCCGGCCCTTCGAGAAATCGTACTCGTGTCTCATGAGCGGATCCTCCTCCCGCACAGAATCCCGAAGGGTCCATTCATCGAGAAGGCCGGATCCACCTACGACGTCGTCATCGATGCGCGGTTCCAGCCGGGGCGCTACGTGTACGTCTGCACGCCACACGAGGTCATGGGGATGGCGGGCATCATCACGGTGGCGCAACAATAGCGTCCATCAGCCAACGGGCACGAAGTCGTCGCTGCCTAACGTGGATTGCGTCGAGGCGACGCTCGGAAGTGCCGCTGCGCGAGGCGGGGAAGCGCTACGTCGAGCGTCAGATCTCGTAGTCCGCGGGCTCGTACTCCGCCTCGGGCTCACCCACCGCGGGCAGCTCGACGCGCCTGTAGATCTCGTCGAGCGTGAGCTCGACGTCCAGGCAGGGAACCGGGACGCGCCCTTCGGATACGATCTCTTCGCGGGCCCACTCGGCACCCTCCGAGTCACGCCAATGTCGCTCGACACGGCGACGGCGGTGGTCGACGATCAGGTACGCGCGGAGGCCGGGGATTCGACGATAGGCGCCCAGCTTCTCACCACGGTCGATTCGCGCGGAGCTCGGTGACGTGACCTCCACGACCACGCATGGCTCCCGGGCGACCACGTCCAGCTCCGCAAGCGGTGCACAGGTCACCATGACGTCCGGGTAGTAGTAGGTGTCGTTGGCAGCCGCCAGTCGCATGTCGTTCATGAAGACGTCACAGGGCCCGTCACCGGCGGCGAGGTCCAGTCGCGTTCCGATGTTCCTGACGATCCTGTTGTGGCGTACCGTGCCCCCGGTCATCGCGTAGAGCTCGCCCGACACGTATTCGTGGCGGACCGGCGAGCGCTCCTCGAAGCGGAAGTATTCCTCCACGGTCATCGTGCCGAGCGGCGACGTCTCTCTCATGTGACCACGGTACGCTCGGCGCCGCCGAGTGCGCAACCGAAAATGGGCCGAGGGGCGTGATCGAGCGCACGTCGTGAGTGTCGGCGGGCGTACTGGAAATAGGAGTGATCGTGGCAGTTGTTGAGCCGTCGTTCGCTATGATCGAGTTCTTCAGGTAAACGGCCGGACGATTGTTGCGGCGTACTGCTACGGTGCACAGTACGCCGCAAGCCGTAACCAGTGTGTACTGGTTTCACCTAACGCGTCGTCTGCCTACTTTCGAAGCTTGATCGACTTCGACACCGTGGCGAATGTGACCCAGTTGGGCAGGTCGTTCGTCCTCGCCTTCGCAACACCACCGCCCACGTCGAACGCGCCACTCTCCGGGAGGACGGTTGCGCTCCATGGCTGCGCGGTCGTGGTGCAGCTGACGCCAACGCCTCCGAACCCCAGCACGAGCTTCGGCCCCTTCTGCTCCTGAAGCTCGACCACCACGCCGAACTGGTCGCCGGCGCGAGAGCACTTCACGGTGCCGGTGACCACCGCCGCTCCAGTCGTCGCGTTTACGGTCGCGTTAGGGTCGATCGTGATGGTGACGGCGGTGAAATCAGTGAACTCGAACGCACCGACGTCGCATTTGGCGTCGCGCGGCACGTAGCGCTCGTCCACGCTCACGACGCAGCCGATCCCCGCGTTGAGGGCAGGGCTCTGAGGAGCAAAGTCGATCGTCGCGCCTGGGCCGCCGCGGTCAGCCAACAAGCCGAGCTTTGGGTCGGCGATCAGGACTTGGCCTGAGCCGCCACACGTGGCGTCGTTCGAGATGTTGGTCCCCTCGTACGTGACGTTGTAGATGCCGACGCAGTTGCGTGTCGGAACGCCATTGTCCGCGATGATCGAGTTGTTCAGGATCGTGGCGCCGTTGGTATAGCCGCCCGAGTACTGGACCCCCGCCGCAGGCCCGTTCTGGGCGACCGTACTGTTGTAGAGCGACGTCGACCCACCGTTGTACCCGAGGAAGCGATAGTAGATGCCTGCGCCAGCCGTGCCGGATGTGTTGCGAGCGACCGTGCTGTTGAAAAGCGCCACCGCATGCGCATCGATCCCGCCGCCGGTGGGTGCCGAGTTGAACGACACGGTGCTGTTCTCCAGCGTGAGCCCGTTTCGCGCGTAGATCCCGCCTCCGGATGTAGGGTGGTATCCCTTCGTAATCGTTAGGTTCCTGAGGGTAGCGGACTCTTGCAGGTGGATGACCCGCACTCGGTCACCGCCGCTCAGCGTGACGCCCTTGTTCTTCGGGCCTTCAATGGTCACGGAGGCATGCACGACGATCGTCGAATCGACCGTGATCGTGGCGCCGTCGAGCGACGGGTCGAAGCGGATGATGGTACCGTCCACATATATGTTGTCCACTACCCATCGGATCGAGCCTACGTCCTTTCCGCCGCTGGCATTGGTGACCATGACGACGTCGCCGGCGACGAGGTTGACCTTGGACGCGGGCTTCGGCCCGGTCAGGGGAGTGTTTTCGTCGGCACAGGCGCCGAGCGCGGGCAGCATGAGCGCGAGCGAGCGACGGACGCCGCGCGAAGTCAAGCGAAACATGGTATCTCCTCGGTTGATTGACAGCCTGGTATGCCATCAGGCGTAACCAGCCGAGGAATCGAGCCATTTCCTGCGCTCCCGGCCTCTTGTTAGGTGCTCATCGCTCCGCTCGGAATGACCCCATCTCGCATCCTGCCTAACGGAAGCGTCGCACGCCCCGACAGGCGTACGACGCTCCTTGTGTCTTGCAGACGGATGGCTGCGATGGCGATCGTCAGGGCCTGCTGTTACTTCCGCACGACCGAGAGCCTGACCGGCGCGGACACCGAGGCGGGTGCGACCCAGTCGGGCGTGTAGATGGTTGTCGCGGTTGCCTGCGCGGCTCCGGCCTGCCACGCACCCGACGTCAGGAACATCTTCCTCGCCCACGTCGCCGTGGTCGGGCTGCAGG
>JBKOYV010000148.1:0-48331 GCA_046725585.1 Gemmatimonadota bacterium | reverse complement strand
ACGCCCCAGATGAAGGACTGCCCGTTGCGCTGGAGACCGGCGGCCAGCTCGCGTCCCATCTTGCGCAGGTCGCAGCGGCCGTCGGCGGCCTTCTGGTCGGCGGTGCACGTCGAGAGGTCGCCGCGCACGTCGAGCGCGCGGACGCCCGCGTTGTAGTACGCCGCGTAGAGGATCCCGCGCTCCTCGTCGACGGAGAAGTTGTGCGTGCCCGCACCGTCCACGTGGTAGAACGCGACTTCCCGTGGCGCCGTCATGTCGCTCACGTCCACGACGTGCACATCGCCGGCGGATGAGTTGAGGAGCGAGCCGTTTCCCGGGGCCTCCTCTCCTACGAACGCGAACCGCTTCGCGTTCGCGCCGCCGGCCGGGTCGTGAAACCACCACACGTTGTGGGCCCTGCTGCCGCCGGCAGCCGGCGACCATGGCGCGGTCCGCACGTTCCCGATCTGTACTGGGTTGGCCGGCAACCCGCCCTTGCCTCCGCCGCCCAGGTCCCAGATGGTCACGCCGTCGTCCCAGAGTGCCGTGAACAGCAACCCATCACGCACGAAGACGTCGTGCACGACCGGGTTGCCCATGTTCCGCACGAGCACCTCCCGCGGATTCCGCGGGTCCGACAGGTCCACGATCACGAGACGCGCGGTCGGCGGGTCGATCGACAGAAACGCGTACAGCGTGCCGTCGACCCGCGCGACCTCGGCGGTATGAACGCCGTTGGTCGTGTTAGGCGTCTGGTAGCGCGTGAGACGCGCGGGCTTGAGTGGGTTCGTGAGGTCGTAGATGACGATCGACCCGTTAGTGCGCTCGGTAGCCACCACGAGCAACGTGCCGTCGTCGGACACCTGGATGTCGCCTAACGTGGTAGCGTTCTCGACGATGAGCGAATCCACCAGGACAGGCGTGTTGTCGGCGACGTTCCAGATGTACACGGCGTTGCCCACGGCCGTCCCGGACCGCTGACCCCACGTGGACGTGTAGGCGATGGTGCCTCGCGTCCAGAGCTCTGCCGTGTAGCGCACCGTCGTCTCACCGTGGCCGATGACGGACAGCGGCGTTCCGGAAAACGGCTTCGCGTCCGTGACGGAATCGGAGCCGCAGCCGGCGAGCGCGGCGGCGAACAGCGTCAACAGCGACCCGCGAAACGCACGAGGTGTGAATGCCATCCCGAAATGAGGTGTCGGTGTGATCAGTGGACGTGCTGGCCTGACATGGCCGGAGATCGAACGTTAGGCACTCCGGCGCCGTAGCGTCCCATGCGATGGGTCATCGTGCCGATCCCCAGCCGCAGCCCGACCGACGCGCTCCAGATCGACGCGGTGCCGTAAAAGTCCCGCGGCACGAACCCCGACGGCGTGAGCTCCTCGCTCGGATGAGCGTAGGTGACCTCGACGAACGGCGAGACATCCGCGCGTGGTGTCGGAAGCGGTGTGCTCACGGCGATGGTCCCGATGTGCCATCGCGTTACGCCGATGATCCCGAGGTCCGTAGGGCTGCGCGAAAACCGGAAAGGATCGAGCAGGCGCTCTTCCTCGGGACGAGTGGTATTCTCGAACCGCGCGCTCACCGTGGCTCCAGCCAGGCCAGCGGACGCCTCTGCGAGGAATGATGTGAATCGGCTTGCTCTGAGTTTGCCAACCAGCTCGTCGGTGCGCGCCCATTCCACGAGCGCGTCGTCGAGACGACCACGTGGCCGCGCGAGTCGCGCCCCGACGCTCCACTTTCGCTGGTCTCGGCCGCCACCGGTCACGAGCTCGGGCGAAGTTACCGATGCGAAGCTTCCCTCGACCTCCAGCAGCGAATGGGGAGTCACCGTTGCGCGCACCGCCCATGAGTCACCGAAGCGGCTCGCGTCAGGCGGTGCACCGGGACTCACCGGCTCATCGCCATTGAACACAGCCCCTTCGAGCGCCAGCGGGCCGGCGCGCACCGCCCCGATCGCGACATAGCGCTCGAGGATCTGCGCGAGATGATGGTTCACGGGGTAGGCAGCGAACGGCCGCGTCATCGGGTCATCAGTGCCGAAGGGAACGAATCCCTTGCCTCCGGCGAGTGATACCCCGACGCGTCCGAAAGCTCCGCTCGCAACTATCATCGCTTCGTGGAGGTACGTGTGCGGGTGGCGCCGATCGGCGTAGCCCTCGCCGTAGGCGCCCGGGTTGAGTTGTCCCCGGCCGAGGGTCAATCCTTCGAAGTCGAGCGTCAGCACGCCCCCGAGGTGACCGTCGAGCGCGCTGCCATGTGCCATGATGATCGGCTGCGCGAGGTAGCCCTCGGTGTAGCTGCGGTTGGCGAGTCCCGGGTCTACGTGTGTCGCGAGCGCGATCGCCTGGGCGCGAAACGCAAAACGTGCGCGCGTCGAGTCGTGCGATTCCATCGGGCCGGCGCTTGTCTGCGCCCGGATGGCGGGTGGGAGAATTAGCTGGAGGGCGCCGGCGATCGCGAAGGCAATCGCGACTCGCGGGTGATGGAATCGCACGCCGAAAGGTACTTGGCGTACCAGGCGCGGCGGATGACGGGAAACGGCCGGTATTTGTCATCGCGAGCGTTTGTCATCCTGAGGCATCAGCCGCTTGCCCTGAGGAGCGCCAGCGACGAAGGGAAGGATCTTCATCGTCCCGCCTGTCCCGAGCGTAGCGAGGGAACCGAGAGCCCTCTACCGGGAAGATGAGGATCCCTCGCTACGCTCGGGATGACAAGCGAACTCGGGATGACAAGCGAACTCGGGATGACAAGCGAGTTCGGGATGACAGCAAGCGCGGGATGGCGGCTTCAATGGTTTTCGCCACTCTCTTCGCCAGGTGCGCGGCCGCCGGTCTGCTCCGATTTTCCCGCCTCCCGCTTCGCCGCTTCCGACTCCGCGAACTGCTCCTTGTCTCGGTCGAGCAGTCCGGACTTCTCGCGCTTTTCGTCGAGGTCCGCGCCGCCCGACTCCGGACGATTGCTCGGTTGAGCATGCGATGGTTTCGATCCCATGACGCCCTCGGTTTGAATGGTCGACCGAGCGTTTCGTCATGAACCATGCCGTGACGCGATCATCGGACCGCGTTGCCGAGCGCAACCTGATCATCAGCCGTCGATCGAGCCTCGTTAGGGTAGGGACGAGTCGACTGCGTTCGGCCCGCCATGTGATGCCGACGATCGATCACCGGTCGAATCGTCTGGTCCCAGAACGATTGCTCCCGCTCGTTACGCCGACCTATCTGCTCGGTTCTCACCGCGCCGACCCAGGCGTTCCGGTCGTCGAGACTGCAGAACATCGGCGCGCAAAAAACTCGAGGAGGACACGCGATGAAGAGACTACTTCGTCGGATTCTGGTCGGTGGTGCCGCGATGCTCGTGCCCGCGGTAGCCGCTCACGCCCAAGCGACCGGCACGATAGCGGGCCGCGTCACCGACCGCGCAACGCAACAGCCGATCGCCGATGCGCAGGTACTCATCGTCGGCACCACTCGCCGAGCGCGAACCAGTGACGCCGGACAGTATCGGCTCACCGGAGTTCCCGCGGGAACGGTGCGCGTTCGGGTCCTGCGGCTTGGCTACGAGGCCGACACGCGGACGCTCAGCATCACCGGGAACGAGACCGTCACCGAGGCGCAGTTCCGCGCCGGTACGCCCGGGCCGGCGATGGCGACGCTCAATGCGATCCGCGCGATTGCCGGTCTCGCCCCGCTCGCCGATCCGGGTAACGACATTGCGCGTACGAACCTGCTGTTCCGTGAGCGCGCGTTCTGGATGTGGGGTACGGCGCACCGGCTGGGAGACATGCGCCGGCTCGTGCGACAGTACTCACGGACTCAGGAGACCGTGTTTCCCGTCGGCGAGTACCACAAAGGCGGCGAGTATGGCAGCGATGTGAACTTCCCGGTCTCGAGCGACGAGCGAAACAACCCGAAGTTCACAGGGTGCATCGACCGTTCCGCGTAAGTCAAACAACACTGGTAACTGGTTAATAGGATTGGTTACTGCCAGTTGAACACCCCCGGGATGCCAGGTCTCGTTTAGAGAAGAGAGGCATCCCGGGGGTTCAAATAACCAGTAACCAGCTCCAGTAACCAATTACCTGTGGCTGTTGTTCTGCCCTTGCGCGATCTGGCCGGCGTACATAACGTCCGGATGCCGCGCCGTCGAACCCGGCGCGGGAACGTTGGTCGAGCCTGTTCGTCAATTGATACCATGATCGGTTCCTCGCTCCTCCTTATTACGCTTGCCAGCCTTCTCCTCGTAGTACTCGAGGTGGAGCTTATTCGCGTTCGGAGAGGAGCAACGACACCGTAGCACGGTTCACAACGGCCCCTCTCCGCAACGGGAGGGGCCACTCGCTTCCATAGGCGCGTGAGGCCCGTCCCGGTTCGGACGGGCCTCACGCGTTCTTGCAACTCGGAAGCGGGGGCATCGTTTGCGTTCACACGCCATCACGCGCGGACCACAGCGGGCGCCACATCGCAGTCTGCTGCGAGCGACGGGGCAGATCCGAACGCCCGACGACTGGAACAAGCCGTTCGTCGCCGTCTGCAACTCGTATGTGGACATCGTGCCGGGGCACGTCCACCTGCAGGAATTCGGTCGCGTGGTGAAGGACGCCGTGCGCGCCGCGGGCGGCGTCCCGTTCGAGTTCAACACGATCGGCGTGGACGACGGCATTGTGATGGGCCACGAGGGCATGCGCTACTCGCTGCCCTCGCGCGAGCTGATCGCGGATTCCGTCGAGACGATGGTGCGCGCACACTGCTTCGACGCCCTCGTCTGCATCCCGAACTGCGACAAGATTGTGCCGGGCATGCTGATGGGCGCAGCCCGGGCGAACATACCCACGGTATTCGTCTCCGGCGGTGCGATGGCTGCGGGCGTCGATCGCGCCGGGCGCAAGCTCGACCTCGTCTCGGTCTTCGAGGGTGTCGGCGCGCACGCGGCAGGTTCCATCGACGACGCGAGACTCGCCGAGCTCGAGGAGCGCGCGTGCCCCACGTGCGGCAGCTGCAGCGGCATGTTCACCGCCAACTCGATGAACTGCCTGTGCGAGGCGTTAGGCATCGCGCTGCCGGGCAATGGCTCCGCGCTCGCGCGCTCGGCCGAGCGTCAGGCGCTTGCCGAGCGCGCCGCGTCCGCGGTGATACGCCTCGTACGCGACGGCATCACGTTCCGCGACATCGTGACGAGCACGGCGATCGACAACGCCGTCGCGCTGGACGTCGCAATGGGCGGCTCGACGAACACCGTACTGCACGTGCTCGCGCTCGCGCACGAGGCCGGCGTCGACTACCCGCTGTGCCGATTCAACAATATTGCCGAACGAACACCACACCTCGTGAAGGTCTCGCCGGCGTGGGACGGCACCCGCCAGTGGCACATGCAGGATGTCCACGAGGCGGGCGGCGTTTCGGCCGTGTTGGGCGAGCTGGCGCGCAGGCCGGGCATCCTCTCACTCGACGCACCTAACGTGGCGGGCACGACGCTCGGAGACGTGGTTGCGCAGAGCGTGAACCGCAACCCGGAATGCATTCGCCACCTAGACCAGCCGCATTCCGAGCGGGGAGCGTTGGCGGTGCTGTACGGGACGCTCGCCCCGCAGGGCGCTGTGGTGAAGGTCGGCGCCGTTGCGCCGGACGAGCTCCGGTTTCGAGGCCATGCGCGCGTGTTCGACAGCGAAGAGGCAGCGACCGAGGCGGCGCTCGCTGGCGATCTCTCCACGGGCACAGTGGTCGTCGTCCGATGCGAGGGACCGCGCGGTGGCCCGGGGATGCGCGAGATGCTGTCCCTGACGAGTCTCCTCAAGGGCATGCCCATTGGGAACAGCGTCGCGCTCGTGACGGACGGGCGCTTCTCCGGCGGCACGCGAGGGCTATGCATTGGTCACGTGTCGCCCGAAGCGGTCGAAGGCGGTCCGATCGGCCTCGTTCGCGATGGCGATCCCATCGCCATCGACCTCGAAGCGCGCCGGCTCGATCTCGACGTGTCCGAGGCCGAGCTATCCACGCGCCGTGCCATGCAACCGGGTCGCACGCCACGTTATGCACGCGGGTGGCTCGCGCGGTATGAGCGACTCGTGGGCAACGCGAGCACGGGAGCGGTGCTCACATGACGCCCACACCGACCGCAGGGGCGGCGACGCGGAGCGGCGCGCAGATCATGTGCGAGGCGCTCGTGCGTTACGGCGTCGACGTGGTGTTCGGCATCCCCGGGGGCGCGATCATGCCGTTCTATCACGCGCTGCCCGAACACGCCGGTCAGCTCCGCCACGTGCTGTGTCGCCACGAGCAGGGTGCGGGACACGCGGCCGAAGGCTATGCGCGCGCCACGGGCCGCGTCGGCGTCTGCGTCGCGACGAGCGGTCCTGGCGCGACGAACCTGGTGACACCGATCGCCGACGCGTGGATGGACTCGACGCCACTCGTCGCCATCACCGGCCAGGTCTCGGGACTGCTTCTCGGCACCGACGCCTTTCAGGAAGTGGACATCTCCGGCGTCACGCTGCCGATAACGAAGAAGAGTTACCTCGTGCGCGATGCAGCGGACCTGCCGCGCGTGATGGCCGAGGCGTTCCACCTCGCCGCGAGCGGACGCCCCGGTCCCGTGTTGATCGACGTGACGAAGGATGCGCAGCAGTCTCGCGTCACGCCGAACTGGGACGTGACGCTCTGCCTGCCTGGCTACGCGGATCGTCGAACCACGCATGTCGATCATCAGGCGATAGGAAACGCGGCCCAACTGCTACGGTGCGCGGAACGTCCGCTCGCCCTCGTCGGCAATGGCGTCGTGCACTCTGGCGCACACTCGGAACTGCTCGCGTTCGCCGAACGCACCGGCATTCCCGTCGTCACGACCCTGCACGGACTCGGCGCGTTCCCGCAGAATCATCCCCTGAGTCTCGGGATGGCCGGAATGCACGGGTGGGTGCACGTCAATCGTGCCCTCCAGCAGTGTGACGTGCTGCTCAACATCGGCAGCCGCTTCGACGATCGCGTCACGGGGAAAGCGTCGACCTTCGCGCCGCGCGCCAAGGTGATTCACGTGGACGTCGAGCCCGCCGAGATCGGGAAGGTCGTGCGGGCCGATGTCGGCATCGTGGGCGACGCGCGCCACGTCCTGAGGACGCTCATGGGCTTCGTTGCCCCGGTGCGCACGGCGCGAGCGTGGCTCGAGGAGATCCGCGCGATGCAGGTACTGCATGAGCCGCGGCAGTCATACCGTCATCGCGACGCGAGCACCACCAATGCGCTGATGCCTCACGATGTCTACGCGGGGCTCAACCGCGTGCTCGGCGATGCTCACCCGGCACGCGTCGTGACGGATGTCGGCCAGCACCAGATGTGGGCCGCCCAGCTGCTGGAGTGGCGGCGACCGCGTTCGCACATAACGAGTGGCGGTGCGGGGACGATGGGCTTCGCTGTTCCTGCGGCGCTCGGAGCGGCCATCGCTTGTCCCGATGAGACGATCTGGGCTGTCGTCGGTGACGGCGGCTTTCAGATGACGAATCAGGAGCTGGCCACGATCCAGCAGGAAGGCGTCTCCAACGTCAAGATCGCGATCGTGAACAACGGCTACCTCGGCATGGTGCGGCAGTGGCAGGAGCTCTTCGAAGGCAAGCGGTACAGCGGCACACCGCTGAGCGGGCCGTCGTTCGCGCAGCTTGCCGAGGCCTACGGCGTCATGGGGCTCACCGTCGAATGCCAGCGCGCGGTCGACGACGCGATCGCAACCGCCTGCCACCACGCGGGTCCCGTGGTGCTCGATTTCCGCGTCGAGCGCGAGGCCAACGTGTTTCCGATCGTACCGCAGGGTCGGAGCATTGGCGAGATGATGGTCACCGCGGAACCCGAGAGCGTCGCATGACGCTGAGACCAGAGGCGGCAACCGTCACCAGCGTGCCGACCACCACGTTGGTCGTGCTGTTCCACGACCGCCACGGCGCGCTCGAGCGCGTGCTCGGCGCCGCACGCCGCCAGAACTGTACGCTCACGGCGCTCGCGATGGAACAGGCTGGCCATCCGGGGCTGGCGCGTGTGAGCCTGACGTTCGACGGCGGACACGCCACGCAGCTCGCGCGTCAGCTCGCGCGCCTCGTGGACGTGGTCGACGTGCGTGACGTCACGCCAGGCCTAACGCCCCCCGCTCCCGCACAGCCCGACGTCCCACCGACGCCGTTTCGCTCACAGGCCGATGGTGTTTCGCCCGCCGAGAACGAGCTGGAGAACCCGACGACCCCTACGGAGGAATGACGATGGCCACGCTGTACTACGACGCGGACGCAAACCTGGCGCGGCTCGTTGGCCGACGGATTGCCATCATTGGCTACGGGAGCCAGGGACACGCCCACGCGCTCAATCTGCGTGACAGTGGCCTCGACGTCCGCGTGGGGCTCCGACCTGACTCGCCGAGCCGCGCCTCGGCGGAGCGTGTCGGCCTTCCCGTCCGTACGGCGGCTGATGCTGCGCGCGAAGCGGACATCATCATGCTCCTCACAGCCGACACCACCCAGGCGCGCGTGTACCACGACGCCATCGCACCGCACCTCCGGCGCGGGAAGACGCTGATGTTCGCGCACGGCTTCAACATACGGTTCGGGCAGATCGACCCGCATCCGGACGTCGATGTGAGCATGGTGGCGCCCAAGGCGCCCGGCCACCGCGTGCGCGAGGTCTATCAGGACGGTGGCGGTGTCCCGTCCCTCATTGCCGTGCACCGGGATCGATCCGGCCATGCGTGGGACGACGCGTTGGCGTACGCGAAGGCGTTAGGCTCGACGCGTGCTGGCGTCTTGCGCACGACGTTCAGCGAGGAGACGGAGACCGACCTCTTTGGCGAGCAGGCGGTGCTGTGCGGTGGCGTCTCCGCGCTCGTGAAAGCAGGGTTCGAGACGCTCGTCGATGCCGGCTACCAGCCTGAGATCGCCTACTTCGAATGCCTGCACGAGCTCAAGCTCATCGTCGACCTGCTCTACCAGGGCGGCTTCAACTACATGCGCCACTCGGTGTCGGACACGGCCGAGTACGGCGACTACATCGCCGGTTCGTCGATCGTGACCGACGACACGCGCGACGCCATGAGCATGCTGCTGCAGGCGATCCGCAGCGGTGACTTCGCCGAGCACTGGATGGCCGAGAACGACCGAGGTCGCCCGTGGTTCGACGCGCGCCGCGCGCAGGAGGCCTCGCACGAGATAGAGAAAGTCGGCCGAGAGATGCGGCGAATGATGCCCTTCCTGAACGCGAAGGACGTCATGCCCGGCGTGCGTGGGAGTGCCGTCGCGCCCGACAAGGCCTCGTTGCCCGCCCAGGAGCTCGAGACCGCAACGATCCGATCCTGATCACCACACGTACGTAGATACCTACTGGGGGCGAGCGACCATGACTACTCCTTCACGAAAATCCAGCGGCGAAACGCCTAACGATCGAACCCGTCAGCCGGCCCGAGAGCTCCCCGGAGCAGGTTGGAACCGCCAGCCCGACGAACCCGAAAACCCGCGCGACTCGGATACCGCGGTATCTCAAGCCGACGGACACCCATGAGCAATCCTCCGGTAGTGAGCCCTCCCCGCGTCCGGATCTTCGACACGACCCTGCGGGACGGGGAGCAGGCGCCGGGATGCTCGATGTCGTGTGGCGAGAAGGTCGAGGTCGCGCGTCAGCTCGTGCGACTCGGCGTCGACGTCATCGAAGCCGGTTTCCCGGCATCATCGCCTGGCGAGCGCGAGGCCGTCGCGGCGATCGCGAAAGCGGTGGGCGCCGACGACGGTCCGGTGATCTGCGGGCTGGCGCGCGCGGTCAAGGAAGACATCGACGCGTGCGCCGACGCCATCGCTCCGGCCCGATCGGCGCGCATCCACACGTTCATCGCGACGTCCGACATCCATCTCGCTCGAAAGCTTCGGCTGACGCGTTCTCAGGTGCTGCATCGCGTGGCCTCGGCGGTCGCGTACGCGCGGTCCCGGGCCCGCGACGTGGAGTTCTCCGCCGAGGACGCGACCCGGTCCGACGTCGATTTCCTGTGCGACGTGCTCGAGGCCGCCCGCGACGCCGGTGCATCCACGCTCAACGTCCCGGACACCGTGGGGTACGCGACGCCGGACGAGTACGGAGCGCTCATCGAGCGCGTGTGTGCGCTCGCGGCCCGGACACCGGGGACCACCGTGTCGGCGCATTGCCACGACGATCTCGGCCTCGCCGTGGCCAACACACTCGCCGCCATCCGCGCGGGTGCGCGACAGGTCGAGTGCACCGTGAACGGGATAGGTGAGCGTGCCGGCAACGCGTCGCTGGAAGAGGTCGTCATGGCGCTGCACACGCGCGCGGCGTATTTCGGGATCGGCACCGGTATCGAGACCTGCGAGATCGCGCGAACCTCCCGGCTCGTGTCGGATTGCACGGGGGTCTACATGCCACCTAACAAGGCGATCGTCGGGGCGAACGCGTTTGCCCACGAGGCCGGCATCCATCAGGATGGTGTGCTCAAACATCGAGCGACGTACGAGATCATGGTGCCGGAATCCATCGGCGTCGGCGGCTCGACCCTCGTGCTGGGAAAGCATTCGGGCCGCAACGCGGTACGGCAACAGCTCGAGCGACTGGGCTACGTTCTCGACGACCAGCAGCTCCTCGCCACGTTCGAACGATTCAAGGCGCTGGCCGATCGCAAGAAGTCGATCGATGACGGCGACCTGCATTCCCTCATGGCAGGAACGTACACGCCGACGGCGGTGACCACAGCGCCCCGTCTGGAGACCGTGACCTGATGCCCGCCACCGCTACTCCGGGCGCGCCGCGGACGCTGTTCGAGAAGGTGTGGGGGGCGCACGTCGTTAGGCCCCAAACGGCGTCCACTCCCGCCATTCTGTACGCCGACCTTCACCTCGTGCACGAGGTGACATCCGCCCAGGCGTTTACCGAGCTGCGAGAGCGCGGGCTGTCCGTTCGGCGTCCGGAGCGCACCGTCGCGACCATGGATCACGCCACCCCGACGGCACCTCGTGATGCCGCGCGACGCTCGCTGGCGCAGCTGCCGGCCGTGAGCCCTCAAGCTCGCACGCAGCTCGAGCAACTCGAGCGTAACTGCGCTGAGTTCGGCATTCGGCTCTTTGCGCTCGATGACGAGCGGCAGGGCATCGTGCACGTCATCGGCCCCGAGCTCGGTCTCACGCGGCCGGGCATGACGGTCGTCTGCGGAGACAGCCACACGAGCACGCACGGGGCATTCGGCGCGCTCGCCTTCGGCATCGGCACATCGCAGGTGGCCCATGTCCTGGCCACGCAATGCGTGCTGCAGTCGAAGCCCCGCACGATGGAAGTGCGCGTCGACGGGCGCGTCCCGCCGGGCGTGAGCGCCAAGGATGTCATTCTTGCGATCATCGCCCAGGTCGGCGTCGGCGGCGGAACCGGGCACGTCATCGAGTACACCGGATCGGCCATCAATGCGTTGTCGATGGACGAGCGTATGACCATCTGCAACATGTCCATCGAGGCGGGCGCCCGTGCGGGCATGATCGTGCCTGACGACACGACGTTCGAGTACCTCGCCGGACGGCCGCATGCTCCGCGCGACCGCGAATGGGACATCGCGGTCGCGGATTGGAGTGCGCTTCGCACCGATGACGAAGCGACGTTCGACCGCACCGTCGCGCTCGACGCGAGCGCCCTCGCGCCAATGATTACGTATGGAACCAACCCCGGCATGGGCCTCCCCATTACGGAGCGATTGCCCGAGCCGGGTCGAGTAAGTGATCCTAGCGAGCGGGACGCGCTCATCCGCGCATTCGAGTACATGGGACTCACGCCGGGGCAGCCCCTCCTTGGCACGCCGGTCGATGTCGTCTTCATCGGCAGTTGCACGAACTCGCGCCTCTCGGACCTCAGAGCCGCGGCCACCGTCCTGCGCGGCCGCCGAGTCGCGGAGGGCGTTCGCATGCTCGTGGTGCCCGGATCGCAGGCCGTGAAGCGTGCGGCGGAGGCCGAGCGCCTCGATCGCGTGTTCCGTGACGCCGGCGCCGAATGGCGCGAGGCAGGTTGCTCCATGTGCATCGCCATGAACGGCGATCAGCTTCGCCCGGGACAGCTCGCGATCTCGACCAGCAACCGTAACTTCGAGGGCCGGCAGGGACCGGGCGGCCGAACGCTGCTCGCGAGCCCGCTCACCGCGGCCGCCGCGGCGGTAAACGGGGTCGTCACCGACCCTCGAACCATTCTCACTGACCTCACCGATCTCACCGAGAGGTCGCGCTGATGCCCAGACCGCGACTCGTTCGATTCACGTCCAGCTACGTCGTGTTGCCCCGCGACAACATCGACACCGACCAGATCATCCCGGCGCGCTTTCTAACGACCACGACGCGGTCCGGGCTCGGCGCGCATGCGTTCAACGACTGGCGTTACCGCGCCGATGGCACGCCCGATCCCGATTTCGTGATCAACCGCCCTCACGCGGCCGGCGCGCGCGTGCTGGTCGCGGGTCGGAACTTCGGCTGTGGCTCCTCGCGCGAGCACGCCGTGTGGGCGTTGTTAGGCGCCGGCTTCGAGGCCGTCGTCAGCACCGAGTTCGCCGACATCTTCCGCGGCAACGCGCTCGGCAACGGACTCCTGCCTGTCCAGGTCGATGCGGCAACGGTCGCGGCACTGAGTGAAGCGGCGCGCACGGGCACGCCCGCTGTCACCATCGACCCGGCTGCGCAAACGATCACGCTGCCTAACGGGCAGCCGGTCGGCTTTCCCATTCCCGCGTTCGCCAAGCACTGCCTGATCGAAGGCATCGACGAGCTGGAGTTTCTCCTCGGCGCCCGCGACGAGATCGAGCAGTTCGAGTCGGCCCGGCTGCTCAGACACCGGGTGGCGTCATCCACGCAATGATCGCACTGCTCCCCGGGGACGGGATCGGCCCGGAGGTCGTGGCGGCGGCCCGCGAGGTGCTCGATGCCGTCGGCGAGCGGTTCGGGCATGAGCTGCATTTCGAGGAAGCACTGATCGGTGGTGCGGCGATCGACGCCGCCGGCGTACCGCTCCCGGACGACACGCTCGTCACGTGCCGCGCGGCGGACGCCGTGCTGCTCGGGGCCGTTGGCGGTCCGCGCTGGGACTCACCAACGGCCCGCGTCCGTCCGGAGCAGGGGCTGCTCGCGATTCGTCGTGCGTTAGGTCTGTACGCCAACCTGCGCCCGGTTCGCCCGCACCCCGCCCTCGCCGCGGCGTCGCCGCTCCGCGCCGAGCTGCTTGCCGACGTCGACCTGATCGTCGTGCGGGAGCTTATCGGCGGGATCTATTTCGGCGAGAAGTCGGTCGAGCGCGTCGATGGTGGCGAGCGCGCCACCGACGTCTGCACCTACACCACCGCCGAGATCGAGCGGGTGACCCGCGTTGCGGGCGAGCTCGCCCGATCGCGGCGTGGTCACGTCACGTCGGTCGACAAGGCGAACGTTCTCGAGACGTCCCGGCTGTGGCGGAGGGTGGTCACGCGGGTCATGCGCGACGAGTACCCGGACGTGCGGGTCGACCACGCGCTGGTAGACTCCTGCGCCATGCAGCTCGTGCGTCAGCCGGCGGCGTTCGACGTGATCCTCACCGAGAACCTGTTCGGCGACATTCTCACCGACGAGGCGGCGGTGCTCGCCGGGTCGATCGGGCTCCTCCCGTCGGCATCGTTAGGCGGCACAGCCTCAGCGAACGGGACCCGGCCGGGCCTCTACGAGCCCATTCACGGTTCGGCACCCGATATCGCCGGGACGGGTAAAGCCAATCCCATTGGCGCGATCCTGAGCGCCGCCCTGCTGCTCCGCCACTCGCTCGGGCTCGACGAAGCCGCCCGCGCGATCGAACGGGCGGTGCGCCTCACCATAGAGGACGGCGTTCGGTCAGCCGACCTGGCCCCCGGCCCGGATGGGCACGTCACGACCGCACAGCTGACGACACGCGTGGTCGCTCATCTCAGCGAGTCGGCGAGTCCAGCCTCCTGATCGGCACGGCGGGCGCGGGCGTTTGCTTCCATCTTACAGCCGGGGACTGTTGATTCCCCCTCATGACAGATCGCATACGAACCCGCTTCCTGATCATCGGAAGCGGCGTGGCGGGATTACATACGGCGTGGCGCGCATCACAGACGGACGACGTCCTCGTCGTCACCAAGCGATCGCTTTTCGATAGCGCGACCGCGTACGCTCAGGGCGGTATTGCCGCCGCGCTCGGTGCTGGCGATTCGCCCGAGCTCCACCGCAAGGACACCCTCGCTGCCGGCGCCGCGCTGTGCGACGCCGCCGCGGTCGAGGTGCTCGTCGAGGAAGGGCCGGCCCGCGTCCGGGAGCTGCAGACCGCCGGAGCCCAGTTCGACCTCGGGTCCGACGGAAAGCTCAAGCTCGGAAGGGAAGCGGCGCACTCGCGGCATCGCATCGTACATGCGCACGGTGACCAGACCGGTGCGGAAGTCGCTCGCACGCTGAGCGAGCGCGTGCAGGAGAGCGAGCGCGTAGCCGTGTTCGAGAAGACGCGCGTCCTGGACCTCATCGTCGATCGCGGACGATGCTGCGGCGTGCGCGCGAGCGTAGCGGGCCGCGCGGTCGAGATCATTGCCGACGCGACCGTGCTCGCAACCGGGGGGTGTGGGCAGGTCTATCGATACACCACGAATCCCGTGGTCGCGACCGGCGACGGCTACGCCATCGCCCACCGTGCGGGCGCGAAGCTGGCCGACATGGAGTTCGTTCAGTTCCACCCCACCGCACTCGACACGCCCGAGAATCCACTCGCGCTCATCTCCGAGGCAGTGCGCGGCGAAGGCGCCAAGCTGCTCAACGCCGACGGTGAGCGATTCATGGTGGACCGGCATCGCCTCGCCGAGCTCGCGCCGCGTGACGTCGTCGCTCGGGCGATCTTTCGCCAGCAGGCTGGCGGCCGGAAGGTCTACCTCGACGCGCGAAAGCTGGGCGTTGGCTTCAGGAAACGGTTCCCCGGGATCTACGCGTTGTGCAAGGCACGCGGCATCGACCCTTCGCGACAGCTGATTCCGGTCACGCCGGCAGCGCATTACATGATGGGTGGCGTCGTCGTGGACCTCACTGGCCGGTCGTCACTCAAGCGACTCTATGCCTGCGGCGAGGTGTCGCGGACGGGTGTGCATGGCGCGAACCGTCTCGCATCGAACTCGCTCCTCGAGGGGCTCGTCTTCGCCGAGCGCGTCGCGCGCGATCTGGTCCAGACGCCCAAGCTCACCGCGGTCCCGAGAAAGCAGACCTGGCGCGTGCCGCCTCTCTCCGACCGTGGCGCGGCGCAGGTCGCGGCGGACGAGATTCGTCTCGTTATGTGGGAATACGCCGGCATTGCACGCACCGCCAAGGGGCTTAGAAAGTGCATCAGCAGGCTCGACGAGATCGTTTCGCGATTGCCCGAAGGGGCCACCGAGGAGGCGAACATGGCGGACACGGCTCGTCTCATCGTCGAAGCCGCACTTCTGCGGAAGGAGTCGCGCGGGGGACACTATCGGTCCGACTTCCCGAGAGCGAAGCGAAAATGGACCGGCCGGCATATCGAGTGGTGACGCGACCCTGCCCAGCGGTCCAGCCAGTCAGTAGCACCCGTAAGACGTAGCCGATCCGAGGTAGTTCATTCGTCCCGTTGGGCTACATTACTTCATGGCACTTCCAGTTCAGACGCGTCCCGATCCCGAGCTCGCCGAGCGGATCCATGAGCTCGCGAGGAGCCGGAATGCCGTCATTCTCGCACACAACTACGAGCGCCCCGAGGTCCAGGACGTCGCCGACTTCGTCGGCGATTCGCTCGGATTGAGCAGAGAGGCAGCGAAGACCGAGGCCGAGATCATCGTCTTCTGCGGCGTGCACTTCATGGCCGAGACGGCCGCGATTCTTTCGCCGCTCAAGATAGTGCTGCTCCCGGATCTCGCCGCGGGTTGCTCGCTCGCGTCCACCATCAATGCCGAGCAGCTTCGGGAATGGAAGGCCGAGCACCCCGGTGCCGTCGTCGTCTCGTATGTGAACACGACGGCCGAGGTGAAAGCCGAGAGCGATTATTGCTGCACTTCGGGGAACGCCGTCGAGGTCGTGAACTCCGTTCCGGCCGACAAGGAGATTCTCTTCCTGCCCGACATGTTCCTCGGAGCGCACGTCCGTCGCGTGACCGGCCGCGAGAACATCCACGTCTGGATGGGCGAATGTCACGTGCACGCCGGAATCGATCCCGAGCACATCTCGCGGCAGCGCGCGGAGCATCCCGGGGCGGAGTTCCTGATTCATCCCGAGTGCGGCTGCGCGACCAACGTGGTCGAGGCGATATCGGCGGGTGACGTGGATCCCACCGGCGTTCAGATCCTCTCGACCGAGGGAATGATCCGTCGACCGGCTGAATCCCCGGCCAGCACGTTCATCGTCGCGACCGAAATCGGTATCCTGCACCGCTTGCGGAAGTCCAATCCAACAAAGACGTTCATCCCGGCCAGCGACCGGGCACAGTGCGCCTACATGAAGGTCACGACGCTTCCCAAGGTGCTGCGGTCGCTCGAGACTCTCGAGCATCACATCACGGTCCGGGGCGACGTCGCCGCACGGGCGCGGCGGGCGATCGAGCGAATGGTGGCGATCGGAGGTCAGACGCCACTCTCGCCGGATCCCGCATCCACGCAAGACCCGGGTGAGTGACACTGACCCGGTGCAAAGGAGCATGAGATGACGACGCCAACCCCGAACCCGTCGGGCGATTCATTCCGCGCCCCGCGGACGGTGACGCCGCTGTCGGTCCCGGCACTCAACTACGACCGGCTTCGGTTCCCGCTGACGCACGACCAGCTCTCATCACTCGTGCGTGGAGCCCTCGAGGAGGATCAGGCGTTCAATGATGTGACGACCATTGCGACGGTTCTATCGTCGCGACGCGCTCGTGCGTCGCTCGTCGCGCGTCAGCCCGGCTGCATCGCCGGCGTCTCGCTCGCGCTCGAAGCCTTCCGCCTGCTCGACCCGAAGATCTCCATGCGGGTGGACACCGAGGATGGTACGCGCGTCGAGAAAGGCGATACCGTCATCTACATGACCGGCCATGCACGTGCGCTGCTTTCCGCAGAGCGTACGGGGCTGAACTTCATGCAGCGCCTGTCCGGCATCGCCACGCTGACCGCGAAGTTCGTCGATGCGGTGAAGGGAACGCGGGCCAAGATTCTGGACACGCGCAAGACGACACCCGGGTGGAGGCGTCTCGAGAAGTACGCCGTCCGGGCCGGCGGTGGCGTCAACCATCGACTCGACCTCGCGCGAGCGGTCCTGATCAAGGACAATCATCTCAAGGCCGTGGACGGCGACGTGAATGTCGCCGTTCGTCGCGTCCGCGAGCTTGCCCCGCCGGGTGCGAAGATCGAAGTGGAGTGCGACTCACTCGATCAGGTGAAGGCAGCGATCCAGGCCGGCGCCGACGAAGTGCTCGTCGACAACATGCCGGTGGACGTCATTCGCGAGGCGGTCAACATCGCGCATGGAAAGGCGAGCGTGGAAGCGTCGGGCGGTGTCACGCTCGACACGGTGCGCGCGATCGCGGAGACGGGCGTGGACTACATCTCGGTCGGCGCGCTCACCCACTCGCCGCCGGCGATGAACCTGGCGCTGGACTTCGACTAGGGATTGCCCGACTTCGCAGTCCACTCCATGCGCCACTGCTTCACGACCCATCCCGAGTCGGACCGCTCGACGCTGAACGTGTAACCGCCCGAGCTGTAGCCGTCATAGTTGTATCCGGCGGCCGCCTCGGCGCGGTCGCCGGCGGAGAGGTCGATCGCGCCGACCGTGTACAGTAGCGCGCGCCCGGTGACGGAACGACCGGGCGCGTTAGGCGTGAAGGTGCAGGTCGACGCGCGACGGGCCGGCGTTCGCGACGTCGCCAGACGCCGGACCATCCCTTCCGACGGATCGGCTCGATCCTGCGACGTTGACGCCTTCTTGAAATCGTCGGTCGAGAGGCTCAGGCAGAACGCGGACGCGAACGTCGAGAACCCCGCCCGGTCCTTGTCGAGCAGGTTGTGGAAGACGGCTTCGCGAATCGAGTCGAGCACCGGCGACTGCGGAACGACCGCCGCCGGTCGCGCGGCGGGAGGCGCGGCGATCCCCGGGGCCGCCGCGGCGCTGGGGGCGGGGGTCCGGGACTTTGTCGTGTCCGGGGCCTTTGGTGGTGTGAGAACCTTTGCTTTGCTGCCGGTGGTCTGGGCGCCGAGCGGTGCGGACGCGATCGTGATGCCGGCGGCTGCCGCGATCAACCAATGCCAGCGAGGGTTTAGGCGACCTTGCATCTGCGAACTACCTGAGGAAGGGAAGCGCACTCGGCCATACGGACCGGAAGCATGCCGCGGGGACAGAGAAACCTCCGCCCCCGCGGCACCATGCAGGATGCGTTCGGGTTGTCGGTCCTTCAAGGTGCTTGGTCACATCCGAGCGGCCAAGCCACCCGGCACCTATGTTGGGGCGTGTCCAGCGACGCGAACCCGACCCCCTCGACGACTCCCGAGGCTGTCCCCCGAGCCGCGGAGAGCTCGAACCCCCAGCCGGAATCGTGCGACCTCTGCGGATCCCAGCTGCTGATCTGGCGAAGCTGCAAGCTCATCTGCACAAACTGTCGAACCATTCTCAAGAGCTGCGCAGACCTGTGATCGCCTCGATCGACCGACCGCCGAGGAGCCGGATCCAGTCGCCAGCGTTCTCCATGGGCGCGCCATGCTCTATCGAGAGCTGACTCCGGCTCCAGTGCTCCGGCGGTACATCCGGTGCTATTGGACGCTTTGCGCAGAGGCCGCCGGGGATCCGAGCCCGCAGCGTGTTCTGCCCGATGGCTGCGTGGAGATCATCATCAACCTCGGCGCACGGTTTACTCGCCGCGACGAATCCGGTCGGACGGAACGGCAGCCGCGCGAGCTGCTCGTAGGTCCTACTACGAGGCACATGTCGATCGCTCCCACGGGCGCGATTCGGCTCGTCGGGATTCGCTTCGCGCCGGGTGGCGCGCTGTCGTTCCTGTCCGTGGCGCCGCAGGAGGTCCGCGACGCCGCACCTTCGCTCGCGGACGTGGCGCCGCCGCTCGACGCCAATGTCGTCGAACGACTCGCGGCGGCGCCGTATGGGGACGAGGCCTCGATTCTCGACGCCACGTTAGGCGCGAGACTCTCCCGCGCGCGCCGGGTCACCGACCGTCGCGTGCTGGCGACGGTCAGGGCGACCGCCGCCGCGGACCAACCGCTCCGCGTCGATTCACTGATCTCGCTCACCGGGCTCGGCGCGCGGCAGCTCGAGCGCGTCTTTCGGGACAACGTTGGATTCGGGCCCAAGACGCTCTGCCGATTGGTACGCTTCCAGCGCGTCGTCCGCGCCATCGAGCCCGTGACAAGGGTATCCTGGGCCCGTTTGGCCGCACAGCACGGGTACGCCGACCAGGCGCATCTCGCCCGTGAGTTCCGCGAGTTCGCGGGCACAACGCTCACGAGCTATGTGGGCGAGATGCACCCGATGTCGGACCACTTTCACGCCGTACCGGGCGCCGACGACTCGCCGATCGGCTGACGACAGCAGGTCTCGATGTCGGATTCGTTCAAGACGAACCGCCGGCGTCGTCGCCAAGCTTCTGCGCGAACCCCTTCGTTCACGTCGACCACGAGAGTGTGCGCATGCGTCACGAGCTTCTCACGATTCTTTTCGCAGCGGCGGTTTTCGGAGCAGGAAAACACGCCACCCCGCCGGGTCCCCCTCTTTCCGCGATCTCGTTCATGAGTGGCTGCTGGACCGGACCCTCACCGAACGGCGCGACGATCGAGGAGCATTATTCGGCGGCGTCCGAAAACATGGTGATCGGCATGACCCGGTACGTCCGCAACGGGCGCGTGGTCGACTTCGAGTTCACGACGGTGGAGCAGACCGACTCGACGTTCGTCATGACTCCACGTCCCAAGGGTGTGAAGTCGGATGCGTTCCCGCTCAAGGACGTCGCCGACGGCCGCGCGACGTGGGAAAACCTCAAGCACGATTTCCCGCAGCGCATCATCTACAGGCGCGGAGCGGATGGCTCACTCATCGCCCGGATCGAGGGTACGACGCCGGCCGGTGAGCGCCACGTCGAGTGGACCATGCACCCATGCGGAAATCGTTAGGTCCGGCGTCACACGTGCGCTTCGGTGCCACCGAGGCGCGCCTCGATTCCTCTCGCAGGGCCTGTCACGCGCCGACGCCGAGCGGAGATCGCGAGGCGCGCGCGAGCTGCGTCGGGAGACCCGCGGGATCCGTCACCGGCTCCTCGCAGAGGTACTGCCGACACACGTAGGCTGTTGCACGACCGCCGGCGGGTACCCTGTCGGCGAGGAGCGCGATCTCACCGGAGCGGCCGGTATTCGGGGAGCCTCCGGCCAACACGAGCGAAGGGACGTATTCGCTTCCCAAAGCCTGCGCGAGCGCGCGGAAATCGTCGGCCGCGGGGTCGCCCGCGAGCGCGAGCTCGACCGCCCCATGCACCGCCATATCGGCGGTGCCGAGGAGGTGTCCGAACGCTGGTGCATAACGAGCGAGCGGCTCGCTGAACGACTCGAGCACTCGCACTGCGCGCTCCCGGCGCGTGGTATCGCCGAGGAGCTCGGCCAGACGGAGCAGGAGGTCGACGGCGAGCGATGTTCCCGACGGCGCGGCGTTGTCGGTGAAATCCCGCGGGCGTGTGAGCAGCGCTACCTGATCGCTGGCGGTGTCGAAGTACACCCCGAGGCGTTCGTCCCAGAACCAGGCATCGGTGGCATCCGCGATCGTCCGCGCGGCATCGAGCCACCGTTCGTCGAACGTGAGTCCGTACAGATCGAGTAACCCGAGCGCGACGGCCGCATGATCCTCGAGATACCCGGCAATCCGCGTGACGCCGGCGGTGTGCGATCGCATCACGCGACCACCCTTGACCATCTCGCGCAGGAGGAACTCGCCGTTGCGCACCGCCAGCGCGCGGTGATCATCGCGTCCGAACGCGCGCGCGCTTTCCGCGACCGCGCGGAGCATGAGGCCGTTCCACGACGCGAGAATCTTCTCGTCGCGGCCGGGCCGCTCGCGGGTGGCGCGGCGCGCGAGCAGAACGGCGCGAGCGTTCGCCACGGCTTCGGCCACGTCATCGACCGTGACGCCGGTGCGTGCCGCGACGACTGCCGGGTTTTGTGGCACGTGCAGGATGTAGCGTCCCTCGAAGTTCGGTTCCTCTGTGACGCCCCAGTAGGCGGTGACGACGCCGGCAGCATCGCCTAACGCCTTTTCGAGCTCGGCGCGAGTCCAGACATAGAATGTCCCTTCGTGGCCCTCGCTGTCCGCGTCCAGCGACGAGAAGAATCCGCCGCCGGGCGCGGTCATCTCGCGCGCAACCCAGTCGATCGTCTCCTCGGTCACGCGGCGGACCTCCGGGTCGCGCGTCGCCTGCCACAGGTGCGTCCCGAGTCGTGAGAGCAGCGCGTTGTCGTACAGCATCTTCTCGAAATGCGGAACCGACCACGTCGCATCCACCGCATAACGATGGAAGCCGCCACCGAGCTGATCGTAGATGCCGCCCCGGGCCATCTTGCGGAACGTCGCGACGACCATCTCGAGCGCGTAGTCGGTGCCGGTCCGTCGCCAGTACCGGAGCAGGAAGTCGAGCACCATCGCCTGCGGGAACTTCGGCGCGCCCTCGAAGCCACCGTTCCGCGGATCGTAGCGCTGCGCGATCGCCCGGTAGGCCCGGTCGAGCGTCGTCGCCGTCAACGCGCCCGTGGATGTCGATACCGCGGCGGCGCTCGCGTAGAGCTCACGCATCTTCGCCGCGGTCTCCTCGACCCCGCTCCGCCGCGAGCGATAGGCGTCGGCCACGGCCCGCAGCACGCGCCGGAAGGAGGGCATGCCGTGCCGATCTTCCGGCGGGAAATACGTCCCCGCGTAGAACGGCGCCGTGTCAGGCGTGAGGAACGCGGTCATCGGCCAGCCGCCCTGGCCCGTCATTGCCTGCGTCGCCTGCATGTAGATGCTGTCGAGGTCCGGACGCTCCTCGCGGTCAACCTTGATGTTGACGAACAGCTCGTTCATGAGGCGGGCGGTCTCCTCGTCCTCGAACGACTCGTGCGCCATGACATGGCACCAATGGCAAGCCGCGTAGCCGATGCTCAGGAGAATCGGCTTGTCTTCGCGGCGCGCTCGCTCGAGCGCCTCGTTTCCCCACGGATACCAATCGACCGGATTCTCGGCGTGCTGCGTGAGGTAGGGGCTGGTTTCGTTGGCGAGACGGTTGGCCATGACGGGAACCGGGAACGGGGAACCGGGAACAGAGGTCTTGTGTCCAGTCGCCGGTGCATACCGCGCACCGAACCTTCAGCTGAACAGAGACAGCTCGAACCTGACTCAGCCGGGGACTTCGTCGATGATCACGCGGTGCATCGTTCTTCCGAGCCTAACGCGGACACGCCCGAGCAGGATGAGGGCGACGGCGGCCAGGCCCACGACGATGCCCCACCACAGGCCAATGGCGCCACCGCCCAGTCGGAACGCCAGCATCCAGCTCACCGGCAGCCCGATGAGCCAGAACCCGACCACGTTGATGATCGCCGGCGCGTGCGTGTCGCCAATTCCTCGGAGCACTCCGGCGGCAACCGCCTGCACGCCGTCGAAGACCTGAAACACGCCGGCGATCGGAATCAGCGTTGCCGCAAGAAGGACGACCGCGGCATCGCCCGTGTACGATCGGGCGAGCGCGCCGGGGAACAGCAGGAATGCCAGCGCGCTCGCGCACATGAACGTCGCCCCGACACATATGCCGGCGATGGCCGACCGTCGCGCTTGCGCCTCGTCGCCGGCCCCAATCGCGTGACCGACCAGCACTGCCGTCGCGGTGGATACGCCGAGCGGAACCATGAAGGTGAACGATGCGAGGTTGATCGCGATCTGGTGCGCCGCCATCTGCGTCGTTCCGAGGACGCCCATCAGCAGGGCGGCAGCCGCGAACGCACCGTACTCCAGGAGGTATTGCACGCCGATCGGGAGCCCGATTCGCAGCATACGCCGGAGCGGCTCGATCGCCACGGTTTCCGGCCGCCACGGCGTTAGGTGATGCGCCAACCGGTGACCCGCGAGGCCGAGCAGCGCGAGCGCCATCGCCCAGCGGCTTACGCTCGTGGCGAGCGATGAACCCGCGACGCCCATCGCCGGGGAGCCGAGGTTGCCATAGATGAAGACCCAGTTCAATCCGCCGTTGAGCAGGTTGGCCACCAACACGGTCCACAGGACAGGCGCGACGCGACCCATCGCCTGGAGAGATTGGCGGAACACGATGAACGCGTAGAAGGGGAACACGCCCGGAATTGCGATGCGAACGTAGCTCGCGGCATCGGGCACTACCTCCGGCGGTTGCCTGAGCGCGAGGAGCACCCATTTCACCGGAAGGAAGGTCGCGCATGTGAAGACGGTCAGCGCGAGCGCCAACACGAGTCCGCGTTGGAGCGCGCGCGAGATCGCCACGTCATCGCGCGCTCCCACAGCCTGTGAGATGACAGGGTCGAGGGCCATGAGCGTTCCCTGGCCGAAGATCCCCCCGACGAAGAAGTAGAGGTTCCCGAGCGCGACGGCCGCGAGCGCTGCCGGCGATACGTGGCCCACCATGATCGTGTCGGTGACACCCATCGCCATGATCCCGAGCTGCACGGCAGCGACGGGGAACGCCAGCCGGAGCATGGCGCGAAGGTCTGACGACGTGGGCAGGACCATGATGCATGAAGCGGGTGCGGGTCGGATGGGAAAGTAACGCGTTCGACCCCGACGACTCTGCGCGCTTGGGTCATGGCGAGCGTTCGCGTTGGTGCATGGCACTTCTCGCTCTTGTAGGTCGTTGGCATCTTCCGGTCGGGCCGTCTCCGTCTCCGTCTCCGTCTCCGTCTCCGTCTCCGTCTCCGTCTCCCGATTCCCGATTCCCGATTCCCGATTCCCGATTCCCGATTCCCGATTCCCGATTCCCGATTCCCGATTCCCGATTCCCGATGACTGACCTGGACCGGTACCTCGAGCAACACGATCGACGCATTCACGATGAGCTGTTCGATCTCCTGCGCATTCCCAGCGTGAGCGCTCGATCCGAGCACGCGGGCGACGTACGTCGCGCGGCCGAGTGGCTGCGTGACTCGCTGACCAGGATCGGCTTCGAGGGATCGATCCATCCGACGACGGGTCACCCCATCGTCCTCGGCGAATGGCGCAAGGCTGCCGGTGCGCCGACCATCCTCGTATACGGGCATTACGACGTGCAGCCGGCCGAGCCGCTCGAGCTGTGGGAGTCGCCGCCGTTTGAGCCCACGATCCGCGACGGCCGCATCTACGCGCGTGGATCCGTGGACGACAAAGGGCAACTGTTCCTGCACGTGAAGGCGCTGGAGGCTCACCTGGCGGTTCGCGGGAAGTTGCCCGTGAACGTCATCGTGCTCGCGGAGGGCGAGGAGGAGGTGGGAAGCGAGAATCTCGAGCAGTTCATCGCTGCGAACGCGAAGCGTCTCGCGGCGGACGCGGTGGTGATCTCGGACTCGTCGATGTTCGCGCCGGGTCAGCCGTCGATCCTGTCGTCACTGCGCGGTCTTGCGTACCTCCAGATCGATGTCACGGGCCCGACCGTCGACCTGCATTCGGGAAGCTATGGTGGCGCGGTGGTGAATCCCGCGACGGCGCTCGCGCGCATCATCGCGACGTTCCACGACGAGAACGGACACGTTGCGATCCCTGGATTCTATGATGCCGTGCGCGACTGGGGCGACGACGCGCGTGCGGCCATCCGTCGTCTTCCGTTCGAAGAGGCGGGCTTCCGGCACGAGACGGGTGCGCCCGCGCTTGGCGGGGAGATCGGGTACTCGACGCTCGAGCGCATCTGGACGCGGCCGACCTGCGAGGTGAACGGTCTGCTGAGCGGCTATACCGGCGAGGGCGCGAAGACGGTGCTGCCCTCGAAGGCGATGGCGAAGGTCAGCTGTCGCCTGGTTCCGGACCAACAGCCGGAGGAGATCGGGAAGCTCGTGGAGGCTCACGTCAGCCGGGTCGCGCCGAAGGGTGTGACGGTGACGGTGCAGCACCTTTCTGGCGGTCGGCCGTGGCGCGCGGAGCTCGAGGGCCCGGTCTTCGAGGCGGCGCGTCGGTCTCTCGAGGCGGCGTTCGGCCGGGAGCCGGTCATCGTGGGGGAAGGGGGCTCGATTCCGGTGGTGGGTGACTTCCAGCGGATTCTCGGGACGCCGGTGCTCCTGATGGGGTTCGGGTTACCGGGCGAGAACGCGCACGCGCCTAACGAATGGATCAGCGACGAGAATTTCGTGAAGGGGGCCAAGGCGGTGGCGGCGTTCTGGGACGAACTGGCGAAGGCGTAGGGAGCGTCGCGATGCGGGTTGGCGAGCGCGTCCATAACGCGAACGGAGAGGTGTCCACGGTCAAGGACAACGGGTCGCGTACTCTCCTGTCCGCTTGGCGGCTTATCACATTGTAAATCAATGCTTTAGTATGCAAGACGCCCCGCCGCGGCGTCGGCACCGGTCCTGCCTTTCTCTCGGGCGTGGTTTTCCAACGCCTACAAATCCGCAAGAGAGAGGGAGGATAGATGAAACGCTTCGTCATTCGTACTTCGGTCGTCGGACTCGCGGCAAGCCTCGGCGCGCTTCCACTCGCTGCGCAGCAGGCCAAGCCGACCGTGTTCGACGTCTCGCCGTACGCCGGCTACATGATGTTCGGCAAGCTGTTCGAGGGGCCGATCGGCACGAGCGTGTCCGCCGGCAGCGGGCCCGTGTACGGTGCCCAGATGAGCCTAACGATGGCGAAGAACGTCGCCCTCTACGGCAACGTGGGCTATTCCAGCTCCGACCTGAAGATCGGGCTTCCGATCATCGGTGGTCTCGACGTCGGCTCGAGCAAGGCGCTGCTCTATGACGGCGGTGTGGAGCTCAAGATCCCCATGCAGGCGGCCTCCATGGTGACGCCGTTCGTGCAGGGTGGTGTCGGCGCCATGCGCTACGAGGTCGAGTCAGGATTCCTCAACGCGAATGCGACCAACGTCGCGTACAACTTCGGTGGTGGGGTCGACGTGAAGCTCAGCCCGAACTTCGGGGTCCGGCTCATGGCGAAGGACTATCTGGGCAAGTTCGACTTCAAGGAAGCGACGTCGTTCAATCTGAACGGCAAGACCACCAACAACGTCGCGCTGACCCTCGGCGTGCAGTTCGGCTTCTAGCGTCCTCGGTCACTCGAGGTGACCGCGCGGAACCGGTGCGGGTTAGGCAGGGTGACCAGAATCGGTGCGGCCCGTGACCGAAAAGGTTGCGGGCCGCACGCACGAACCAACCCCTCACATCGGAATTGTCCGAGGCACGACAATGCGACACTTAACCGCCACGCTGCTCATCGCCGCGCTGGCTGCGTGTTCCGGCAACAGCGCATCGGGAGTTACGACACCTTCGCAGAACAGGCAGACGGTTTCCCAGCAGGAGCTTGGCCGAGCGTTCTCGATGAAGGTCGGCGAATCGATCACGGTGGGCGAGGTGCGGCTCACCTTCAAGAACGTCGCGGGTGACTCGCGCTGCCCGATCGACGCGGTGTGCGTCTGGGCGGGCGACGGCGAGATCGCGCTCAAGATCGAGCAGGGCACCCTGGCCGCGGTCGCGGCGCTGCACACGACGCTCGAACCGAAGAAGACCGAATGGAACGGATACACGATTTCACTCGTGAGCCTCACTCCGGCGCCAAAGGCGAACACACCAACCGACCCCGCTGCGTACCGAGCCGAGATCCTCGTGACGCGATAATCCGGGCGAATCGCGACGTGAGCTGAGAAGGGCCACCTTCGTACGGAGGCGGCCCTTTCGTCATCGACGCGCGGCCCATTCGTGGTCCGCCACGCCGCGACCGATGTGGTCTCCTCGCGACTGAAGGAGAGGAGGGCCAGATCGGGGCGATCGGAGCCATATTTCCTGCTTCCGTCGGCCCGCGCTGCGCGCGAGTCGCAAAGCTGAAAATCCGGCCACGACGCATGCGCGCCTTCGTTGCACTGCTCGCCGTTTCGCACGTCATCGACCCCGGTGCCACCTACAGTGGCCGCGAAAGGAAGCTCGATGTCCCACCCCCGCGCGTCGAGGCGGACATCACGATGGATGGCGAGCTCACCGAGCCTGTATGGGGCAAGGCGGCGATCCTCACAGGCTTCTCGCAGTTCCAGCCGGTCGATGGCCAGCCGGCGACCGATTCGACCCACGTGCTCGTGTGGTACTCGCCGACAGCGATCCATTTCGGCGTGCGCGCCTTCGAAGCCCACGGCGTAGTGAACGCGCATCTGCTCGACCGCGACAAGATCTTCACGGACGAGAACATCCAGATCCTGCTCGGTACGTTCAACGACGGTCGGCAGGCCATGGTGTTCGCCGTGAACCCGTTAGGCGTGCAGGCCGACGGCACATTGAACGAAGGAACTGGTGGACGGGGCGGCGGCGCGTTCGGCGGCGGGCAGTCGGCGCGTGAGCAGGCCGACCTCAGCGCGAACTTCGTGTTCGAGTCGAAGGGGCACGTCACGGATTATGGGTATCAGGTCGAGATTCGGATTCCGTTCAAGAGCCTCCGGTACCAGTCGAAGGACGTGCAGGACTGGGGCATCAACGTCGTCAGGCAGGTGCAGCACTCGGGGCAGGAAGACAGCTGGGCACCGGCAAGCCGCGCGGCCGCATCGTTCCTCAGCCAGTCGGGGCGGCTGGTCGGCCTCAAGGACCTGCATCGCGGGCTGGTAGTCGATGTCATTCCGGAAGTGGTCACGCGCAGCAACGGCGCGGAGACGCCCGACGGCCAATGGGACTACACGCGCGACGGCCCGGAGGTCGGCGCGAACGTTCGCTGGGGCATCACAAACAACCTGACGTTCAACGGAACGGTCAATCCGGACTTTGCGCAGGTCGAAGCCGACGTCGCGGCGATCCAGTACGATCCGCGCGCGGCTGTTTCGTACCCTGAACGCCGTCCCTTCTTTCTCGAGGGACTCGAGAACTTCGCGACGCCCACCAATCTCGTGTACACGCGACGGGTGGTGAAGCCGGACGGGGCGGCGAAGCTGACCGGCAAGGTCGCGGGCACGAACATCGCCTTCCTGTCGGCCCTCGACGACCGCACCACCTCGATCGACTGGGCCGATCCCACCACTCGGCCTAACGCGAACCGGCCGTTTTACAACGTCCTGCGCGCGACCCGCGACCTGGGCGGGCAGTCGCGGCTCGGCCTCGTGTACACCGACAAGGTGGACGGGGACTACTCCAACCGGGTCGCGGGTGTGGACGGCCGGTTTCTGTTCAACAAGATCTACACGGTGCGCGCGCAGGTCGCCGGCAGCTCGACGCGTCTCCTCGGGCAAACCGCGCACGCGCCGCTCTGGAACGCGAGCGTCGACCGCAACGGCCGGAGCTTCGGCCTCACCTACTCGATCGCTGCGACCGACCCGGACTTCCGAGCGGCAGCAGGCTTCATCTCGCGCGTCGGACTGGTGAACACCGCCTTCAACCATCGGTTCACCCTCTTCGGCAAGAAGGACGGGCTCGTGCAGACCGCCCAGCTGACGGTGAACCACATGCTGACGTGGCAGTACGATCGGTTCACGAGCGGGAAGTCGTGGCAGGACGGTAAGCTGCACTTCAACGAGAACACAACGTTCCGAGGCGGGTGGCGCGCAGGTGCTTCGGTGCTCATTGAGCGCTTTGGCTTCGACGACGCCTTCTACAGCGGCTATCGGCTGCTCCAGCCCACCGCCACCGGATTCGATACGATTCCATTCACGGGCGTCGGGCGCCTCGACAACCTGGACTTCGTGGTCTCGCTCGGCACGCCGCAATTCAAGCGGTTCGCGCTCGATCTGTTCGGGATCTGGGGCCAGGACGAGAACTTCTACGAGTGGGCGTCGGCGCACATCGTGAACTTCACGGGCAACCTGAGCCTCCGGCCGATCGACAAGCTCCGAATCGACGCACAGTACCAGCACATCGAGTACAACCGGAAGACCGACGGCAGCACGGTTGGCATCCGGAAGATCCCGCGGCTCAAGGTCGAGTATCAGATCGCGCGTCCGATGTTCTTCCGCCTGGTCGGCCAGTACGACGCCGAGCAGCAGGCGACGCTCTACGACGATTCGCGCACGTATTACGATATCGTTAGGCGGCAGGCGGATGGCACCTACGCGCGTGCCCTCGGATTCTCGCGCAACGATCTCCGCGTGGACTGGCTGCTCTCGTACCAGCCGATTCCGGGGACCGTGATGTTCGCGGGATACGGAAGCTCCTACGATGGGCCCGAGCACCTTCGCTTCCGCGGGATGGAGCGAACGGTGGACGCATTCTTCATCAAGCTCAGCTACCTGTTTCGCATGTAGCTGCGGGCTGCTTGCAGCTGCTGGCTGGTAGCCGACGGCTGCGCGCTACTGCCGCGTGCTGCTGGCTGCTGCTATTAGCCCAACGAGCCGTTCGGGACAGAGTGTCATCCCGAGCTTCGTTGTCATCCCGAGCGAAGCGAGGGATCCTCATCCTCCCGGCAGAGGGCTCTCGCTCGGGACGCTGAAGATCCCTCGCCAGACGGCTCGGGATGACACACCTTCCGATCCCGTCTCCCGTCTCCCGTCTCCCGTCTCCCGTCTCCCGTCTCCCGTCTCCCGTCTCCCGTCTCCCGTCTCCCGTCTCCCGCTATCGAATCACGCCGGCTCGGCGGGGCGCTCGTGGTGAGTGAACGTCGCGTAACCCACGATGATTCCCAGGATCGCCCCCGGCGTCATGATCTCCCAGTAGTACGCCGGTTGGCCTGCCGCGACCTGCAGGAGCGAAACGCAGAAGGCGAGCAGCAGACCTACCCCCAGCCCGAAGAGAATCGCGAGAGGCAGAGAGCTCGACTTTCGGGCAAACCAGCCGATCAACAGTCCCGTGATGAGGCCCTTCACCGTCGAGCCGATCACGATACCGACGATGCCCGCGCGCACGTTAGGGTCATCGCCGGCGGATACGAGAGCCGACAGGCCATCCGGGATTCCGAGAATGCCGCCGAGCAGCATGCCGAAGAGGGGCTTTTTCATTGATCAGGGATGTGGGAGGCGGACTAAGGGAACGGAGTCTCCTATTCCATTCAACGTGGCGGTGCAGTCCTTTAACTAACGGCCGAACACAGCGAGGAACGTCACGCGCATCAGGAGGTACGCGAGCACCAGCAGAATAGGGGTGCTGTGGCGCACCGCCAGGCGGCGGGCACGCTCGAGGAGGTTCTCGTTGTAGGCGCTAACCCGGTCGCCGGCGCGGAACGCGGCGACGTCGCGCGCGACAGCCGTCACGTCCGTGTAGCGATCGCGCGCGTCCGCGGCCATCGCTCGCCGGATGATCGCGCGAAGGGGTCGCGAAACGTCTCCCGGGGCATCGGGACGCGACGGTACGGGGTTGGCGCCGGACAGGTCGCGCAGAATCGCCCCGATCGCGTAGACATCGGCGCGCGCATCGACCAGCGACGGATCGCCGGCGGCCTGCTCGGGCGCCATGTATCCCGGCGTCCCGAGCACGACACCGTGGTCCGTCGACGGCGACGCGTGGTGAGCCCCGCCAGTCACGGGCTCGGTGCCTAACGACGATGCGGCATCGCCCACGAGCTTCGCGACGCCCCAGTCCATCACGAGCACCTCGCCGAACGGGCCGACCATCACGTTCTGAGGCTTGAGGTCCCGGTGAATGACCCCGTGCGCATGCGCGAACGCCACGGCCTCACAGACTCGCTCCACGATCCGCAACCGCTCCGCAAGCGCGGTGGCGGGCATCTGGTCGAGCGGAGCGCCGCGCACGAGCTTCATCGCGTAGAACACTCGGCCATCGCTCAGCGTGCCGACGTCGTGGACCGGCACGATCCCGGGGTGCTCGAGACGGGCGAGGGTGCGGGCTTCGCGCATCATGCGCGCGGCGATGTCCGGCGCGCCCTCAGGTAGCCTAACGACCTTGAGCGCGACCTCGCGGCCCAGCTCGCGATCCCGCGCGCGGTAGACGGTCCCCATCCCGCCCTGACCGAGGCGATCGATGATCTCGTACTTTGTGCCGGTGAGGTCGGGCGCATCGGCGGCATCGCGCAGCCGGCGCAGCGCGGCGTCCGACAGGGCGCTGGTGCGCTGGCTCATGTGGGATCCACGCCCAGGAGCTCTCGGGCCTCGAGGCTGAACTCCTCGTCCGTTGCGCAGAGTGACCGCAGGCGCTCCAGGACGAGCCGGCGAAGCTCCCGCCGCGCGAACGCGAGGTAGTTCGTCACCTGTGTGACCGGGATCGAAAACTCGGCCGCGAGCTGCGCGTACGTTGGTCGGACGCCGGTATCGTCGTCGAGATCGTAGCGTTGAAACACGGCGAACTGCGTCGTCTTGCCGGCTGCCTCGCAGGACGCGCGCAGCGCGGCGACCGCATCGGAGAAGAGCCCGCGAACCCATTCCTGGCGAAAGAGAGCGTCCTCGTCATCGTTCGCGACAACCGCTCCGTTCGCAACGTGGACCGCGGGGTGGAGGGAGAGCTCGTGCTCCGCGGCAGCGAAATCGAGCGGCACGAACGACCCCTCGCCGCCCCGCTTGAGACGTCCTCGAGCCTTGATCTCGTTTGCCACGAAGCCGTCGAGGCAAACGCGAAGGAAGGTGCGAAAGCGCGCACGCGCCGGGTCGAAGCGCCCGAGCGATCCGCGCTCGAACGCACGCGCGAAAAACTCCTGCGTCAGGTCGGCCGCGTCGTCACGGTCGCGACGCCATTTGATTCGGACGTACTTGTACACCGGCCGCCAGTACGCCGACACGAGCGCGTCGAAGGCGACGCGCCGGGTGTGGATGTCCGGGCTCGCGATGCCAGCGACGACGGAGTGGCGCGTAGCGGGGAACGATCCCACGAACGAGGGGCGGCGGGAGAAAAAAGGGGACACGGAGGCCCGGCGACATCGTAGGGACCGGGACGGCGAAGCGTCAATACGGAGACCAAGCGGCCGTGACGCTCTGTCGCTGCCGCAGGAGCCGCCGTCCGATCGTCGCGGCGAACGCTTCCGGCGAGAGTCGCGTCGCCGCTGATGCCGCGCAGCCAGTGATCGAGCTGAGCTCTCGCGCGAGAGACCGCGAGGATGCATAGCCGAGCATCAGCGCTGCATCGGCTCTGCGAACCTTGCCGCCGGCGAGCAGGTGGAACGCGGCGTTCACCCGGGCGCACGAGAGAACGGTTCGCGCTGGCGAGAGCCCCGCGCGCGCGAGCCAGCGGTCGAGCGAGCGCCGAGTGATTCGCGCTGTCGCCGCCAGATCCGTAACCGATCGTACCTGCTCGGGGTGGTTGAACGCGGTCTGTATCGCCTGGGCGACGGGAAGCGGCAGCGCCTGCAGCGGAGCCTCGACCGCGCTCACGACGCGAGCGGCTGCACATGCCGTGACGGCTCGATGAATCACGACGCCGATCGCATCGAAGGAATCGTCCACGCCACGAATCACGATCTCGGGCGAGCCCAAACGAACGAGCGCCTGCACGGCACGCATGGCGCCAGCCGTCACGGAGACGTACCCGATGACCGGGATGGAAGGCGCGGGGGCCATCGCGTGGGCGAGCGCACCCAGGCGCTCCGACGCCAGATGATCGCCGCCGGCACAGGGGTCGACGATCGCGACGTCGCACCGCCCGTGCTGCAGGTCGGACACGAGCGCACCCCACGTGGTGGCGTTTCCCACGGAATGCGGCGGCGGAAACGCGTGTTGGACGTGCGCGAGCGATTGCGACGAGAGGTAGCAGCGGATGACCACGCGTGCGCTCGGACTGGGCACGCCAATGATGCGCGGGCGCCTTCAGCTCTCCGACATCAATTCATTGCGTGCGCAGCCGAACGAGTGCGGCTGAGCCGCTGCAGGGAACGACGACAGGCTTACCAGCGCGAGTCCGATTCGCGCTCCTCGTCTTCCTCCTCGTCCTCGAGATCCCGGTCCGGAGTCCAATTCACGGCGACGTCGTGTGGCTCCTGGATCGTTTCGCCGGCACCATCCTCCGACTGCAGCGGAGCTTCGGCGTCGAGAATTCGTCGCGCCTCGTCAGCATCCTCTCGACGCACGGCGAGGCGGACGGGATAGAGCAGCGCCATGGACGGGATCATTCCGCCTGCGGTGTCGCGCATGACGGCGGAAGGGATGTTGTGTGCCTCGAGCACGAGGTGAGCCATCGTCGCCTCCACTTCGCTCGAGTATTTCCGAAGGACGATCACTGCATCGTCGCTCACGCGATTCCTCCAGTCGTGGTCACGAACGGTTGTCCACGGGACGCACCCCGAAAAGGACGATAATCACCGTGCGTGCCACTCGCGATGCTATGGCGTGCCTCCGAGAAACACGAAGGGCCCGGGCTGCCAGGAGTCCGGGCCCTTCGGGAAGGTGGGCGCGATATCAGTTGCGCGGCGCGATCGGGCTGAGGTCCGCCTCGGGGCGGAGCTTGCGGTAGGCCTCGACCGCGTGCTGAAGCGCGAGCAATGCGGACGCTTCGAGCTCGTATTCGACGCCGAGCGACGTGAGCTTCGAGACGTCGTGGGCTCTGAACTCATCCGATGCGCGATCGCTCAGCACGTGGCGGCGGGCGTATTCCCGACAGGCGTGCCAGAGGTTGTTGGCCTTGTGCCACCACTCGTCGCGTCGCTCTCCGTTGACGGTCATGCAGGACGACTCGTATGCGGCCGCGGCCTGCGAGAGCTGCTCGTCGCTCGCGGCGACGAGGCGGAGCGCGGCGATCTGCTCGGTCTCGTCCGTACCCATTTCGATCAGGCGCGCATAACGACGGTGCTGTCTGCAGCACTCGGCGGCCGACCGGAAGAGGACGTCGGCCTTGTCGCAGACTGTGGGGTGGGGGCCGCTGGTTGCCGCGGGGCTGGTGGGACGGCTCTGCTTGGTCTTCGGCATCGGGGCGGTGCGCGAAAGAGACTCGAGCGGTGGACGAGACGGTGTGGGAGTGGCTGTGCGGATCGGGCGCACCCACATGATAATCAGACGACACACCCCCGCGCCCGGTCAATCAGCGCGCATCCTTAGCGGACTCGACAGTAAAATCCGTAAAACCAGCTCTCAGGCCGACCGCAGCCTCGGCCCCCATCGCAGCCAGCCGGCTGGCGGACGGCTGCCCAGAACGGGCTGTTACCTACTTCAGCTGCTCGTTGTGCTTGTAAACCAGGTCATTGTAGGTCGCGTAGCCGCCGCGCGCCGCTTCCTGGGCGAAGGAATCGACGGTCTGGAGCAGCTGGGTGCTGAAGTAGCCGGGAACGCTCTGGGGGTGCGACCCGTAGAAGCCGCCGCCGAAATAGCTGCGGATGATCACGCTGCGCGCGTTGTACGGCAGCGTTCGGACGCTTGCGGCAAAGGCGTCGAAGCTGCCCTCCCGCATGAGATAGAACTCCACGTTCGACACGTAGAGCACCGACAGCTTTTCACCGCGCTCGCTGAGCACGCGGCCGATTTCCCGCAGGGCGTGAGGACCGGCGAGGTTTCCGACGACCGGAATCACCAGGTTCCTCGTCTCGAGGGACTTGAGGTACTGAAAGTCGTCCTCGCTCGCGAGGTAATTGAGCTGCTTGCCGGTGAGATCGCGCTCGAGCAGCAGCTTCCGAAGGCTCGGGTAGTAGTCGCGCGGTGCCCGGCCGAGGCTCGTGAACTTGAGATCGAGGCCGGAATCGAAGAACGCCTGCTGAATGCGACCAATGGTCTCGAGCTCTCCCGGGGTCACGGTAACGCCATAGCGTCGAACCTTCGTCCGAACAACCGCGCGCGTCGTCTCGAACTGATCCGGGTCGGGTGGGCTCTTGTCGATGAAGTCGACGATCTCCGTGATGGTCCGGCGGTTCCATTTCGTGACATCGTTAGGCACCGAGCGACCCGTCAGGAGCGCCAGGTACTCCACGCGGTTGCGCGACATCTCGAACAGCGCCTTGAACATGAGGTGCTGGAGGAGGTTGTCGCGGCGGATATCGATCATGAACGCGATACGCGGCCGGACCTGCGCCATGTACGAAAAGTTCTGATCGGGCCCGACGCCGACGTACCCGCCGCCGTTCACGCCGATCCGCCGCATCCCGCCAAGCACGTGCAGGTACGACGTCTCGTTCGAGATGAGATTGTCGGAGTCGAAGTACCCGCCGGGCTCCGAGATTCGCGCCACGAGCGCCGCAAACGACGAGTCGCTGAGGGCGGGCGCGGCGTCCTGAGACGCGGAGTACGCGGTAGCGCTCTCGATCCGCTGGTGAGGGACCGGGATCGGCAAGAGCGACAGCAGCGCGGCGCCGAGGAGCGACTTCGTCAGCATCGAGCGGGCAATCGGGTGTGCGGCGTCAACGTCGGGGAGGGATTGCGAAATGCGAGCGTCATGCCGGCTGGGCCACGGCACGCAGGTATGCGTCGAGGACCGTTCGGCCGAAGCACGCAAGGGTCACTCGCTCGACGACGGGATCGGATTGCAGAAACGACCGAACCTCGCTGACGGCGATGGCGGCGGCTTCACCGACGGGGTACCCGTAGACGCCGCAGCTGATCGCGGGGAACGCGATCGTCCGCGCGCCGTGCTCGGACGCGAGACGGAGCGATTCGCGGTAGGCGGACGCGAGCAGCTCGGGCTCGCCGTGGGCGCCGCCGCGCCACACGGGGCCGACGGCGTGAATGACCCACCGCGCCGGCAGCCGATAGCCACGAGTGATCTTTGCGCGGCCGGTCTCACAGCCGCCGAGCGTCCGGCATTCCGCGAGCAGCTCCGGGCCGGCGGCGCGATGGATGGCGCCATCGACACCACCGCCGCCGAGCAGCGAGGTGTTCGCCGCGTTGACGATCGCGTCCACGGCGAGCGTCGTGATGTCGGCCTCGACGACCTCGATACGGTTCATGCTGCCTGTGAAATCGTTAGGCGTCGGCCGGTCCGGCGGTCGACGACCGGTCGCCGCGCCTCAGCAACAATAGCGCGAGCAGGATCGCGCCGCAGGTGACGCCGACGTCCGCGAGGTTGAAGGTCCAGAACCGCCAACCGCCCACCCCGATGTCGATGAAGTCCACGACGCCGCGATAGGTGCCGCCCGGCGTACGGAACCGATCCATCACGTTCCCGATCGCTCCACCCGCAACCAGCGCGAGCGCGGCCGCCTGCACCCGGTCCTGCGCCGGCGTCGATCGGTACACGCTGCCCAGCGCGACGAGCACGCCGATAGCGAGCAGGGTGAAGCCCAGCCGCGAGTGCTGGCCGAGCGAGAAGGAGAACGCCGCATCCGGGTTGTAGGCCAGCGTCAGGCGAACTACGTCACCCACGACGGGGTGCGGGACATGCTCAGGCACGAGATGCTCCTCGGCGAGCCGCTTGGTCGTGCAATCGGCGAAAATCAGAAGCAGCAAGAGGGGCCAGAACGCCTTCGCCTTGTTGGTCAGCATATACCCAGTCCGAATGCGGCAACGATCACCGCGACGCCTCGCGTGTCCAGCGAGGGCATGGTCCTGAAAAGTAACGATGAAAGCACCCGCTCATCGTCGTGAAAGTGCGGGGATTCGGTTCACTTCCAACCGGGCCGACCCGTTCGCGCTCGCGCGGACGAGAATACCAGCGGACGTGGCCCGCACCGCCAGCACGTCCCCCGTCGCGATCTTAGCGACGAGCCGGGCGTTCTGGCCGAGCGGACGGTTCATACCCCGTTCCAGGCGCTGACGTGCCTGCTCGACGAGATCCGCGACGGGAAACCGTGCCCGGGTGCGAAGCAGGTTCTGTACGTCGCCGCGACGCATCCACTCCATGCCGCGCACGAGCAGGTCGGCGCTGCTGACGTCGTAGGCGAGGTCCGGGACGTACAGCTGGCGGGTCTCCGGATCGAACCGCGGAGTGCCCACGAGATACACGATTCCGCTCGCGGCCCCGGTGAAGCGGAGCGCGAGCGCGACGCGGCCGCCACCGATGCCCGAGAGGCGCGCGTCACGGATCGTGATCCACCGCGCGCCGTGACGAACTCGCTTGCCAACGACGTTCTTCGTCAGGACCGCGTTGGCGAGGTCGTAGCTGAGCTCTCCCTCGAGGAGGACGTGAAGAGCCTGTTCGTGCCTCGCCCTCTCGCGCTCCAGGCGGGGCAGGGAATCGGTACCATCGGGCGGCCTCGGCCCCGTGACGACACGCGGTTCGCCCCGAAGCCCGACGTCGATCGATATCATGCGCGCCGATCCGACAATGGGTCCGAGGTGTACGCCGCGCGGCTGGAGGAGCAGCCAGACACTGTCGGACAATCGGATCGGCCGCTGGAGGAGTCTCCACCATTTCTCGAAGTGCGATCGGACATTGACGGCCCCGATCTTCTCGTCGAGCACCGCGAGCCGCTTCTCGAGCTCAGACCTGGCGGCGTTCACGACGCGATCTGTGACGTCGACCTTGAAGATCGTCACCTTGCATTGGTCCCGGCGTTCGTCACTGAACGGGGCAACGCGCGTGACCTCGCTCTTGCCACGGAGTCGCCAGTCCGACGTTATGCGAAGCGTCGTCGCGAGCTCGACGACAACTCGGGGTCGCGACCCGCTCATGCCACACGATCCAGACACGTCGGCCCCGAGCGGCGCGCTGTACCAGCCTTTCCCCTGGTAGTCGAGGACGGTGCCAACGTGAACCGTGGTGCCCTCGAGCTTCACGTCAAAGGGCGCCCGCTCCGCTGCGAACGCCGTTTTCACACGACGGTTCGTGGCGCTTTGCTTTCGTGCCTTGATGTTGCCGAACGTATGAGGGACGGAGGTCTCGAGGTTGGCGAACGCGGGGCCGAGGTCATAGGTGATCGGCGCGTCGACCAGCGACGGCGGAAGAACCGGCAGCGAGTCGCCGGCGTCATCGGCGACGCGCGTCGGGGCGGGCGCATCGACCGAGCCGCCAATGCCGCATCCTAACGCGGTGGCGACGAGCGCAACGGACAGCGCCCGCCACCGAATCGGGGTCAGATCCACGGATCCGACCCCTTCATCCGACCTCTTGATCTGACCCCTTCCAGCAGGCGTGGCCACTAGCCCTTCCGGTGCTTGCGCATCCAGTCCTCGACGAAGGACGGCAGGAACATGTTGTCGGCAATCGCCGCCACCTCTTCCGCCTCTTTCCATGCCTGTTCGAGCAGCGCGAGCTCTCCCTCCAGCGCCCGGCGCTCGCTGTCCTCGTGCGCAGCCATCTCCAGCGCGAGCCGCGTCGCCTCTGGCAGCGCGGAGATTTTCGGCTTCCCGCGGTTCATCGCCTGTCGAGCGGCGAGTTCGAAGAATCGCAACGGGTCGGCCTCGCGCTCGATGAGGGAGACCGCTTCGGTGACGCGCTCGCGGGAGCCACCGAACCGATTGAGCTGCGGAAGCAGCTTGCCCATCACCTGGACCGCGGTGTCGCCTTCCAGCGTGACGATGCCCTTCCGATGCGGCACCCCCAATTGCCAGCCGGCGTTGCCGCCCCCGACCAGCTGCAGGTGGCTCAGGTGCTTGCCGCGAACGGTGATCTCGCCTGTCCCGGGCGTGGCCAGGCGTGCGACCACGCGCTCGGGTGAGCCCTTCACGATCCGCTCGCCCATCTGGCCGATGAGCCACCCGAAGCTGCCGATGCCGACTCCCGCCGCGACTCCGCCGACCACGACCGCGCCTAACGCCCCGAGCCCGATGCCGACCTTGACGAGCGCCGCTCGGCGCCTGCGGCCGATCTGATCGCCGTACCGCCAGGCGGCGAATTCCGGACGCTGCGGCCGGCCGATCCGCACGAGCTCGACGCCCGACGGCAAACGGGCAAGGCCGATCTGGTCGGTCGAGACGCGAAGCCGGGTGTCACGGTAGAAGCGCTCGCATTCCTCGATGGCTTCCCAACGTTCCTCAGTGGGGGTGAGGTTCCACTGGCGGCACCGTCTGCAGACGACCCAGAGTCGGCCGCGCTCGGAGTCGAACGCGAGTCGCCGGCCTATGGGAAAGTGCTCGATGGTGTCGTTCGCCTCGAGCGCGGCGTGACAAAAAATGCAGGTCGAATACATCCGGATCCGAATATGTCGGCCGGTACACAGGGGGGCGAGGCTACTGGCTGCCCGCTGGTTGCCGACGGCTGCGCGCTACTGCCGCTAGCTTCGAGCTGCTGCCACTACCGCCGGGTGCCCGTAGGTCGCGATTCTATCCCGTGGCGCGCTCACTCTTACCGATACGGGAAAAGGCGAATGCAATACCGGCGGCTCGGGCACACCGGAATGACCGTCTCGCGCATCTGCCTCGGGTGCATGAGCTACGGCAGCTCCAAATGGCGGCCATGGGTACTGAACGAAGACGCGGCGCGGCCCTTCTTTCGGCAGGCACTCGACCGCGGGATCAACTTCTTCGACACGGCCGACATGTACTCGCTCGGGGTCAGCGAGGAGGTGACCGGCCGGGCACTTCGCACGATGGCCAAGCTCGAGGAGATCGTCATCGCTACGAAGGTGTTCTGGCCGATGAGCGAAGGGCACAACATGGCCGGGCTGTCGCGCAAGCACGTCATGCAGGCGTGCGAGGCGAGTCTGCGACGGCTCGGCATCGAGACGATCGACCTGTATCAGATCCACCGGTTCGACGCGGAGACGCCCATCGATGAGACGCTGCGCGCGCTCGACGATCTCGTGAGGCAGGGCAAGGTCCGCTACATCGGGGCGAGCTCCGGGCCGGCGTGGCGGATGATGAAGGCGCTGAGCCTCTCGGAGCGGAATGGGTGGGCGCGTTTCGTCACGATGCAGAACCACTACAACCTCCTGTACCGCGAGGAGGAGCGGGAGATGATTCCGCTCTGCGTGGAGGAGGGAATCGGGGTGATCCCGTGGTCGCCTCTGGCGCGAGGGCTGCTCGCTCGCGGGGAGACGATTCGCGACCGGACGCCGGACACGGCCTCGACCTCGCGGGCTGCCACGGACACGATCTCACCCAAGCTTTACGACACGCCGGAAGATGCGAACGTGGTGGCGGCGGTACGACGAGTGGCGCAGGGCCGCGGGATCACGCCGGCGGAGGTGGCGCTGGCGTGGCTCCTCTCACGCCCCGCGGTGGTCGCGCCGATCGTCGGGGCGACGAAGCCGGAGCATCTGGATGCGGCCGTTCGGGCGCTGGACGTCAGCCTAACGCCCGAGGAGGTTGCGGCGCTCGAGGCGCCATACCGGCCGCATCAGGTCAAGGGATACTAACGGCCAGCGAGTGAGCTCCTCGTGTTGGCTGGCATCGCCGGACGTGGCTGGGGTCGAGGACGAACGCTGAACGAGTTTTGAGTAACCAGTCGAGAGTTGGGGTACACCTAACGAACCAGGAAGAACGCCATGCAGAGGATGACGTACACGGCGAGGAGCAGCAGGCCTTCGAACCAGGTCGTCTCGCCGTCGTGGGCGATTGCGTTCACCGCGAAGGCGACCGCGGCGATCGCGATCAGCTCGATCGGGTTCTGGAACACCAGGTTCATCGGGTGGCCCATGAAGTATGAGACGATCACCAGCACCGGGGCGGTGAGCAGGGCGACCTGCACCGTGGCGCCGACCGTGATCGTGAATACCAGCCCCATTCGGTCACGTCGGGCGAAGTAGACCGCCGACACGTACTCGGCCGCGTTGCCGACTACCGCGAGGACCGTGACGCCGAGGAAGAACGGCGACAGCCCCAGCGAGCGGGACGTGGCCTCGAGCGCGCCGGAAACCAGCTCGGCCTCGAGGGCGATGGCCGCGGTCGCGCCTAACAGAATCCCGATCGACTTCCGGAGCGGCCACGCCTCGCCGTGGAGCTCATCGGCATCCTCCTCACGCGAGAAGACGTTGCGGTGCGTGACCAGCGTGTACGCGATGTTCGCGAAGTACATGATGATCAGCACGACCGAGACACCGAGGCTCAGATTCTCGTCGAGCCGCGAGCGTTCGGCTACGGTCTGATTCAGGCCGCGTTCCGTGAAGTCGAACAGCGCCGGAACCAGCAGCGCAATCACGGAGAGAATGAGGAGGCTCGACTGCAGGCCGGCGCGCTCTCGCGGGAACGTCTGCGTGTGCCGCTTCCACCCCCCAACGACGATCGCGAGCCCGAGCCCGAGCAGCGCGTTCCCGATGATCGAACCGGTGATCTGCGCCTTTACGACGTCCGTGGCACCCGCAGCGAGGATGAACAGCGCGATGATCAGCTCGGCCATGTTGCCGAACGTCACGTTCACGAGGCCGCCGATCTCGGACCCGGCGCGAACCGCGAGGTGTTCCGTCGCGCGGCGGATCCACTCCGCGAGCGGGACGATGGCGAGGATCCCGGTGACGAATACCCAGACCGGCGATACGTGAACGACGTACTCGAGGACCGCCGAGAGTGGAACGAGGAGCAGCAGGAGGTTGACGATCATGCGGGGAATCTCGACGGGGCCTGAGCCGGGCTAATATCGTCCCTCGACACCAGTGACGACGCGGAACGTGTCGCGCGCGATGAGAAGCTCCTCGTCGGTTGGAATGACCCAGACGGCGAGGCGCGACGCGGCCGTCGTGATGCGGCCCTCGACGCCTCCGATCATGCGGGTGTTCGCGGCATCGTCGATCTCGACACCCGCCCACTCGAGGCCGCGACAGATCTGCGCGCGAACCTCCGGTGCGTTCTCTCCGATCCCGCCGGCGAACAGGACCGCGTCCGCGCCACCTAACGCGGCCAGGTACGCGCCAATGTATTTGCGAACGCGATAGCAGAAAATATCGATCGCCAGACGGGCGCGCCGATCGTCGTTCTCGTGCGCTTCGGCGATCAGCTCGCGCATGTCGTTCGTAAGGCCCGACAAGCCGAGGAGTCCCGACTGCTTGTTCAGCAGGTTGTCCACCTCGGTTGGCGAAAGACCCTCCTTCGCACCGAGAAACTCCAGGACCGCCGGATCGAGGTCCCCGGACCGCGTCCCCATGACGAGCCCCTCGAGCGGTGTAAATCCCATCGATGTGTCCACGGAGTTCCCGGCGTCGATCGCGCACGCAGAGCAGCCGTTGCCGAGGTGAAGGGTGATGATGCGGGTTGCCTCGCGAGAAACGACGGTGAGCTCGCGCCATCGGTAGGCGACGTAGCGGTGTGACGTCCCGTGGAATCCGTATCGGCGAACCTTGTGGCGTCGGTAGAGCTGGTACGGAATCGCGTAGAGATACGCGCGCTCCGGAATGGTGTGGTGAAACGCCGTGTCGAAGACGGCCACGTTCGGCAGCTCGGCGCCTAACACGGCGCGCGATGCCGCCACACCTCTGAGGTTGTGCGGATTGTGCAGCGGGGCGAGGTCGATCATGTCCTCCATGCCGCGCAGCACGCTGTCGTCGATGCGGACGGAGCGTTGAAAGCGTTCGCCACCATGGACGACGCGGTGGCCGACGGCCTGGATCTCGCTGACGGCGCCAATGACCCGGCCCGATTCCTCGGACGCAAGCCACGTCACGATGTACTCGACGGCGGCGCGCAGGTCCCGCATCGGAGCGGAGCCGCGCGACACGCTGTCCCCGCGGCCACGAAGTGTGAAAACTGCCTCCCCGCCAACTCGCTCGATCGTCCCGCGCGCGAGCTTCTCGTCCAAGTGGTTGGCGATGCAGTTCAAGTCCGTGCGAACCAACTGGAACTTGAGCGAGGAGGAGCCGGCATTGAGGACGAGCACGATCATACGGGTACTCCGGCAGTCAGGATGGTCGCGAGCTTCGCGCTGTCGATGTTACCGCCCGAGACGACGCACACGACCTTGCCACCCACCTGGTGGCCTAACGCTGCCGCCAGCGACGCCGCGCCGGCGCCTTCCGCCACGACGCGGGCGCGCTCTGCCAAAAGCCGAACGGCGGCGGCAATCTGCTCCACGCTCGACACGAGGGCGCCCGCGAGCAGCGCGCTCACGAGCGGCCACATCTCCGCCAGCACGCCGTTGCCACCGATGCCGTCGATGAAGCTTGGGCTTCGCACGACCGGCACGGGCCCGCCGGCGGCGAGCGCCGCGGTGAGCGGGGTCGACGTCGCGACCTCGCAGCCGAATACCGTCACGTTAGGTCGGAGTGCATGAATTGCGGTGGCAATGCCGGAGCTCAGTCCCCCGCCGCCGAACGGCACCAGCACCGTGTCGACGTCGGGCAGGTCCTCGACGATCTCCAGTCCGATCGTCCCGTTACCCGCAATGACGGACGGGTCGGACACGGGGTGCACGAACAGGCCGTCGATCCCTGGATATGAATGGTCGACCATGGTCTGCCACCATCGATCGAACGGCACCTTGACGACTCGGCCCCCGAGCCGTTCGACTGCGTCGATCTTCGTCTGTGGCGCGTGATCCGGTACCACGACGGTGCAGGGGACGCCGAGGTGCCGAGCGCTCCATGCCACTCCCTGCGCCATGTTTCCGGCGCTCGCCGTGTACGCGCCACGGGCCAGGCGGTCGGGGTCCGCGAGGAGCATGGCGTTTGCCGCGCCGCGCAGTTTGAACGAGCCGATCGGCTGAAGGTTCTCGAGCTTGAGCCAGATCTCGCCGGCGGCGCCGGGCACTTCCAGCCTAACGAGCGGCGTTCGTACCACGAGGCCGGCGAGCCGGTCACGAGCCGCGCGTATGTCGTCGAGCCGAACCTCGTCAGGCGTGGGCATCGCGCAGCCCGCCGAGCTCGAGCCACCTGCCCCCGTCGGTGGCCAGCGCGCGGTCGTAGATCCGGCGCGCCGCGGCGACGTCCTCGATCGCGAGACCGAGCGACTTGAACAGCGTGATCTCCTCCGCCGAACGACGTCCCTGGATTCGCGGTGGCTCCACGAGCAGCTCGCCGATCTCGCCCACGATATGGTCGTCACCGATGAGCCCTTCGCGCTTCGGAACGAGAAAATCGCCGCCCTCGTTGAGGGTCGACTCTCGGCGATCGACGTACAGGCGCGACTTCGCGACGGCCGCGCTATCGAGCTCGCGGGACGTCGCGAGGCTGGCTCCGATGGCGTTGACGTGTGTGCCTGGCGCGATCCAGTCGCCCGAAAGGACCGGCTCGCGCGACGACGTGACGGTGCACACGACGTGCGCGCCGTCCACCGCCTGCCGAGCGCTCGCGCAGACGACGATGCGAGTGCCGGCTGCCGTGAACTTCTCCGCGAATCGGTGCGCGCGGTCGCCCGAACGACTCCACACGCGAACTTCGTCGATTGGCCGCACGAGGCTGATCGACTCGAGATGCGTCTCCGCCTGTACGCCGGCCCCGAGCAGCGCGAGCGTGCGCGCGTCCTCGCGGGCGAGCAGTCGAGTGGCCACCGCCGTCACCGCGGCGGTGCGCAGCGCCGTGATCGTGCTCGCGTCGAGAATCGCGATGAGACGTCCGTACTCGGTGTCGAACAGAAGCACCGCGCCCTGATGCGAGTCGTACGGCGTCGCGTCGTTGCCCGGGAAAACCGTGATGACCTTCGCTCCGAGCGCCGAAGGCTCGTTCAGCGCCGCCGGCATGAGCGCGAAGGCGTTGCGGCCGTCCGATAATCGCACGACCTGTCGCAGCGGAAGCAGCGCGCCACCTAGCGACAGCGTCCGAAGCGCATCGGTCATGGCGTCGATGGCCTCGGACATCGGCAGCAGCGTCAGGACGTCGCTGTGATCGACGAACAACGTTCCCGTACGAGACTGCATCAAACGGCCTGATGCGGGCCGGAGCTCGACGTCAGCAGGCCGCGGAGCATCTCGATCGCCTCGCCCGCGCTCATGGCGACGCGCACCGACTCGGCGTCGAGCGAACGGAAGAACTTCGCGGTGAACTCGTCGGCCCGGAGCAGCACCACCGGTTTCTTCGCGCGAATGGCGAGTGCCACCTCCGACGCCGTGCCCGCGTTCATGCCGCACACCACGCACGCGTTGGCGGACAGCGCGATCACGGCGTTGCGTGCTTCGCCCAGTCCGCTGGCGAGCACCACGTCCACGGCCGGCGAGGCGCCGAGGGTGTCGGGGGTAGGAAGGATGCCGACCGTGAGTCCTCCCGCCGCGCGGGCACCCTTGGCCGCCGCTCCCATGACGCCGGCTGCCCGACCTCCCGTCAGCACGGCCCACCCGGCCTTGGCGACGAGCTCACCGATGAGCGTCGCGTCGTCCGTTTCCTTCTGGCCGGCGCCTTCGCCTGGCCCCAGCACGCCAATCAGGATGCGTCGCATGAGGTGATGCTAACGAACCCGGCTCATTTGCGCGACGTGGGGTCGTGGGTGATGTCATCCTGAGGCGACAGCCGAAGGATCTTCATCGTCCCGGTAGAGCGCTCTGACGGGACCCTGAGGATCCTTCGCTTCGCTCAGGATGACACGGTAGGTCGTTAGGGGACGATCCGGGCGCTCTTGATGAAGTCCAGCTTGGGGAAGTTTTTGGTCAGGTACGCGTTGCCCTCCGCAGCGATCCGCTCCTGGCTCGGACCGGCTCCATCAGGCGCGCCCTCGCCGTAGTCCGCGTACAGGCTGTCCACCGCCGACATGCCTTCGATCACCTGGCCGATCGGCGCGAAGCCCATCCCGTCGAGGTTTCTATTGTCGGCGTAATTGATGAAGAGCTGCGTGCCGCGTGTGTTCGGTGCACCGCCGGCGGCGAAGGTGACCATGCCGCGCACATTGTTCTGCTTGACGGGATCGTCCGCGATCGTGAGCGGCTCCCACGCGGCGGTGACACGCGGATTGCCGCTCATCCCGAACTGTGCCATGAAGCCGCTCAACACGCGAAAGAAGCGGGCGTCATCGAAGTAGCCGAGCTGCACGAGGTGGTAGAAGCGATCCACGCCACGTGGCGCCCAGTCGCGGTGCGCCATGACCGTGAAGTTTCCCTTGCTCGTCTCGAAGGCCACCTTGAACGAATCGGGCGCCGGCGTCGCTAACGCATTCTCGTCAGGCTTCGTCAGGCCGCTCGCCGCGCCGCCTCCCCCTGTATCCGCCCGGCAGGACGCGCCAAGTACAAGGAACACGACGGCCATCAACGCGCGGGCCACGCGCGGGCGGGAAACGGACAACCGCGACATGGAGTGAGCTCCTTCGTGGTCCGCGAAGAAGTTAGTCGCCGCCCGATCGTGTCGCGAGCGCTACTCGGCTGCCATGGAGATGCGCGGGTCGACTCGTGTTGCGCGACGTGCAGGGATGAACGTCGCTGCGAGAGCAACCACGGTGAGCAGCGCGACGACGAACACGAAGACGCGTGGGTCGTGCGGGCTCACGCCGTACACGAGCCCGCGCAGCGCCTGGGCAGCCGGAATCGCGAGGACCATCCCGACTGCCAGTCCGAGGATGGGCAGCCGCATGCCCTGCGCGATGACCAGGCGGCCTATAGCGCTCGGCGTTGCACCCAACGCGATGCGAATGCCAATCTCCCGCGTACGCTCGCTCACGAGACTGGCGACGACGCCGAACACGCCGGTCGCGGCGAGCACGAGAGCCAACCCCGCGAACGCGGCAAGCACGCCGCTCATGAAACGCTGCTTTGCCCACGCGCCGCCAAGCTGCTCCGTGAGGACGCCCAGGTCGTAGAGCGCGAGATCGGAATCGATGCGCTTCATGGCGTCGCGCACGCCACGAATTGTTGCCGCGGGATCTCCTCTCGTCCGCAGCATCACCGTGCGATACGCGTAGGTGAACTGCAGGTACGATGTGTAGACGGCGGGAATGATGCGCCGATCGTCGCCTTCCTGGTACGGCACATCACCGACGACGCCAACGACCTCGAGGCTGGAGTCAGGGAAGCTCCAATCGCTTCGGCTGCCGCCACCGAACCAGATGCGCGCGCCGATCGGGTTCTCGTTCGGCCAGAAGCGACGCGCGGCCGCCTCGTTGATGATCGCGACGGAGGGCCGCCCTTCGCGATCGGTGTTCTCGAACGCGCGACCTCGGAGCACCGGGATACCCAGCACACGGAAGTGCTCGGGCGATACGTAGTGTCGCCGAATGAACGGAGCGTTGCCCGGTTGCGGGATCGGACGACCGACGATGTAGAGCGAGCTGTTTGCGCACGAGGTCGTGAGCGGCGCACACCCGTCGACCGTCGCGGCGCTTACGCCTGGCACCGTGTGAATCTCGGCGAGGAGGCGCTCGATGAACGCGGGGGCCGACGCCGTAGCGTATCGGGCTTCCGGCGGCCGGAGCGAGAAGGTGATCACGTTGCGTGGGTCGATGCCGAGCGATTCCCCGCGGAGACGGACGAGCGTCGCGAGCATGAGACTCCCGCCCGTGAGGAGCACGAGCGCCAGGGCGACTTCGATGGCAACCGTCAGCCCCCGCATCGAGAGTCGCGATGCGCCGCCGACCCGTGTCACCGCACCGCTCTGCCGCAGGGTCGTGCCGACGCTCGTGCGCGCCGCCGTGAACGCAGGAGCGAGCCCGCACAGGAGCGCGGTGAGGATCGTGACGCCCGCGGTGAACGCGAGCAGCACGGGGTCGATTCGCGGGTGAACGAACTCGCCAATGGCGCCATAGAAGTTCGATGGCGCGATCGCGCCCGCGGGTGCAATGACCACCTGTGTCAGCCACCATGCGAGGGCGAGCCCGATCCCGCCACCTAACGCCGCCAGCACGGCCGACTCTGTGAGGAGCTGCCTGACGAGGCGTCCGCGTGACGCGCCGAGCGCGAGGCGAACGGCCATCTCCCGGCGCCGAGACGCCGCGTGGGTGATGAGGAGACTGCTGACGTTCGCGCACGCGAGCAGCAGCACGACGCCCACCGCGCCGAGCAGCACGAGCATCGCGCGACGGGTCGTCGCGTTGACGCGCACCTCGCTGATAGGCACCGCCGTCGCCCCGAAGCTGTCGCCCGGCACTTCGGATTGACTCGGCAGCGCTTGCTGGATGGCTGTACCCACCGAGCTCAGCTCGGCACGTAGAGCATCCATGGAGACGCCGGGCTTGAGGCGGGCGACGACGCTCGTGAAATCCTGGTTCGTGGTGAGGTATTCCGGATACGTTAGGCGTGGCGCCTGCGTGGCCGGAACCCACATCTCGGCGCGTCCCGTGAGACCCCTGAAGCCAGGGGGCATGATGCCGATGACCGTGAGCTCGCGCGAGTTGACGCGAGCTGTCTTGCCGATGATGTCGAGATCGGCTCCGTATCGGCGCGTCCAGAGGTCGTGGCTCAGAATCACCACCATCGCCTCCGACGGAGAACGGTCTTCCTCGGGCGAAAAGAGGCGGCCGCGCATGGGCCGAGCCCCGAGCAACGCGAAGTAGTCCCCGGCGACGACTTCGGAGCCAATGGGCTCGGCTTCCGACTGGCCGGCGAGATTGACGCTGGCGAGACCGTAGTCCGCGACGCTCGAGGTCGTCGTGAGTGACTTCTCGAGCATGCGAAAACGCGGGTACGACCACCGATAGCGCTCGGTGCCGTGTCCGGGCTCGGTATGTGTGGTGAACAGCATCGCGAGCCGGTCTGGCTCAGGGAATGGCAG
>JBKOYV010000401.1:0-12312 GCA_046725585.1 Gemmatimonadota bacterium | reverse complement strand
AGCTTGTACTCCGTGACGAAGCGCTGGCGGCGCGCTTCGGGGAGCTCGGGAAGCCGATCGCGGATGCGCGCGATCCACTCCTTCGTTAGGCGAAGCGGCGGCAGGTCCGGATCCGGGAAATATCGATAGTCGTGACTTCCTTCCTTGCTGCGTGCGGGGCGCACCGTGCCGCGGTCTGCGTCCCAGAGCAGCGTCTCCTGCTCGACGCGTCCATGCGCTTCCACGATGGCGACCTGCCGCGCGAATTCGGCCTCGAGCGCGCGTTCGACGCCTGAGAACGAGTTCATGTTCTTTACCTCGGTCTTCGTGCCGAGCTTGTTCGCGCCGCGCTCGCGGATGCTGATGTTCGCGTCGACGCGCAGACTTCCCTCCTCCATGTTCAAGTCGCTGACGTCCACGTACTCCAGCACCTGCCTGAGAAGCCGAAGGTAGGAGCCGGCCTCGGCCGCCGATCGAATGTCCGGCTCGCTCACGATCTCGATCAGCGGCGTGCCGGCTCGATTGAGGTCGATCGCGGTCGCGGCGGGAAACCGATCGTGGATGGACTTCCCCGCGTCTTCCTCCATGTGCACGCGCGTTATGCCGACGCGCATGGGCGAGCCGTCGGGCTGCTCGCCGATCACGAGCTGGCCATGGATCGCAAGCGGTTTGTCGAACTGTGAGATCTGGTAGCCTTTGGGAAGATCCGGATAGAAGTAGTTCTTCCGGGCGAAGATCGATTCCTCTTGCACTTCGGCACCCAGCGCCAGGGCCGCACGTGTTGCCAGCTCCACGGCAGACTCGTTCAGCACAGGCAGACTCCCCGGCAGCGCGAGACACACGGGACACGTGTTGCGGTTCGGCGGGTCGCCGAACTGGGTGGAGCAGTTGCAGAACAGCTTCGTGCGCGTGCGGAGCTGTACGTGCACCTCGAGGCCCACGACCATCTCGTACTTCGCGTGCGCCGGCGCGGCCACGGTAGCGCTCATCGGTGGGCGGCCTCACCTAACGCGCGCTCGATCGCAAAGGCGACACGGAACAGGGCCGCCTCGGCGAAGTGACGCCCCATGATCTGGCCGCCGACGGGCAGCCCATCTACGCGACCGATGGGAAGCGAGAGCGCGGGGATCCCGGCGAGATTCGCCGTCGCAGTGAAGATGTCGCTCAGGTACATCTCATACGGATCTGCCTTGGCGCCGATCGGAAATGCCGGCGTGGGTGCGGTCGGTGTGAACAGCACGTCGACGCCGCGGTCGAACACCTTCTGGAAATCATTGGTGATGAGCGCGCGTACTTCCTGCGCCTTCTTGTAGTAGGCGTCGTAATAGCCCGCCGACAGCACGTACGTGCCGAGGAGAATGCGGCGTGTCACCTCGCGGCCGAAGCCATGCGACCGGGTATCCGCGTACATCTCCCGAAGACTGGCAGCCTTCGCGCGCACGCCGTACCGCACGCCGTCGAATCGCGCGAGGTTGGACGACGCTTCGGCGGGAGCGATGATGTAGTACGTCGGGATCGCGAGGTCGGTGTGCGGCAGCGACACCTCTCGGACCGTTGCGCCCAACTCACGGAGCTTCTCGAGCGTGGCGTCACATCGCTCGCGGATGCGTGGGTCGAGTGAGTCGGGGAAATACTCTCGCGGACGGCCGATCACCAAGCCCTTCAGCAAGTCGGTGGCGGTGGCGATATAGTCATCGACCGCTACGTCCGCGCTCGTCGAGTCGTATCGGTCTCGCCCGGCAATGACCCCAAGCCCGATAGCGGCGTCCTCCACGGTTCGACCGAAGACGCCGACCTGATCGAGCGATGAGGCGAAGGCGACGAGGCCGTATCGGCTCACGCGGCCGTAGGTCGGCTTGACGCCAACGATCCCGCAGAAGGCCGCCGGCTGTCTGACGGATCCGCCGGTCTCCGAGCCCAGCGCGACGCGAACGATGCCGGCCGCCACGCATACGGCCGATCCGCCGGACGAGCCTCCAGGTACACGAGTGCGATCCAGTGGATTTCGCGCAGGCCCGTATGCCGAGTTCTCGGTCGACGAGCCCATGGCGAATTCGTCCATGTTCGTCTTCCCGATGATGATCGCGCCCGCGGTACGGAGGCGCGTCACGACAGTCGCCTCGAAGGGGCTCACGTAACCCTCGAGGATCCGCGAGCCGCAGGTCGTCGGCATCGTCATCGTCGCGATGTTGTCCTTCACGACGACCGGCACGCCCGCGAGAGGGCCCGGCTGGTTGCCCTGTCTCGCGAGCTCCACCACCTGGGCCGCAGCGCCTAACGCGGCCTCGCGATCGTGCCAGAGGATGGCATTCAGACCACTCGGCCCGGCATCGACCTCGACGGCCCGCGCGAACGCCTCCTCGATGGTCTTCGTCGGCGGCGTCGTGCCCGCGGCGTGCCCGCGCGCGAGCTCGGCGGCCGATGGCCCGGGTACCGTCACGGCGACTCCGCGTCCTGACCCTCGTGCGTCGCCAGACGCGGAACGACGAGGAAGCCATCTCGCATTGCGGGCGCGAATGCCTCGCGCGGTCGCGCGAGGGGAATCTGGTTTCCCCCATCGACGCGCAGCGGGGTTCCGGCGGCGCCGACCCCAGTCACCGCCCCGATTGCCGACGTGTCGACCTTGGAGAGAATCTCCATGTGTCCGAGAATGCCGTTGAGCTCAGCGGCGATGGTCGGAATCTGGTCCGCTTCGAGACCGAGCCGCGCGAGCGCAGCAACGTGGCGGACTTCCGTTTCGGTGACGGACACTAGTCCCATCCTCGCTCGAGACCCGCGTACGCAACGACAAGTCGTTTCCGTCCCACCGATTCGTCGTCGAAGTCGATGGTAACCTTCGTGTCGCGGCCGACCCCCGAGAGCTCGGCAATCGTACCCGAGCCGAAGCGTCCGTGTCGCACCCGTTCTCCCTTCACGAAGCGCGGGGCATCCTGCGACGCCTCGACGTCCGTCTCCGGCGCAAAGGACACCCGGGCGCCCGGACGGCGGGTTGCGGCCGACGGGTGCGGCATAACGCTCCGCCCGGTCGCGCGGAGCTTCATGGTCGAGCGCTCCTCGAGCATTCCCGACGGAATGACACCGAGGAAGCTCGACGGAATCGACGGCATCAGCTCTCCGTTGCGGCGCCGGGATCGCGCGTGCGTGATGTAGAGCTTCTGTTCGGCGCGCGTAATGCCGACGTAGAAAAGCCGTCGCTCCTCCTCCAGCATTGGCGGATCATCGAACGCGCGAGCGAGCGGGAACAGACCGTCTTCCATCCCGGCGATGAAGACGACCGGGAACTCGAGCCCTTTCGCGTTATGCATGGTCATCATCGTCACGGCGTCGGCCTGGGAGTCCATCGTGTCGACACCTGTGACGAGCGTTGCGCGCTGCAGGAAGTGATCGAGTGGCGTCAGGCCCACTTCCCCACCCTCATCCGCCACTACTTCCGCGGCACCCTCGACGAGCTCACGCACGTTGTCCATGCGGTCCTGCACGTCGGGCTCCGTCTTCAGGTGCTCGCCGTAGCGAATCGCGTCGATTAGGTCACGCAGCAGCTCGTCGACCGATGCCTCGCGCGCCGCCTCACGCAGCCGACCTATGAGGGTGGCAAATTCAACGAGCGCGGTGCGGGCCGCCGGACGAAGACTCGCGACGAGGTCGGGTCGAACCGAGGCGGCGAGCAGCGGCAACTGCTCTCCGCGGGCGGCCGCCGCGAGCGTATCAATGCTCGTTTCTCCGATGCCACGCTTCGGGACGGCAATCGCGCGACGGAACGCTTCGTCGTCGTTCGGATTCGCGATCAGCTTGAGGTAGGCCATGAGATCGCGGATCTCACGCCGGTCATAGAAGCGGACCGCACCGACCAAGCGATACGCGAACCCTTTCCGCCGCAACGACTCTTCCAGCGAGCGGCTCTGCGCGTTCGTGCGATAGAGGATCGCGAAGTCACGGAGCGTCAGGCCCGCGCCGAGTGACTGGCCGGGGGCTCGCCCACCCGGAGATCCACGGCGTAGCGCGATCTCCTCGACGATGTAGTCCGCCTCGTCGCGATCATCGTACGCGCCAATGACGGTCCCCCGTTCCCCCGGCGGCCGAGTCGACCGCAATGTCTTCCCGCGGCGCTCGGTATTCGGGCTGATGGCGACGTTCGCCAGCTCGAGGATCTGTGGGGTCGAACGGTAGTTTTCTTCGAGCCTAACGACCGCGGCCTGCGGGAAGTCGCGCTCGAAATCGAGGATGTTGCGAATGTCCGCGCCGCGCCAGCCGTAAATCGATTGGTCGTCGTCGCCGACGACCATCACGTTCGCGTGCTCGCCTCCGATCAGCTTCACGAAGCGATACTGCGCGCGGTTCGTGTCCTGGTACTCGTCCACGAGCACGAAACGAAAACGGTCCTGGTACTGCGCGCGGACGTGCACGTGCTCCTCGAGGATGCGCACCGGCAGAACCAGCAGGTCATCGAACGTCACGGCGTTCGCCTGCCGCAACGTACCCTCGAGCTCTTTGTACACGGGCGCCACTGCCCTCGAGTGTGGATCCTTCGCCATCGCCTCGTACTCGGCGACGGACACGAGGGCGTTCTTCGCGTCGGAGATCGCGTCGAGGATCGCGCGGGGCGCGTGATCCTTGGCCGAAATGCGAAGGCGCTCCATGATCCGCTTGATGACGCCGACGGCGTCATCCTCATCGTAGATCGTGAAGCTCGGCGTGCGCCCGATGAGGTGCGCGGCGGTTCGAAGCATCCTCGCGCCGACGGAATGGAACGTCCCGCACCACATGCCCACCGGCTCGGTGCCGAGGAGGCGAGCGATCCGCTCGCGCATCTCGCCTGCTGCCTTGTTCGTGAACGTGACGGCGAGAATGTGCTTCGGGTCGACGCCGTGATGGTCGATGAGGTGCGCGATACGCGTGGTCAACACGCGCGTCTTGCCGGATCCAGCGCCGGCGAGCACCAGCATGGGCCCTTCGAAATGGAGTACCGCGTCTCGTTGCGCTGGATTGAGACCGGTGAGCCAGTCTCGAGAAACCGTCGTGGACATCAGTGCAAGATAATGTCGAACGTCGCGCCACGCGGCGACGGAACGAGCAGCAGTTGTCCGCCGTGGTTCTCCTCGACAATGCGCCGCGCGAGCGACAGCCCTACACCCCATCCGCGGTCCTTCGTCGAGAAGCCTGGGTCGAACACGCGAGCGCGAATCTCGCGAGGAATGCCGGGGCCGTCGTCCGCGACGCGAATACGAACACCCTCGGGCACTCGGGCCGACGTGATGTAGATGCGGCCGCCGCGCCCGGCGAGCGCGTCGACCGCGTTCTTCATCAGCGACTCGAGCGCCCACTCGAGCAACACGGCGTCGCCGTGAATCACCAGCGGCTCATCTCCGCCTGACGCGGCGATGTCCACTGCGTGTGCGAGCGTGGGCACGCGCGCGCGAAAATATCCGCCCACGTTGTCCACGAGGTGGCGCACATCGACCGGGTCCCGTCGTGGAGGACGGCCGATGCGTTCGAAGCGATGCGCCACGCGCTCGAGGCGGTCGAGATCACCGCGCATGTGCTCGACCGCCGTCGCGGCGAGGGGATCCTCCTCGCGCTCGCTCAGGAGCTCGAGCCAGCCGCTGAGCGACGACAGCGGTGTTCCGAGCTGATGCGCGGATTCACGAGCCATCCCGGCCCACACCTTCTCGCGGTCGGCCCGGCCCCGCGCGCGGACCGCGTACAATCCCGCGAGCAAGAGCAGCGCGAGCGTACCTGCCTGCACCAGCGGAATGAATCGAAGGCCGAGCACGAGCGGTGTATCGCCGATATGGATCGTGCCGACTCCCTGCTCGACTATCGGAGGGTTCTGTCGATCGAGCGTCGCGATGTAGCGTCTGAGTCGTTCGTTTCCCTCGAGGCGCGGGTCGGCACGGACGCCACTCGCCGCCAGTTTGTCGAACGGCGTGTTAACGGCACCGGACAGATTGCCCTCGGCGTCGGTGACCAACACCGGAACCTTCGAGTCGGCGATCTGTCGAGAGAGCTCGAACAACGCGTTCGCCGGGTCGGACGCGGGATCCGCCAGCGCCTCGAACACGCGAGCGTACATCCGCCCGGACCGCTCCGCCTCTCGGCGGAGCTCTGCGACGACGCGCTGCGTGTAGACGATGTACGACCCGAGGAGCAGCACGACTCCAACGGCGACGACGATGAACGACGCGCCGCGGCGCACGGATCAGCGGATCGAGTCGATGCCGAGATACGGCCGCAGCACCTCTGGCACCGTGACACTGCCGTCCGGCTGCTGGTAATGCTCGATGATCGACGCGATGACGCGCGGGAACGCGAGGCCGGACGCGTTCAGCGTGTGAACGAAGCGAGGCTTCTCACCCGGCGCGGGGCGATAGCGAATGTTCGCGCGCCGAGCCTGGAAGTCCGTGAAGGTGCTGCTCGACGAGACCTCGAGCCAGGAGCCGACCCCGGGCGCGTACGTCTCGAGGTCGTACGTCTTCGCGCTGGCAAACCCGGTGTCGCCCGCCGCGAGAAGCTTCACGCGGTACGGAAGCCCGAGGCGCTCGAGAAGCGTCGTCGCGTGCTTCGTCATGAGCTCGTGCTCGTTCGGCGACGTTTCTGGCGTGGCGTATCGAACCAGCTCCACCTTGTCGAACTCGTGTACGCGAAGCACGCCACGCGTGTCCTTCCCCGCGCTTCCTGCCTCGCGTCTGAAACAGGGCGTATACGCGCAGAACGCGCGCGCCAGACTCGCGCCGTCGAGCAGCTCGTCGCGATAGAGATTCGTGACGGGGACCTCGGCGGTGGGAATGAGAAACAGATCCTCATCCCGCAGCGCATACATGTCATCCTCGAACTTGGGCAACTGCGCCGTGCCGGTCATCGACGCGCGGTTCACGACGACCGGAACCCAGACCTCCTCGTAGCCGTGCTCGCCCGTGTGCACGTCGAGGAACAGGTTCATCAGCGAGCGCACGAGGCGGGCGCCGGCGCCGCGATAGACGACGAACCCGGATCCGCTGATCTTTGCGCCTCGCGCGAGATCGATGATCCCCAGCGTATCGGCGATCTCCCAGTGAGGGCGAAGGCCGGGCTCCATGCGCGGCGTTCCCCACTCGCGCACGATCACATTGCACTCCTCGCCGCCGTTTGGAACCTCGGGGAGCGGAATGTTGGGAATCTCGAGCATGATTCGCTCGAGCTCCGTCTCCGACGTCGCGAGCTCGGATTCGAGCCGGCTGATCTCCTCGCCGAGCGCGCGGCTCTGCGTGACGAGGTCGTCCGCGTTCTCCTTCGACTTCTTGCGGCGAGCGACTTCCTGGGTGGCCGCATTGCGCGCCGCCTTACGCTCCTCGACTGCCTGGATGGTCGTTCGGCGTTCGCGGTCGAGCGCTTCGGCTCGATCGATCAGAGGTCCGATCTGGTCGAGCTTTCCGCGGCGACGCATGCCATCGCGCAGCGCATCGATCTGGTCTCGCAGCGATTTGAGATCGTGCATGTGGCGAGATCAGTTGACCGGCTTCGCGCCAGGGACCAGGCTACGGTAACCGCAGTTGGGGTCGTTGACCGATCGGAAATAAATCGACCGCCGTCCGGTATCGATGCTGTCGACGATGAACTTCGAGTACATCACCGTCGAGAAGGACAGCGGACACTCGCTGGCGCTCTGCACCTGCATCACGAGGCCCTGACCCGGCGTGAGAGCGAACGTCGAGTCAAACTGGTAGCCGGCGGTCGGCGCGCGCTCCAGCGAGTCGAATGGGACGGTGATGCGCTGCAGGCCGACCGGCTTGCCGCCGAGCGCCCCGCCGCAGTTCAGAGCGCCAACGACGCAGGGTACGCCGACCAGCTTCTGTGGGTAGACAAGCACCTCGTTCGACGCGTTGATGTCGAACGCGACGTCGAAGTTGAAGCTCCCATCAGCGCGTGTGACGGCTCTGGACGAGGCGAGGAAGGCGGCGGGATAGGATGGCGGCGTGCCGGTGAGGGCGTAAACCGTCAGGGTATCCGCGACGACCGAGATCAGATTGGTGGTCGCGTTTGGATCGTCGCATGCGGACACGCCGAATACGACGGCGGCGAGGCCGACGGACGAAACGAATTGACGAAACTTCATGAAAATTAGCGAGGTCGAGCGGATTCCACGGGAATCGAAGCATACCGCCTAACACACGAGACTTCAAGCGATTGCTCGCTTGACAACCCCCCGCGTGGGGTTATGCTTCGCACGACTTTATCGGGAGCGCGCATGCCGACGATCCGCGAACTCGTCGCCGCCATTCGGCAGCGCGATGGCGTCGAAGCGGCAATCGTCCTCGGTCGCGATGGGCTCCTGATCGACGGCCAGGCCGTTCCCAACCTCGACGCGGAAGGGCTCGCCGCACACGTGCCCTCCATCATTACCGCCGCCGACGAGTTTGGTGCCGCCAGCCAGCGCGGTCAGCTCATCACCGGCGTATTCGAACACCCGCTTGGCCTCGTGGTCGTGTCGGTGCTGTCGTCAGAGGCGATACTCCTCGTGCTCGTCCAACCGCAGGCGAACGTCGGCCAGCTACTGTTCGAGCTCCGGCGCAATCGCGAGCACATGGCAGCCCTGGTCTAAGAGGACCATCGGCGAAATGGAGCTGCGCCACGTGCTGGTCGCCGATGACGAGCCACACATCGGTCGCATCATCAAGATGAAGCTCGAGCAGGGACCATTCCGGGTCACCCTCGCCTACGACGGTCAGGAAGCGATCGACGTCCTGGAGAATCAGCCCGACGTGGACCTCGTCCTGCTCGACCTCATGATGCCGAATCTCAGCGGGCTCGATGTGCTCGCGCGCATTCGTTCGAGCGAACGGTTGAAGCACCTGCCGTGCATCATTCTCACGGCAGCGGGCCAGGAAGCGCAGCATCAGAAGGCAATGGAGCTTGGCGCGACCGAGTTCCTCACGAAGCCGTTCAGCCCGAAGAAGCTCTACGCGCGAACGGCGGAGCTGGCAGGGCTGACGCAGGACGACAGCGCGGGGACCGCGTGAGTCGATGGGCCGTGGTGCTGGCCGGCGGTGTCGGCTCGCGCTTCTGGCCGCTCAGCACACCCTCGCGCCCCAAGCAGCTACTCCCGCTCGTCGACGCGCGGCCATTGCTCGTCGCGACGCTGGATCGGCTGGAGCCGCTCGTGCCGGCGGCGCGTACACTCGTGCTCACCAACGCATCGCTGCGCGACGTCGTGCTCGAGCACACGCCTCGCGTTCCAGCGGAGAACGTGATTGCGGAGCCGCGGGCCGTAGGCACAGGGGGCGCGCTCGCGTGGGCAGCGAGCGAGATCGAGCGGCGCGACGGCCCCGACGCGATCATGATCTCTGTGCACGCCGACTGGGCGATCGGCGACGACGAAGGCTTTCGGACGGCGCTGAGCGAAGCTGCAGCCGTAGCGGAACGAGAGTCCGCGCTCGTCACGGTCGGAGTGGTTCCCACTCGACCGGATACGGGTTTCGGCTACATCAGGCGCGGCTCGCCAATCGGCGACGGTGCGTTCCGCGTCGATCGATTCGTCGAGAAACCCGACCGCGCGAGCGCCGAGCGAATGATCGGCGAGGGTGCGCTGTGGAACTCCGGCATCTTCGCGTGGCGCGTAGGCGACTTCTTAACGGAGGTCCGCACGCTCACGCCCGAGCTGGCACCGGCGCTAGCCTCCGCGAACGGGAGCGCAGAGCGATTCTTCCACGCCGCGACGCCGGTCACCGTCGACATCGGTGTCCTGGAGCGAAGCTCAAACGTCGTCGTGATGCCCGGCTCATTTCAATGGGATGACGTCGGTACGTGGGCGGCGCTCGCCCGAGTGCGCTCCCGGGACGAGCGCGGGAACGCGGCGAGCGGCTCCGCCGTGCTCGTGGACGCCGATGACAACGTCGTGTATGCCGAGGGGACGGACGTCGTGCTCTATGGCGTGCGAGACCTCGTGGTCGTGGTGCGGGATGGCCTCACGCTCGTGACGACCAAGGAATCCGCGGCGGATCTCAAGACGCTGATCGCGCAGCTCCCGCCCGACATTCGGGACCGCGAATGAACACGCTCGTATTCTACGATGACGAGGTCGCGCGCGGGTTCGAGCCGTTCGCGCTCACGCGCCCCGTGTCGGAGCTGCGAGCCGGCACCGAGATCGTTAGGCGCCGCTGGGAGACGACGCTCGGTGCCGAAGCCTCGGCGTCCATTGGCGCGGCTCATCTCGCGGACTTCGACGAGCTGGACGCGCCGCCCTGCACCACCGGCACGATCTCCGCCGGCACCATCCTGGTGAACGCACGCTGCGCGCCTGTTCTCGCCTCAATGGACCCGTGGGCGGACGTCTGGACGTGCCGCGGCCGCGTCGCCGCGGTCCGACTCTCGCGGTCCGTCGCGGCGCCGGCAATCCGCGATGGCGTCGCGAGCGTCGAGTCGTTGGCTGGTAACGGAGCGGCGGCCACCGAGATCAGCGGATGGTGGCTCGACGACGTCTGGGATCTCGTCCGATATCTCGGTGAGATGCTCGCATCGGACATCCCGAGTCGAGTGGAAGGGCTCGACACGATCAGTGGCGCCGAAGCGGGCGGCGCGGTGATCGGTGCCTATGCCGCGCGCATCGAGCGCGGGGCGTCGATCGAGCCGTACGTCGTGTTCGACGCGACCGCCGGGCCGATCCTCGTGCGGCGCGGCGCCACTGTCGCGCCGTTCTCGCGACTCGTTGGTCCGTGCTACGTCGGCGAGGATACGATGGTGGCGGGCGGCAAGATCGCGAACACATCGATCGGCGACCACTGCCGCGTCCACGGCGAGGTGAGCACTACGGTTTTCCTCGGTCACGCGAACAAATCGCACGACGGGTTCGTGGGACACTCATACCTCGGCCGATGGACGAACCTCGGTGCGAGCACCGTCACGAGCAACCTGAAGAACACGTACGGCTCCGTCGCGTTATGGTCGCCACGCGGGATGCGCGACACCGGGATGCAGTTCCTCGGGACATTTTTCGGTGATCATGCAAAGACCGCGATCGGGACCCGGCTGACGACGGGGGGCATCGTCGGGGCTGGCGCCAACGTGTTCGCCCCGGTAATGACACCGAAGGTCATTGCCCCTTTCTCGTGGGGCGGCACTCCCGACGCGCCGACGTACGACCTCGATAGATTTCTGGGCGTCGCCGAACGCGTGATGAGTCGGCGACACGTCGCGCTCAGCGAGCGAGCGCGACGATGGCTGACTGCGGCACATGCCGCCCGATGGCAGGTAGCATGAAGGTCTGGGTGTTGGGATCAGGGAGTCGCGGCAACGCGACGGTGATCGACAACGGCGCGACGCGCGTGCTCGTGGACGCGGGCTTCTCATCACGAGAGCTGAAGCGACGCCTTGCGACTGCGGGCATCGCGCCGGAAAGCATCGAGGCGCTGATCGTCACGCACGAGCACGCCGATCACGTGTGCGGTGCAGCAAGGTCGGCACAGCGGTGGAGGTGGGCGGTGCACGCAACCGCCGGCACGGTCGAAAGTGCTCCGGATCTCGTTGCGGCCGACGTGCGAACGTTCGACGCGGGCGCGACCCTAACGCTGGGCACCATGCGCGTGCAAACGGTGCCGATCTCTCACGACGCGACCGACCCGGTTGCCGTGGTCGCGACGGACATCGTGTCCGGCTCGCGTGCGGCGGTCGTGGTGGATCTCGGCCGTATGACGACGCATCTGCGCGACGCGATGCGCGACCTCGACATTCTCGTGCTCGAGTCCAATCACGACGAAGCGATGCTCGCGCGCGGCCCGTACCCGATCTCCGTGCAGCGCCGAATCGCCGGCGTGACCGGACACCTGAGCAACCGAGAGGCGGGGATGATCGCGCGCGTGTGCGCGCACTCGGGGCTTCAGCATCTCGTGCTCGCGCACTTGAGCGAGCAGTGCAACACGCCGGATCACGCGCTCGCCAGCGTGTCGGCCGCGCTGGCGCGCTCGCGGTTCCGTGGACGTGTGACGGCCGCGTCTCAGGATGTCGTGCACGGCGCGTTCGTCGCGGGTCGACGGGGTGGCCGCGCTCAGCAGCTCACGCTCGCCCTGTAGAGCGAAATCGCCGTTCCTTGGTAATCAGTCATCAGTTCGAAACAAAGCGGGGGCCCCGAATCGGGGCCCCCGCCCTGTTTCCTGACGGACAGGCTTAGTACATCCCGCCCATGCCGCCACCACCTGGCGCGGCCGGAGCCGGCTTATCCTCCTTCTTTTCGACGACGATCGCTTCCGTCGTGAGGAGCAGGCCCGCGATCGACGCCGCGTTCTGCAGCGCCGTGCGCGTCACCTTCGTCGGATCGATCACGCCCGACGCGACGAGATCCTCGTAGCTGTCCGTGAGCGCGTTGTA
>JBKOYV010000241.1:0-20549 GCA_046725585.1 Gemmatimonadota bacterium | reverse complement strand
TTGCGAGCAATGAGTCCTCAGGCTCGAGCCTGGAATCTACCTTACGACTTTCCCGCAAACACCACGGAGCTTCCATGCACCCGAGCATCGGGACGGTCGCTGAGCAGTTTCGGATCACGACAAACCTGTTCATCAAGGCGATGAGCGGGATCGACAAGGACGCAGCCATGCGCCGGCCAGGTCAGCTGTCGAATCCTCTGCTGTGGCTCGCGGGTCACGTCATTCATTTCCGGACCCGGCTTCTGTCACTGGTGGGGGTGCCGCGCGACTTTCCGTGGGGAAGCCGGTTCGATACGGGCTCGAACGTCGCGTCGGCGGAGAGCTATCCGGAACCGGAGGAGCTCGTGGCCATGTGGGAGGAGCTGTCCGAGCTGCTCGAGGAGCGGCTTGGCACGCTCACCGAGGCTGACCTGGCGGCGCCGCCGGCGGCGAAAGTGCCGACCACGGACGCAACGCTGCGCGGCGCGATCGGGTACTTCTCGCTCCACGAGGCCTACCACGTCGGCCAGATGGGATACGTGCGCAAATGGCTCGGCATGACGCCCATCATCGATCCACCCCCAGTGTAGGAGACGGGAGACGGGAGACGAAGACGGGAGACGGGAAACGTGAAACGGAGGCGGGAGGCGGGGACGACGGCGTTGCTATTACCGCCGGCCCGTGATCGACGTATAGTCGATTCTTCGCCGTCTCACCGTCTCCCGTCTCCCGTCTCCCGCTTCCCGGCTCCTCCATGTCAGAGCATCGGTTTCGCTCCCTCGCGGAGACCCGCTGGCGCATCGCGGTCAGCCTCACGGCCCTGATGGTGGCCATCTACTTCGGGTTCATCCTCCTCATCGCGTACGACAAGCCCCTCATGGGTCGACTCCTCACGCGCGGGCTGAGCGTCGGGGTCCTGCTCGGCGCCCTCGTGATCGTGCTCTCCTGGGTGCTGACGTGGGTATATGTGCGCTGGGCGAACACGCACTACGACGCCGGACTCGATGAACTGCGACGCGGGGAGGCCGCCCGATGACCATCCTTCACGCGGCGGCACAGGCTCCAGCCGCGCCGGCGGTCTCGACGCGCATCGGCGAGCCTAACGCGGTGGCGATGATCTTCTTCTTCGCGTTCATCGCCATTACGCTCGGCATCACGTACTGGGCCGCTCGCCGCACGCGGACCACCGAGGACTTCTACGCCGCCGCGCGATCGATCACGCCGGGTCAGAATGGGTTCGCGCTCGCCGGCGACTACATGAGCGCGGCGTCGTTCCTCGGGATTGCCGGCCTCGTGTCCACGACGGGATTCGACGGCCTGATCTACTCGACGGGCTGGCTCGTCGGCTGGCCGGTCGTGCTGTTCCTGATCGCCGAACCGCTGAGGAATCTGGGGAAGTACACGTTCGCGGACGTCGTGGCCGCTCGCCTGCGGCAGACGCCCGTCCGCATCGCTGCGGCGCTCGGGACGCTGTCGACGGTGACGCTCTATCTCATCGCGCAGATGGTTGGCGCCGGCGGGTTGATCCGCCTCATGTTCGGGCTGTCGTACGAGACCGCGATCGTCATCGTGGGCGCGGCGATGCTCGCGTACGTGCTCTTTGGCGGGATGATCGCGACGACGTGGGTCCAGATCGTCAAGGCGGGACTCCTGCTCGCTGGCGCGGCGCTGCTCGCGCTGATGGTCCTCGCGAAGTTCGGAATGAACCCGGTCGCGCTGTTCGCCGCCGCGGCGGAGCGGTACGGCGATGGCGTGCTCGCGCCGGGCAAGCTCGTGGCGGCCCCGCTGGACGCCGTATCGTTAGGTATGGCGCTCATGTTCGGCACCGCCGGGCTTCCGCACATCCTGATGCGCTTCTATACCGTGCCCGACGCGCGCGCCGCCCGGACGTCGGTATTCTACGCGACGGGCCTCATCGGCGTCTTCTATCTCATGACGTTCGTGCTCGGGTTCGGCGCGATGGTGCTTGTTGGGCCCGACGCGATCAAGGCTGTGGACAAGGGCGGCAACATGGCGGCCCCGCTCCTCGCCGAGGTGTTAGGCGGAACCCCATTCCTCGGCTTCATTGCCGCCGTGGCGTTCGCGACGATTCTCGCGGTCGTTGCGGGGCTCACGCTGTCGGGTGCCGCGGCGCTGTCGCACGACCTGTGGGTCAACGTGGTGCGGCACGGTGAGGCCGACTCGCGCGAGCAGCTGCGTGTCGCCAGAGTCGCGACCGTCGCGCTGGGCATCGTCGCAGTGCTGCTCGGCGTTCTGTTCAAGGGGCAGAACGTCGCCTACATGGTGTCGCTGGCGTTCGCGATCGCCGCGAGCGGGAATTTCCCGGCGCTCGTGCTCTCGATCTTCTGGCGCCGATGCACGACGGAGGGGATTGTATCGAGCATGGTGCTCGGGACGGTGTCGACGCTGGTCCTGATCTGGCTCTCGCCGACGATCCAGGTGGACATCCTGAAGCACACGAGCGCGTGGTTTCCGCTCAAGAATCCGGCGCTGGTGACGATCCCGCTGTCGTTCGCAGTGGGCGTGCTGGTGTCGCTCGCGACCCGCGACGAGCTGGCGGTAGAGCGGTTCGCGGCGGCGGAGCGGCGCATGCATGTGGGCGAAGCGTAGCTACCATCAGCCATTGCTTCGCAGCCATCAGCTAACAGCCATCAGCCATCGGCTCGAACGGCGGAACGTCGAGAGGCGCTCCGCCGTTCGCTTTCCGCCGTCTGGGCTGATGGCTGATGGCTGATGGCTGATAGCTTTCCTTCATGCATCCGACCTCCCTGAGCGAGCTCAACGCCGCAGTGCTCCAGGCGGTCATCACGTTAGGGATCGCTGGACTGTGTGCGTTTCTGTTCGTCCAGTTCCGCAAGCGGTACTTCCTCTGGTGGGCGATCGCGTGGGGGCTCTACGTGCTCCGCATCGGCGCGATCTGCGGATTTCTCACGACTGCGTACGAGCCGTGGCTCTACGCACACCAGGTGCTCACCGGATGGACCGCGCTCGCGCTGCTCGGCGCCGCGTTGGCGTTCTCGCAGCAGGTCGAATGGCGCACCCGCTACCTGGCGCTCGTGCTCTTTCCGCCGCTGTGGTCCTACATCGCGATCTACAGGCTGGAGAATTTCCTTCTCGCGGCCGGACCCGCCGTCCTCTTCCTCAGCGTCGCGACCCTGTGGACCGGCTGGGCGTTCTGGCGATATCAGCGACGCGTGGGGTCGCGAGCCGCGAGGTTCGTCGCCGGCGTACTGGTGCTCTGGGGACTGCACCACCTCGACTACCCTCTGCTGCGCGCGCGAGGGGCGTGGAACCCGTGGGGCTACTATCTCGATATCGGGTTCGTGCTCGCGCTTGGCGCCGGCATCCTGCTCCTCGTGGTCGAGGAGCTTCGGCGAGGGCTCGCGACGCTCTCGGCGCTGTCCGGTGACCTCGCCCTCGCGGGCGGATCGACGAGCGACGACGCCCCCGATGTCATCGACTCGCTCCTCGCTCGGCCGCTCGCGCTGGGAGGTGTACGGGGCAGCGCGCTCTGCCTAACGATGTCCACGGTGGGGCCACGCTCGGACGGCAACGGCAGCGTCGGCGAGACATCGAGCGCCGAGTCGTTCGTACGTGGAATAGGGTCGTGCGCTCACTGGAGTGGTCGATCACCCGTCGGCCCGGCGTGGGAGACGATGCGACAGGCCGCTCACTCGGGCTCACCGGCCGTGGCGCGGGATTGGCCCGACCCGTTCGGCGAGTCCGCCCGCCCGTTCGCGTACCTCGCGGTCCTTCCCGTGGTTCGCGACGCGAAGCCTGTCGGGTCGCTCGTGATTGTCGGCGATCAGGGCGATCCGTTCACCGCCCTCGGCGAGGAGTTTCTCCGAACGCTCGGGCGCCAGGTCGGCGCGGCACTCGAGAACGCGGACCTAACGACGCGACTCGCCGCACGGACGCGGCAGCTCGAGCGACTCTCGGCTCGCATGGCACGGCAGCACGAAGACGAACGGCGCCGCATCTCGCTCGAGCTCCACGACGAGACCGCGCAAGCCTTTGCGGCGGTGAAGCTGCAGCTCGGCGTGTTGCGCGAGACGGTCGACCCGTCACTCGCGACGAGGATGGATCGCGTGCTCGAGCTCGTCGACACCGGGATGCGAAGCATTCGCAACGTTGCCCGTGACCTTCGGCCTCCGCTTCTCGACGAGCTCGGCCTTTTGCCGGCGCTGCACGCGCTCGTCGAGGGATTCGGCGAACGAACGGGGCTCCGCGTGTCGTTCGAGGCGCCAACTGTGCTCCCACCCCTTTCGAATGACGCCGAGCTTGCGTTGTTTCGTGCGTTACAGGAGGCGTTGTCCAACGTGGCCCGCCACGCGAACGCCGGTTCGGTCAGCATCACGCTCTCGACGGGGGAGGGAGCGCTCCACCTCGAGGTGCGTGATGATGGCCGCGGCTTCCGGGGTGATCCGGGTCTCGGGCTCACGGGCATGGGCGAGCGCCTCGGCGCGTTAGGTGGAGGCGTACAGATCGCGAACGCGGCGGGCGGCGGTGCGCGGCTCGCCGTTCGCCTTCCTTTCGAGCAGGTGGCGGGATGAGCAACGAACCGAGTATTCGCGTCCTCGTGGCCGACGACCACGCGGTGGTGCGCGAGGGCATCCGGCACGTCCTGGCGACGACCCACGGGTTCAACGTTGCCGGCGAGGCGGCAAGCGGCACCGAAGCGGTCAAGCTGGCGGCCGAGTGCGAGCCGGACGTCGTGGTGCTCGACGTCTCCATGCCTAACGGCACTGGGCTGGAAGTGATCGGCGACGTCCGACGCGCGGCGCCCCAGGCGCGAGTGCTCATCCTCAGCGTCCACGACGAGGCCGAGTACGTCCTGCAGGCCGTGCGCGCCGGCGCGAACGGCTACCTGCGAAAGGATTCGTCGCCGACCGAGCTGAGAGAGGCGGTGCGCGCGGTTGACCGCGGCGAGTCGTTCTTCTCTCCGGCTATGGCGATCCGGCTCAGCGATGCCGTGCGCGTGGAATCGGACCGGCTCTCGCGCGTGTCGAAGCTCGCCCTCCTGACCGCCCGCGAGCGTGACGTCCTCGAAGGGATCGCGAACGGCGAGACCAACAAGGAGATCGCGGCGCGGTACGGAATCAGCCCGCGGACGGTGGAAACGCACCGCGAGAGCTTGATGCGCAAGCTCGAGATCCACAGCGTCGCCGGGCTAACGCGGCTGGCGGTGGAAGAGGGGCTCGTCGCCCCATAACCCCAGGTCGGCGTGCGACGAAGCGAATGTGAGATGTCGACAGCTGGCGAGAGCCGGCCTCGTGGCCAGATCAACAACTAGCGATCGCGCGACGCGTCGCCGCCTGCTTCGCCCCTGCGCGACGGATGGTCTCGCTTGCGCCGTTCCGCGTCGTGAAAGCCCTGAACACTGACCTCCTCGGCCTCCTGGAGGATGAGCCGGAGCAGCGGCAGTGCGTCGCTCGGCGGCGATCCCGTGAGCAGGGACGAGTCGAGCACCACGCGCTCGACTTCCGCCACGAGCGCCGCGTGCTCGCGTCGCAGCTCCTCTTCGGTCCAGCCCAGTCGCTGCCGCTGCGCACCGTGTCGTTCGGCGATCAGCCGCTGGATCGCGGCCCCGTCCACGATCAACGGCAAACGGGACGTGCCACGCTCGTCGATGATCGCGAACAGCTGGCCGATGTCGCTGAGGTACGTGGCGATGTGGTCCTCGAGCTCCGTGCGCGTCACCTCGCGCGCGCGCGGGATGTCGGGGTCGCCCCGGAGCCGGTCCACCACGGTGGCGACGATGTCCGGGGCCGACATGACGAGCAGCTCGCCTAACGCCACACGGCCGGCCCTCGTCCCGGCGAGTCGCAGGTTCGGCACCGACGCGGGCGGAATGCGATCCCTTTCCCGGATCAACTGCGGCCGGGCGGTGGCCGGCCGGTCGCGCTCCCAGGCGGGCAGCCACAGCGTGAAGGTGGTGCCCTGTCCGACGCGGCTGGTGACGGTGATGTCGCCACCCATGAGTCGGGCGAAGCGGCGGCTGATGGCGAGTCCCAGCCCTGTGCCGCCACGCGCGCGCGTGTGACTTGCGTCGAGCTGCACGAAGGGCTCGAAGATCGTCTCGAGGTGCTCGGCTTCGATGCCGATCCCGGTATCGGTGACGCCGAGGCACATCCACGACCCGAGCGGGCCGGGGCCGAACGGCGCCTTGCCCTCGAACCGGTCGCAGCGGACCGTGACCTGACCCGAAGGGCGGGTGAACTTGACCGCGTTGGCGAGGAGGTTGAGGAGGATCTGCCTAACGCGGCGCTCGTCACCGGTCACCTCGCCGAAGACGTTCGCGCAAGGCGTCGCGTCGATGGCCACGCCGGCGCCGGCCGCCTGCGGCCGCACGAGCGCGACGGCGGCGTTGATCACCCGGGACGCGCTGACCGGCCCGACCTCGACGCGCATCTGCCCGGCCTCGACCTTCGCGATGTCGAGCACCTCCTCCACGAGGCCCAGGAGGTGGCGGCCGCTCACGCGCGTGCGCTCCACGAAATCCCGCTGCGCCGGCGCGAGAGGGCCGGCGAGGCCGTCGAGCAACAGCGCGGCGTAGCCGAGGATGGCGTTGAGCGGCGTTCTGAGCTCATGCGACATCGTGGCGAGGAACGCGGACTTCGCGCGATTCGCGGCTTCGGCGGCCACCTGGGCTCCGCGCGCTGCCTCGGCGGTCGCGGCGAGCTCGGCGTTCGCCCGACGCAGCGCGGCCACGGTCAACTCGAGCTCGCTGGCGGTCGCTTCGAGCTCTCCCGTCTGCGTCTCTAGCTGTCGTCGATAGAGATCGAGCGCATCAGACAGCCGGGTGCGCGAGATCGTGGGGCCCGCACCTGCCGCGACGAGCTCCAACAAATGCCGATCATCGTCGCCGAATCTCCCCGGCGTCTTCGAGCCCGCGTACAGCACCCCGATGAGGCGTCCCTGATCGACCACCGGAACGCCCAGCAGCGACACGATCTGCTCGCTGCCGACGGCGGTCGGTACATCGCCGAGCCGATGCACATCGTCGAGCAGCATGGTCTCCCGACGCTCGGCAATGCGGCCGAGGACGCCCCGGCCGACGGGAATTCGCGACGGGGCCATGTCCGGCGCGCGTCCGCGCCACGCGTGCATAACGAGTGCGGGGCCGTCGCTCGAGTCCTCGACGAGCATCATCGCGACCGTGTCCGCGGCGAGCACGTCGCGGACGCCGACGACAAGGACGTCGAGCGCGGCCACGACCGCGGTCTCGCGATTGACGGCTTCCGTGATACGGAGCGCGGCCGCGACGCGCGACGGGCTGCGTGCCGCCAGGCCACGCGCCAGTGCCTCCGGCTCCACCGGCGCGCGAAATTGCTCGTCGTCGGGCTTCGCCGAATCGTGTTTGACACTCACCGGATCGGGACGGCGGGGTGACATTCGCGGAAGTGTCGGGACCGCGGAGCGGGGCGGCGACCGCGGGCGCAAACCGGCACCGAACAAGTCCGGCGTCGATCGCGCGCTGGCGAGTGAGCAAGACTCCGGCCGTCAGGCGATCGGCGATCCGTATTTGTACGGATCGCTCGCTCCGTAGGCTGCCGAATGTCCTGATCATCCCGGCATCCATATGGTAGGCGCGACAGAGTGTGCGCTCGCCGGAACGACCGGCCAGCTGATGCGCGCGCCCGCTCGTCTTTCGCGTCGAAGGCAGGAGACAGATACAATGAAAGGTGGGTTGTTCGTGTTCAGCGTATTGGCCGCAGCTGCCGGTACGAGCGCAGTCGGTGCGCAATCGCCGGTACGTCAGGATTCGACTCGGGCGGATTCGGCGCGAAGGCGGATGACCTCGCTGAGCGAGGTCACCATCACCGCCACTCGTACCGTAAAGGACGTGTTCGACACGCCGTCCGCCGTGAGTGTGATCGACTCGGCGACGCTCGGGCGTCGTTTGCCAAACACACCCGTTGATGCGTTCCGCGACCTTCCCGGCCTCGACATTACGGGTGTGGGGACGAATCAAACGCGCCCGACGATCCGTGGGCTCGGCGGGCAGCGCATCCTGCTGCTGGAGGACGGACTTCGTCTCAACAACTCGCGACGCCAGCAGGATTTCGGAGAGCTGCCCGCCATCGCGGGGATTTCCGGGATCGATCGCGTGGACGTCGTTCGCGGACCTGCGTCGGTGCTGTATGGAACCGACGCGATCGGCGGCGTCGTGAACATCATCACCGCCGGGCTCCCGTCGGGCAGCGACGGCATTCACGGCTGGGCGGGCTTCCGATACTCGACCGCCGACAAGCAACAAACACCAAGTGGCGGGCTCGAAGGGCGGTTCGGCCGGTTCGCGTTCAGAGCGAGCGGCGCCTACCGCGACACGAAATCCTACGATGCACCGTCGGGCCGGTTCGGGGACATCTCGTTCGATGATGACGTGCGGGTCAACGACACCAGCGTCCGCGACTACTCGTACAACGCGCTGGCCGGCTGGGACCTCGGGAAGTCACAGACGCTCTCGGCACGCGCGGAGCGTTACACGGCCCGCGATGCGGGATTCGGCTACGTGTCGAACTCTGATCTCGGAGCGACCGATGCACCGACCATCCAGATCACGTATCCGGACCAGGACGTCCGCCGCTACTCGCTCGGATGGCGCGCGCTGTCGCTCGCAACGCCCGTGGCAGACCGCGTCGAGGTGACGACGTATCTGCAGGACAACACCCGGCACCTCGACCTCGACGTGTTCGTTCCGTTCGGGCGTGGCCTCCCGCCGACAGCGGGCGTGACGTCCGCGCAGCGCAACTGGACGGACATGCGCACGTTAGGCTTTCGCGCCGAAGCGACGAAGCTCGTCGGCGGGCGAACGCTCCTCACGTACGGCGCCGACGCGTTCCAGGACCGCTCCGACAACACCGACTCGAGCCTGACGACCGTGACCGGCTTCGGGCCGCCGCAGAGCGTGGCGAGCACGCGGCCGCAGGTGCCTAACGCTTCGTTCCGGAGCGCCGGTCTGTTCGCACAGGGCGACGTCCGGCTCGCCGACCGCGTGTCCGTCATCGTCGGCGGGCGCTACCAGGACGTCCTCGCGAAAACACGGTCCACGCCGGGGATCTCCGATCCGCCGTCCGAGAGCAAGGACCGCACGGCGGTGGGCGCCGCGAACCTCCTCGTGCGCGCCACGTCCGGGCTCAACCTCATCGCGTCCGTTGGACGCGGCTTCCGGTCGCCGAACCTCGTCGAACGCTTCTTCGAGGGACCGACGCCGGAGGGGGCCGGCTATCAGGCGCGGAACCCGAACCTCGATCCGGAAACGAGCGTGAACGTAGACGTCGGCGCCAGGTGGAGGCAGGGTGCATTCTTCGCGGAAGGGTTCGTGTTCCAGAACAACGTGCACGATGGGGTCGCAATCGCCGCGAGGGGCGATACGATCAACCAACTGCCCGTGTATCAGAACGTGAACGTCGACCGGCTGCGCTTCCGTGGGCTCGAGCTCACTGCGGGTGCGCGCGCGTTACGCATGTTCGATCTCTCCGCGAACTTCTCGAGGATCGAATCGAAGAACGTGACGGATCCGAACAGTCCGGTGGGCGACACGTACTCGCGGAAGTTCGTGTTCGACGCGGCGTGGCATCCGATCGCCAATCGGCTTTCGCTTGGCTATACGCTGCGCCACAACGGAGAGCAGAAGGACGTGATCGCGGGGACGAGTCCGGTGGGTGATGTGCTGCCGGCCTTCACGGTGCACGACCTTCGCGCCGAGGCGGCGTTGTTCGACCGCGGGCGCAACCGAACCGCGCTCGTGCTGCGCGTGAACAACCTGACGAACGAGCTGTACGCGGAGTTCGCAAACGCGTCGTTCTTCCGACCGGAGCCGAGACGGAACGTGAGCACCGCGATCGTGGTGGGCTTCTAGCCTCTAGCTTCGAGCAAGGAGGGGGTCGATGCGGACCGCCGTCTACTTCGTTCCGATCGTCACGACCGTCATCGCGCTGGCATTCGCCGGCGTTGTGATCGCGCGGTGGATGGATCGACGACAGCCGCACCTGCTCTGGTGGGGCATCGGGATGCTGACGTACGCGGCGGGAACGATCACCGAGTCGGCCACGACGTTGCTCGGCTGGCACGAGCCGCTGTTTCGCGCGTGGTACATCACCGGTGCGCTCCTCGGGGGCGCACCGCTCGCGCAGGGCTCCGTCTACCTTCATCTCCCGCGGAAGACCGCGAACTGGCTGACGGCGATCGTGGCGACCGTGGTCGTGATCGCGAGCCTTTGCGTCATCGCGTCGCCCATCGACTACACGCTCGTGCAGCCATTCCGCCTGTCGGGGAAGGTGCTGATGTGGCGATGGGTTCGGCTGTTCAGCCCATTCATCAATCTGTACGCCGTGCTCTTCCTGGTCGGCGGGGCGATCGTCTCGGCAATGCGTTACCGTCGGACCCGCGAGACATACCACCGGTTCGTCGGAAACGTGTACATCGCGATCGGGGCAATACTGCCGGGCATTGGGGGCGCGTTCACGCGGTTCGGGCACACGGAAGTGCTCTACGTGACCGAATTGATCGGGCTGCTTCTTATCTTCCGCGGATACCGTCTGAACGTGACCGCGCCAGTCAGACAGGGAGTGGCGAGCGAAGAGCCAAAGCTACGCGCGGCTGGAAGCTACTAGCCCGGTGGCGAGCCCGACCGGGCGGGCACCCGGTCATCAGGTTCCTACGATTTCCGACCCCTACACCGCGGCCCGTTAACTGCTAACGTTCCGTCCACGACTCAGTTGATTGAAGAGTGGCAACCAGTACACCACCCGCGAGAAGACAAGGGCTCCTCGCGCGCCTGTTGGCGCGCACGTCGAATGGTGGGCAAGAGCCGCTCGTCGGTCCCATCCGCGGCGAGCTGCTCGGCGCCGACCGACTCGGGGAGCACGCGCGTGCCCTCGCGCGACGACAGCGCGTGCGCCCGCCAGGCAAGGGGCGCAAGAGGGTGCCGCTCCTCGAGCGACTCGAGGAGACGCACGAGATCCTTCTCGATGCGCGCGAGACGCTCGGCCAGGCCGCCGATGAGGGCATCGACGTCAGCCCGGCCGGCGAATGGCTGCTCGACAACTTTTATACGGTCGAAGAGCACATCCGCGAAATTCGCGCGACGCTCCCGAGAGGCTACTACCGAGAGCTTCCGGAGCTGGCGAGCGGCCCGCTCGCCCGATACCCGCGCGTCTATGAGATCGCGATCGAGCTGATCGCGCACACCGAGGGACACCTCGACCTCGCGAACACGGAGCTATTCGTTCGCGAGTATCAGCGCGTTACGCGACTGCGGATCGGCGAGCTGTGGGCGATCCCCGCGATGCTCCGGCTCGGACTCATCGAGAACATCCGCCGGATGACGCGGCGTACGCTCTCGCGCCTCGACGAGGTTCGCGCCGCTGACGCCGCGGCGGAGAAGCTGCGTCGCGCGAGCGAAGCGGGCCCCAAACCACTCGCGGCCGCGCTGCACGACTTCGTCGATCACACGCCGAAGCTGTCCGCGATCTTCATCGCGCGCTTCCTGTCACAGGTTCGGAGCTATCAGGCGACGTTCACACCGCTGGTGTGGTTGGAGCAGTGGATTGGCGAAGACCTGATGACCCCCGAGGAGGCGGTCGCGCGAACGAATCAGCGCGCCGCGCTCACGCGGGTCACGATCGCGAATAGCATCACGAGCCTTCGCACGATCGCTCGCCTCGACTGGAACAGCTTCGTCGAGTCGCAGAGCGCGATCGAGCGGGTGCTCCGCGGCGACCCATCCGGTGACTACGCGTCGATGACCTTCTCGGCGCGCGACCGATACCGTCACGAGATCGAGCGGCTCGCGAAGCGTACGGAGCGCGACGAGGCGAAGGTGGCCGAGGTCGCGATCGACTTGGCGAGTCGCCAGGCGGTGGAAGGTCCGGAGCGACGTCGCCGTCACGTCGGGTACTGGCTGGTCGACGAAGGCCTGTACGAGCTCGAGGCCGCGGTCGATTACAAGCCCCGCGTAAGCGAGCGGCTACGCCGCGCCGCCACCCGGCACCCGAACGCGGTGTACTTCCCCGCGATCGCAGTCGTGACGCTGGCAGCGCTGGCCGCCGGGTTCGCCCTCGCCGGACCCATCGGGGTCGGCGGTGTGCTGCTCGTGCTCTTGTTAGGCCTCGTGCCGGCGAGTGAGATCGGCGTCAGCACCGTGAATCAGTTCGTCACGATGCTGACCCAGCCGCGGCTAGTGCCGAAGATGGATTTTCGGGAGCGCGCCATTCCGCCGGAGTGGCGCACGGTGGTCGTCGTGCCGACACTCATCGGAAGCGCCGATGCCGCGCGCGAGGCGGTCGAGCATCTCGAGGTGCAGTTCCTCGCGAACCGCGATCCGCACGTGCAGTTCGCGCTGCTCACCGACTTCCTCGACGCACCGACCGAGACGATGCCTGACGACGCCGCGATCCTGGACGCGGCGTCGCAGGGCATCGCAGCACTGAACGACAAGTACGAACGGGGACAGGCCCACGCCTTTTATCTCTTTCACCGACCGCGCCGCTGGAATGAAGGCGAGGGCGTGTGGATGGGCTGGGAAAGAAAGCGCGGCAAGCTCGCGGAGTTCAATCAATACCTCCGCGGTGGGGCGCGGGACGCGTTCTCGCGGATCGTCGGCGACACGACGCCATTGCGCGACGTCAAGCTCGTCATCACGCTCGACTCGGATACGGTGCTGCCGCCTGGCGCGGCGCAACTGCTCGTGGGCGCGATGGCGCATCCGCTCAACCGGCCCGTCTTCGACCCCGAGCGCGGCCTCATCACCAAGGGTTACGGGATTCTGCAGCCGCGCGTGGGCGTCTCGCTCACGAGCGCATACCGATCGCGGTTCGCATCGATTCACTCCGGACATCCCGGCGTCGATCCCTACACGACGGCCGTCTCGGACGTGTACCAGGATCTGTTCGGCGAAGGTTCGTACACGGGGAAGGGCATCTACGACGTGGACGCCTTCGAGCGCGCGACCCACGGCCGATTCGCCGAGAACGTGCTCCTCAGCCATGACCTGATCGAGGGAGCGTTCGCGCGAGCAGGGCTCGTCACGGACATCGAGCTGTACGACGACTACCCGACGCGGTACCCGACGTACATGCGCCGCAAGCATCGGTGGATCCGCGGCGACTGGCAGATACTCCGCTGGACCCTGCGGGCCATCCCGCGCGCCGACGGTCGGCCGGAGCCGAACCGGCTCTCCGCGATCTCTCGCTGGAAGATCCTCGACAATTTGCGCCGCAGCACGGTCGAGATCTTCCAGCTGCTGCTGCTCGTCGTCGGGTGGACTGTTCTCCCGGCGTCACGCGTCGCCTGGACGGCGGGCATCCTCGTTGCCATCGCCTACCCGTGGCTGCTGAGCCTAACGCTTGCCGCGCTGCGTCCGCCGCGAGACAAGTCGCTCCGGGCGTACTATTCCGCCATCGGGCGTGACGCCGTCACATCCGCGAATCAGTTCATGCTGGCGGTCACCGTGCTGCCACACCAGGCGTGGGTGTCGGCGGACGCGATCGTTCGGACGCTGTCACGACTTTTCTTCTCGAAGCGACACCTGCTCGAGTGGCAGACGGCGTCTCAGACCGAGCGAACGACCAAGAAATCGTTGCGCGAAGTGTGGCGCCGCATGGTGCCGGCCGAGCTGCTCACCGTCGCGATCGCCGGGCTCGTGACGCTCGCGGTCTGGGAGCGGACTTCGAGAGGTCTCTCCATCGGGCGGTCGGACGGTCCAACGCTGGTTGTCGTCCTCCCGATCATTCTGCTCTGGCTACTGAGCCCGATCGTGGCGCATGCGCTGAGCGCGCCGGCATTGCGACGTGAGCTCCGACTCGCGTCCGACGACCGCGACCGCGCGATGCGTTATGCGCTCTACCATTGGCGGTTCTTCGAGCGATTCGTCGGCGAGGCGACCCAGTGGCTGGCACCGGACAACTTTCAGGAGCATCCTGATCCGGTGGTTGCCTTGCGCACATCACCCACGAACATCGGGCTCCAGCTGCTGGGAACCACGAGCGCGTACGATCTCGGGCTCCTGACGTGCGGCGAGATGATCGAGCGCCTCGAGCAGGTGTTCAAGACGCTCGAGCGGATGCGCCGGCATCGCGGCCATTTCTTCAACTGGTACGAGCTCGAAGGGCTGAACGTGCTTCAGCCGGCGTACGTCTCCACGGTCGACAGCGGCAACCTCGCCGGGCATCTCCTCGCGCTGAAGCAGGCGTGCCGCGAGATCATCGAAGATCTGCCGGACGCGCGCACACCGCTGCGCGCGTTGACGTCCGCGCTCGCGCTCACGCGTGAGGCGTTCGCGGACGCGGCAAGCTCGGGACGCGTCGGCGATCCCGCAAAGTGGCAAGCGGTCTCCAAGGCGGCGGGACTTCTCAAGGCCGCACGCAGCGAGCTGGCCACAACCACCGATGATGCCGGTCTCGCCCACGTTGCCCGCGCGCTTTCAGACGCGGACCAGACGCTGAGTGCCGCCGGTCTCGGACCAAAGGAAGCGCCGCGCGCCAGGGAGTGGCTGGCGTGGTCGGCGCACCTCGCCGAGCGGCACGTGGCCGAGCGAGCGCAGCTCGGCGCGGCGGCAACGCAATCGTTGCGCAACGGCGCCGCGAGCAGCGCGCTCGTGCGGGATCGCATCGAGCGCCTCGAGGCGATCGCGCTCACGGCGCATCGGTACGTGATGGAGATGGACTTCACGTTCCTGTACGACGCGCGCCGCAAGCTGTTCGCGATCGGTTACAGCGCCGACTCGGCCGCGCTCGACAACTCGTACTACGATCTGCTCGCGTCCGAAGCGCGGCTCGCCAGCTACGTCGCGATGGCAAAGGACGACGTGCCGGTCGAACATTGGTTCCGATTGGGCCGCTCCCTCACCGCGTCGTCGCAAGCGACGGCGCTCGTGTCGTGGAGCGGCAGCATGTTCGAGTACCTGATGCCGCTGCTCGTCATGCGGTCGTTCCCGCACACGCTGCTCGATCAGACGTATCGCGGCGCGGTGCGCCGGCACATCGAGTACGCCGCCGAGCGCTCCGTGCCGTGGGGCATATCGGAGTCGGCGTACAATGTGCGCGACCGACACATGACCTATCAGTACCGCGCGTTCGGCGTGCCGGACCTGGCGCTCAAGCGAGGGTTGGGGAAGGAGCTCGTCATTGCCCCGTACGCGACGGCGCTCGCGCTCCTGGTCGAGCCACACGAGGCGATCCGGAATCTCGGCGCGCTGGAGCGGGAGGGCGCGCTGGGACCGTACGGGTTCCGTGACGCCGTGGATTTCACCCGCCCCGAGCCGGGCGAGGCGAAGGCAGTCGTGGGCGCGTACATGGCGCACCACATCGGCATGACGTTCGTGGCGCTGGCGAACGCCCTCGGGGATCATCCGTGGCAGCGCCGCTTCCACTCGGAGCCGCTGGCGCGCGCGGTGGAGCTGGTGCTGCACGAGCGGATTCCACGGCGGCTCGTCATGCAGGACGCACAGGAGAGCGACGGGGAAGGAAGTCGCACGCCCGTCGAGACCGAGAAGCCAGCCGTTAGGCAGATCGAAACGCCCGACACGCCCCAGCCTCGCGTGGGCTTGCTGGCGAGCCTGCCGTTCACCGTCATGCTCAGCAACGCCGGCGCCGGATACAGCCGCTACGAACAGCTGGCGATTACCCGGTGGCGTGCGGACGGCACGCGCGACGATCACGGCCAGTGGTGCTACGTCCGCGACGTCACCACCGACCAGGTCTGGTCGGTCACGCACCAGCCGACGGCGAAACGGGCCGATGCCTATACCGCCGCCTTCGCGACCGACCGCATCTCGTTCGGTCGCCGAGACGGGGACGTCGAGACCCGGCTGGATGTGACGGTCGTGTCCGACGACATGGCGGAAGTCCGCCGCGTGACGCTCGTGAACCACTCGGGAGTGCCCCGAGAGATCGAGCTGACGAGCTACGGCGAGATCGTCCTCGCGCCGCCCGATGCCGACCGCGCCCACCCGGCGTTCGCGAACCTGTTCGTCGAGACGGAGTGGCGGCCAACCGAAGCGGCCATTCTCGCGACGCGGCGACCGCGCGCGAGCAACGAAGCGCGCCGCTGGCTCGCGCACGTAGCGGCCGTTGGGCATGAGCTGGTCGGCGATGTCACGTTCGAGACCGATCGGGCGCGATTCGTCGGGCGTGGGCGTTCGGTCCGGAATCCCGTTGCGATGGACTCGTCGACGACGCTGAGTGGTACGGCCGGCGCAGTCCTCGACCCCATCTTCGCGCTGCGCGTGCGAGTGCGACTCGCGCCGGGGCAGTCGGCACGAGTCGCGTTCACGACATTGGTAGCCGAGACGCGCGAGCGAGCGATCGAGCTGGCCGATCTGTACCGGCAGCCGTACAGCGCGCAGCGTGCGCTCGACCTGTCGTGGACCCGCACGCAGGTGGAGCTTCGCGACCTCGGCCTAACGCCATCGGACGCGGCGCTGTTCCAGCAGATCGCCGGCCACCTCTTCTACTCGAACCCGCCGATGCGGGCCACGCAACAGGAGCTGCGGGCAAACACGCTGGGACAACGCGAGCTATGGAGCATCGGACTGTCGGGCGACTGGCCGATTCTCCTGGCGACGATCGATTCGCTCGAAGGGCTGCCGACCGTCAGGCAGCTGCTGCACGCGCACCAGTACTGGCGTCTCAAGGGCATGACGGTCGACATGGTGTTCCTCATCACCCGGCCGCCGTCGTACCAGCAGGAGCTGGCTGACCAGCTGCTGGCCACGGTGATGGGCTCGAGCGAGACGCACCTGGCCGACAAACCGGGCGGGACCTTCATCCGGCGCGCCGATGTGCTGGGAGCCGAGGTGCTTCAGCTCCTGCGCGCGACGGCGCGCGTGCACATTGTCTGCGACGGGCTGGGCCTGGGCCGCGTGCTCGACATGCCGGAGGTCGAGGAGCAGCCCCCCGACGAGCCGGAACGCCCGCGGCGCCTTTCGATCTTCTCGAACCGCGATTCGGGCTTCGCATCGTGGGAAATTGGCGGGCGCGACGCGAACGGCGGTGAAGGGGTGATGAGCGCGGTGCTCGCCCGCGCGGCCGCGTACGCGCGTGATGCCGCGCTCGATCTGGCCGAGAGCTTCGAGCTTCCCGACTTCCGTCTCGGCGGTAAGGCCGGGGATGGGGATGCGGACAAGAAAGGGAACCGGGAACGGGGAACCGGAACTGGTACCTCGTCGCGGCGTTCTGGTCCCGGTTCTCCGTTCCCGGTTCCCGCCCATGGCCTCACGCCACAACTGGACTACGAGATCAAGCTCACGGCCGACGCGCTTCCGCCGGCGCCCTGGTGCAACGTGATCGCGAACCCGGAGGCGGGCTTCGTCATCACCGAGCGCGGAGGCGGGTTCTCCTGGGTGGAGAACAGCTACTTCTTCCGCCTAACGCCGTGGTACAACGACCCGGTGAGCGACCCCGCGACCGAGATTCTCTACATCCGGGACGGCTCGGGCGCGCTCTGGTCCCCGACACCGGCCATCGCGCGTGATAGCTCGCTGTACACCGTGCGCCACGGCGCCGGGTTCACGACGTTCGTCCACGAGCGTGGCGGCATCGCCAGCGAGCTGACCGTCAGCATGGCGCCGAACGATCCGGTCAAGATAACCCGGCTCCGCCTCGTGAATCGCACCGGTCGACCGACGTCGCTCGTGCTCACGAGCTTCGTCGAGTGGGCGCTCGGCGTGATGCGGGAGCACACGCAGCATCAGGTCGTTACCAGCTTCGATCGCGAGACGCAGGCCATCTTCGCGTCCAACTACTTCGACGCGAGCTTCGCCGACCGGGTGGCCTTCAGCTGGATCAGCGAGCCGCTGGCGGGATACACGGCCGATCGGCGGGACTTCATTGGGCGAAATGGCGACCTCACCAGCCCGGCGGGGCTGATCGACGGGTCGGCGTTAGGCGAAGCGACGGGGGCCGCGATGGACCCGTGTGCCGCCCTGCAGACGAACATCGCTCTGGCGCCTAACGAAACGCGGGACATCATCGTGCTGCTCGGCGCCGCGCGAGGGCAGTCGGATGCCCGCACGCTCATCACCAGATACGGGTCGACCGCGGCCGCCGGCGCGGCGATCGACGCGATGGTGGATGACTGGGCTCGCCGGCTCTCGGCCATCACCGTGAAGACGCCCGAGCCGACGTTCGATGCGATGATGAACCGGTGGTCGCTCTATCAGGCGCTCTCCTGCCGAATGTGGGCCAGGTCGGGGTTCTATCAGTCGAGTGGCGCGTACGGGTTCCGCGACCAGCTCCAGGACGTCATGGCATTCGTGTACCACGACCAGGCGATCGCGCGGGAGCACATCCTGCGTGCGGCCGCGCGACAGTTCGTGGAAGGCGACGTGCAGCATTGGTGGCATCCCCACACCGGGCGGGGCACGCGCACGCGCTTCTCCGACGACCTTGTCTGGTTGCCCTACGTCGTGGACCACTACGTCAGGATCACCGGCGATGACGCCGTGCTGGACGAGGTCGTCCCGTTCCTCGAGATGCGACCGCTCGAGCCGCACGAGCACGAGGTGTACGACCTGCCGACCGTGTCAGCGCAGACGGGATCGCTCTACGAGCACTGCCTGCGGGCCCTGCGTCATGCCTGCACCATGGGGGCGCACGGTCTGCCGCTCATCGGCGTCGGCGACTGGAACGACGGGATGAATCGCGTCGGCATCGAGGGCAAGGGCGAGAGCGTGTGGCTCGCCTGGTTCCTCAACGACACGCTCCGCGCCTTCGCCGACCACTGTGACAGTCGAGGTGACGGGGCCGCCGCCGGCGAGCTGCGGGTGAACGCCGACGCCTATGCGCGTGCGGCCAACGAGGCGGCATGGGACGGCGCCTGGTACCGCCGCGCGTATTTCGACGATGGTACGCCGTTAGGCTCGTCCGAAAACGACGAGTGCCAGATCGATTCGATCGCGCAGAGCTGGAGCGTGATCTCGGCTGCCGGAGAGCTCGACAAACGCGAGCGGGCGATGGCCTCGCTCCACCAGCGTCTGGTCCGAGAGGACGCGCGGCTCATCATGCTGCTGACGCCCTCATTCGACAAAACGCCGCACGATCCGGGATACATCAAGGGTTACCTGCCCGGTGTCCGCGAGAACGGGGCGCAGTACACGCACGCGGCCCTGTGGGCAGTTCTGGCGACGGCCTTGAATGGGGACCAGGATCGGGCGTTCGAGCTGTATCAGATGATCAATCCGCTCACGCACGCGGCGACGCCAGAGGACGTCCATAGGTATAAGGTAGAACCCTACGTGGTCGCGGCCGACGTCTATACTGCCGCAGGACACCTCGGGCGTGGTGGCTGGACGTGGTACACGGGCTCGGCATCCTGGATGTACCGGATCGGGCTCGAGACCATCCTCGGCTTCACGAGGCAAGGCGACACGCTCACCATCGAGCCGTGCGTTCCGCGGGCGTGGCGTGAATTCTCGCTCGAGTACCGGCATGGTTCCGCCGTTTACGCGATTCGAGTCGCGAGAAGCGGAGAGGGCGGAGAGGTAGTGCGTGTCACGGTCGATGGCGTCGAGCGCGGCGATCGGACGATCTCACTCGACGATGATGGTCAGCGTCACGAAGTGGCGGTCGAGCTCGGATGATCCGCGATGACCCGCACAGGCGACCTGGCGAATCGGGCTCAGACGCGGAGGCGCCTTCACCGTAAACAGCTTGACAACGCGAGAGCACCTGACGAATTAGAGGCTTCTTTTGCGCGTTGAGCCGACCGGTGGACAGTCGGCGAATCTTCGCACCCACGAGGGCCATTAGTGGAGTTGTGTCTCTTCGGAAACGTGACGCGAGCCCTGGGCGTCGCGATCCTTCTCCTCGCAACCGTCAGCCCGGTGCGTAACCCGCTTGGCGCACAACGCCGCCAGGAGTTCACGCAGCAGGGGTTGCTGGTTTCGCCGTTCAAAAGTGCTGACAAGAAGCTCGGCAACCACGTTGCCGACGAGGTGCGCGGACGAGTCGAGAAGGCGGCGAACAAGCGCGAGCTGGAGGTCCTCGACGAGAAGGCGATGTCGACGGCGCTGTTCAACGCTGGCTTCCCGGCCGACATGGTCCCGGATCTGTCGCAGGTTCGTGCGCTGTCGCGATATCTGCGCGCGGACGAGTATCTGATGGGCACCGTGGACAGGACGCCGGCGGGGTTCCGGGTCCGGGCCCGGTTGATTCTCGCACGCGATGTCCGGATGCAGCAGCCGTTGCCAGAGGCCATCGATCCCGATCCGGATCGCGCGGCCGCCCGCATCGCCGCCTCCGTGACCGAGGCGCGCCGACAACTCGCCCCCCAACGGCGTTGCGAGAATCATCTGCGCGAGGGCCGCCCGAGGGAAGCGATCACGGCGGCAGCCGAAGGCGTTGGACTCTATCCGCGGTCGACGCTCGCCCGTGGTTGTCTCCTGGCCGCGCAGCTCGTCGTCGGCACCACCGCCGATTCGGTGCTTTCCATCGCCGGCGAGATGCTCCGCGTCGACACGGCCAGCTTCTACGCGCTCCAGGGTGCGGCGGAGGCATATGATGCGTTGAAGGACAAGGAGCGCGCGGCGGCAATGTGGGCGCGCCTCCACATGGTCGACACCGTGG
>JBKOYV010000329.1:0-11511 GCA_046725585.1 Gemmatimonadota bacterium | reverse complement strand
TCGACTTGATCGGCCCACGACGGCGCGTTGCCCACTCCGTTGATGAAGGGCAAGACCGCCGCGACCATCGATGGCGACATGAATGTCTCGTAGTGGGTCACGTCCGGCAGAATGGCGAGGCGGTTCCTGGCCATGTGCTCGAGCAGCGTTTGCGCCTCGACCTTCTTGACGTCCTCCGCGAAGTCGAACGGCGTGCGCATGAAGTCGCCCACGCGGTCCAGCAGCTCCGGAAAGTCCTGCGGGCGCGGGGCCACCGCGATGTACGACTTGTACATCGGCGTGTTCTTCATCATGTCGGCTATCGCGCCGCTGACCTGCGCCTGCTGCGGCAGCATCTCAGGATGGAAACCGTCCTGCGAGTAGCCGGTTGAGATGATGACGAGGCGACGTACGCGCTCGGGGTGCCGCGCCGCGAGGTGCAGCGCGACGCCGCCGCCGAGGCTGTAGCCCACGACGTCAACCGTGTCGTAGTCGAGCTGGCCGAGGATCTCGGCCATGTCGTCGGCCATGTCCTGCACGCGAATGGGGCGGTCGCCGAGCGAGCTGCGTCCGTGCCCCTGCAGATCGACGGCGATCACGGTCCGCGCTTTGGCGAAGACGGGAAGGACCGGCGCGAACATGTCGATCGAGCCAAGCCCGCCATGCAGCAGGAGCATGGGCTCGCCCCTGCCATGGATCTCGTGATAGTAGTTGACGCCGTTTACGAGCGTATGGCCCGTCTCGGCGGGCGAGGAGTCCGTGTTCTGGGCTGAGACCGTGGAAGTCATAGCGAAAGCTCCTGCTGCGCGCTTATGACTCAGTATTCACGGGTCGCCACGAATTGGGGAAGAACTTACTTCGCGGTTAGTCCCCGGCTGCAGCCGCCACGAACGACGAGGCGCCGCCCTCGACGGACAGGCCGCGCGACCGGCGATTGCGTAACGCGATCGCCGACGGCGTCACGCCGAGCATACGACGAAAGGTGCGCGTGAGATGCGCCGCATCGGCGAAGCCCGCGCGATGCGCGGCGGCGGATACGCTGGCGCCTCCCATCAGCTCGCACGCCCCGCGCTGGAGCCTGAGCCACAGGATGTAGGGTCTGAGCGGCACGCCTAACGACTCGGTAAAGAGGTGCATGAATCGTGAGCGCGACAGCCCCGCGATCGACGCGAGCGCATCGAGCGATAGATTCTCGCCGGTGGCCAGGCGCCGCCGTACGTGAGTGACCGCGGCCTGCACCCGGGGGTCGAGCGGGACCGTCCTACGGGCGGAGAGAAGGTAGTCGCGCGCCCATCGTTCGACGCTGTCTTCACGCAACGATCCGAGAGCCTGACGCCACCCGGCGACCGTTCGTGCGTCGACGGCGGCAAAGTCGCCGGCAATGCGCGCACACAGTCCGGCCCCCAGCTCGCTATCGGCGTCGACGAATCCGAGGAGGACCGTGCCGCCGAGGGCTTCGACCTCGTGAAGAGCGTCCGGCCGGACCAGCACGGCCTCACACCGCCGCCACCGCTGACCCGGCCCACCGCGCACGCGCAGTGACCCGCCTAACGTCATGAGGAGCTGCACACAGTGGTGCCGATGCGGAGTGGACCTGAACCCCGGTCCCCACACGATCAGCGCAGCGGGCCACACCACGGCCCCGGGAAACGTCCGGACCAGCATGCTGTGATGTTGAAGCACCCTTCGGGCACGCGCAACGTCCAGCCAGTTCATTCAAGCCTGCCGCGCGCACGACCGTGTACCTTGCCAGGCGCGTACACGTCAGGGAGTGACGCCGATTCGCGGAGCTGTTCGCTGTCGGCGTGATCCTACCGATCGAAGCGGTACCACCGTAATGCGGAATCGCAGGTTTTCAGGCGGCATCGACGTCGCGCTCGCTGCGCTGGGCGGGCGGTGGCGCGCGCTGGTGCTGGAGCGGCTCACTGAACAGCCGACGGGATTCGCGGCGCTTCGGCGGCGGATCCCCGGCATTTCAGAGAAGATGCTCACGGCCGCGCTCGCGGATCTCAGAGCCGCCGGTTTCGTCGAGCGAACCGAAGTGCGGCAGCGGCCGCTCGAAGTGCGCTATGCGGTAACCGACGATGGCAGCAGAATCAGCGCTGCTCTGGCGATTCTGCGCGACTGGGGGGTGACGCACGCGCGGCACCATGGATTGACGATCGGCTGATGACGGCAGCCGCGCGCCCCGGGCCCGGCACCATCAGAGCAGGCTCGGCACGTTCACCTGGGTGTCACGCCCCCGCTCGCGTGCCGTCTCCCCGATGAGCCACAGAGAGCACGGAGCCAGCCTCCATGGTCGAATCGCCAGAGAACGTTAGGCAGCGAGAGAAGTGAACCGAGAAGTAGCCAATGTGCCCCGACCAAGTCGATCTGATCAGTAGGCATGCGCCCGGTCGGAATGAGCCGGCGCCTATCGACGAACGGCAGCGATACGCTGCCTGGAAGTTCTACTGCACGGTGCTGGGTGGCCGGCAGGTGTGGCCCTTCGGGGTCGCACGAGACAACGGGAGGCTGTGGTTTGAGGTCGGCAACGTCGTTATCGAGACCGGTCCGCAGCTCCGGGATGCTCGTGCTCGCATGGCCTTCGCGGCGGAAGTCGTCGAAGATGTGGCCATACGGTGCTGGGATGCCGGCTTCGGCGTGTTGGTGCGCGAACGTCGACGTGGACCGCCGTCACTTGCATTGATCGACCCATTCGGTCGCCAGATCGATCTCGTGCCCAGCGACCAGGACCTGCCATGAGCGCGCGTCCTGTGTGACTCACCGCAACAACAGGTCAGGTGGCGGTGTCGTCGCGCCTAACGTGTGATCCTGGGACCCATCCGATAGCGCCGTCCGGCGCGACGACGTAGAGCCAGCCGCCGCGCTCATCGAGCACGGTCAGACGCGTCCCCTGCTGAACCGTCAACTCTCGCGCCGTGTAGTCGGCGCGGAGGCGTGCCGAACCGCCCGGTGCGGGTGGTGGCATGAGGAACTCCGCGTGCACCCAGCCGGCTCGGCCGTCGTTTGCGACGCACCACCACCAGCCTGGAAAATCGGGGTCGTCCTTTTCGACCCGAACCAGGGCGCCGGCGACCGCGGTGATGGGGTTCGGGTACTGAGCGACGTAATCGTGCAGGACGACGACGTGACGACGAGGAGTCGAATCGGCCATGGACTGTGGCCTGCGAGGAGCAGCGCCTCCGGGAAGCGATCCCTAGCTTAGCGCAGCAGTTTGTCGAGTGTAATGGGCAGGTCGCGGATCCGGATGCCGATCGCATGGTACACCGCATTGGCGATGGCCGCGGCAGTCCCCACGATGCCCAGCTCGCCAATGCCCTTGCACCCCATCGGGTTCGCGTACGGGTCCTCCTCGTCGAGCCAGTGAACCTCGATCGAGCCGACGTCGGCGTTGGAGGCAATGTGATACCCGGCGAAGTCGTTATTGACGATGTGACCAAAGCGGTTGTCGCGCACGCCGTGCTCGTGCAGCGCCATCGAGAGGCCCCACGTCATTCCGCCAAGGAGCTGGGACCGGCCCAGCTTGGGGTTGATCATGCGACCGACGTCGAACATGCCGAGCAGCCGAGGCACCCGCACCTCGCCGGTATCGATGTCCACGCGCACCTCGGCGAACTGCGCGCCGAACGCGTGCATCGAGTATTTCTCCTCGAACGGGCTCCCGGGTAACGGGCCAGCGTGATCGGCAACTCGTGCCGGATCGGCGCTCACCTCGAATCCTGCCGGTGGGGTCGTTAGGTGACCACTCGCCGCAAGGCCTTCATTCAGGAGTCGGGCCGCCTCGACAATTGCCGCGCCCCAACTGGCCGTGCCGGCGGATCCGCCGGCCATGAAGGCCATAGGCAGAAGCGAGTCGCCGATCTGCAGCTCGATGTCGTCGACGCCAACGTCGAGCGCGTCAGCCGCGATCTGTGTGAGCACTGTCCGCGCGCCGGTGCCGATGTCCATCGCCGCGATCCGTACTTGATACCGTCCGTCGGCGGCGACGCGGATCGTCGCACTGTTCCCCGGGATCAGGTATGTCGGATAGGTGGACGACGCGACGCCCGTGCCGATCAGCCACCGGCCCTCTCGTCGTGCGCGAGGCGTCGGATCGCGAGATTCCCATCCGAATCGAAGCGCACCCTCTCGCAAGCAGCGAACCAGCTGACGGCTGGAGAATGGCAATCCGGTTTCCGGATCGACGTCAGGCTCGTTGCGGATGCGCAGCTCGATTGGATCCAGTCCACAGGCGAGCGCCATCTCATCCATCGCCGACTCGAGCGCGAACATCCCCGGTGCTTCCCCCGGCCCACGCAGCGGATTTGGCGGTGCGATGTCCAACGCGGCTACTCGGTGCGTGGTACGGCGTTTTGGCGCGGCATACATCAGCCTCGTCGCGACGCCAGTCTGTTCAGCGAACTCCTTGATCTTCGCAGTGGGCTGAACGATGTCGTGCGCGATCGCGCTGAGACGTCCGGAGGCGTCCGCGCCAAGTCGGATGCGTTGGCGGGACGGCGGGCGATAGCCGACCTGGGTAAACATCTGCTGGCGCGTCAGCGCGAGCTTGATGGGACGATTCGGCACGAGGTGCGCCGCCATCGCCGCGAGTGCAACATCCGCGTACGGGAAGCAGCGGCACCCGAACCCGCCACCGACATGAGGCGAGATCACACGGACACGCTGCGGGTCCAACCCGAACACCGGGGCGAGGAGCGCCTGCGTGAACTGTACACCCTGCGTCGCGTAGTACAGCGTGAGGCGCCCGTCGGCCCAGACGGCTATCGTGGGATTCGGCTCGATCGGGTTCGCAACCTCGATGGGTGTCGTGTACGTCGCGTCCACCGTGGCCGAGGCCGAGGCGAGCGCAGCGTCGATGTCACCTTCGGTCGTGTCGGTAGGAAAGCCCGCGTTCAGCACCTTGGGCACGTAGAGATCGCTGCCGTCGGAGCGCATTTCCAGCTGGTGCGGCCACTCCTCGTACGAGACCTTCACGAGGCTCGCTGCATAACGAGCGATCTCGGAGGTCTCCGCGACGACACCACCGATGAACTGCCCCCGGAAAGCGATTTCGTTCGATTGGAGAATTGCCAGCTCCGGGTCGGCGAGGGACGCTGCCCGTGGCGCGTTCTCGTGAGTGAGGACGGCCACTACGCCCAGTTCGGCGGCCGCGGCGCTCGAATCGATGCGGGTCACGCAACCGCGCGAGATGGTCGATTCGATTGGGTACAGGTATGCAGGGCGGTCAACCGGGTGGTCGTACGCGTAGCGGGCGATCCCCTGCACCTTCTCCGGGCCATCGATGCGGTCCAATGGCGCACCGATGGCGCGCGTCCGCAGGACGCTCATAACCGAGCCCCGACGAGATCGAGCAGCGTACGGACAATGGTATTGCGTGCGAGCGGGACCTTGAACGCGTTGCCCGGCAACGGGCGGGCATGAGCCAGCTCGGCGTCGGCGGCATCGCGGAATGCCTGGTGGGTGGGACGAGCGCCACGCAGCGCGGCTTCGGCTATGCCTGCGCGCCACGGCTTATGCGCCACGCCGCCTAACGCGATCCGGACGTCGCGGACGACGTCGTCAACGATGCCGAGCGCGGCGGCAACCGACACGAGCGCGAACGCGTAGGACGCCCGGTCGCGCACCTTGCGGTAGCGCGAACGCGCTGCAACCGGCAGGGGCGGAAGATCGACGGATGTGATGAGCTCTCCGTGTTCCAGCACGGTATCGCGCTCCGGTTCGTCGCCGGGAAGTCGGTGCAGCTCGCCAACCGGGATGACTCGAGCACCTCTCGGGCTCAACGTGCGCACCACCGCATCCAGCGCCACCATAGCTACGGCCATGTCCGACGGGTGCGTGGCGATGCACGACGGAGACGCGCCGAGGATGGCCATGTCTCGCTGGTGGCCGTCTCTGGCCGAGCAGCCTGTTCCGGGCGCGCGCTTGTTGCACGGGGTCGTCAGATCCTGGAAGTACACGCAGCGGGTGCGTTGCAGCAGGTTCCCGCCAACCGTGGCAACGTTGCGGAGCTGTCCTGACGCACCGGAGAGCACCGCCTCGGAGAGCATCGGATACCGGCGTCGGACCAGCGGATGCGCCGCGAGGTCGTTGTTCGTAACCGCCGCGCCGATGCGGACGCTGCCGTCGGGCAGCTCCTCGATTCGGTCCGACGTGAGCCGCCTGACATCGACCAGAAGGTCTGGCGTCGCGATACCCAGCCGCATGTGGTCGACCAGATTCGTCCCGCCCGCGAGGAACGCAGCGTTAGGCTCCGTCGCAACGGTCGATACCGCGCTGTCCACATCCGCGGCACGCTCATAGCGAAACGGTTTCACCGCGCCACCTCGGCGATCGCCGGAACGATGTTCGCGTAAGCGGCGCAGCGGCACAGGTTCCCGCTCATCCGCTCGCGAATTTCGTCGTCGTCCAGCACAATGTTGGTCCCACTCAGGTCGCGGGTGACGACGCTCGGCCAGCCGGCGGCGGCCTCGCGCAGCATGCCGACCGCGGAGACGATCTGGCCCGGGGTGCAGTAGCCGCACTGGAGGGCGTCGTGTGCGATGAACGCGCGCTGTAACGGATGCAGCTCGGTCGCGTCGACGAGGCCGGCCGCGGTTACGACGTCCGAACCGTCATAGGCCACGGCCAGTAACAGGCAACTGACGACGCGCCTGCCGTCGAGTAGAACGGTGCACGCGCCGCACTGCCCGTGATCGCAGCCCTTCTTGACGCTCGTGACGCCGAGCCGCTCACGCAGCGCGTCGAGCAACGTCGTACGCGTGTCGACAGCGAGCCGGTAGTCCGACCCGTCCACCGACAGTGCGATGTCGACGTCGGCGTGCATCGTCTCCTCCCACAGCCCGGTCGTTGCGCAATCACGCCTCCGAACAGTGTGCGCCACACTGACCCGGGCAGCCAGTGCTCTGACGGTCATAGGACTGGCGGGAACACCTTCCGTGGTGACGCCTGACCCCGTCGTACTGCCCGCACGGTCGGGTCTGTTCGTAGCGTTAGGTCACCGGGCGATTATCGTCCGCGACGAGTGCAGCCAGTCTCAGGAGCGCGCGCTCGGACGGACTGTCGGCGTCGGCGTGATAGACGATCAGGATCTGACCATCAGTGCTGGCGATCGCCAGCCTTTCCGGATAGACGGTGAGAAGTCCGACGCGCGGATGGTCGATGGTATGGCTGTCGCTCGGCTTGCCCCGGACGTCGTGCCGCGCCCACAGGCGACGGAAGCGATCGCTGCAGGCCGACAACTCCGCCACCAGCTCAGCGAGACGGGGATCGTCGAGGTCGGGACCGGCGAGCGCGCGCAAACCAGCAACTCCGGCGTGGAAGATCGCATCGCAGTCGATGAAGACCTTGCACACGTCGGGATCGAGAAACAGCTCCCGGACGAGATTGACGCCGGGACGGAAGTGCGGCACGAGCGCCGAGGCCAGCGCGTTCGCTGCCAGCACATCGAGATGGCGGTCGTGGACGAGGGCCGGCGTGTTCGGCCAGGACCTGATCAGCCGCTCGATCCAGGCCGGTGCGCGCTCGCGGTTGGGCGGGCAACGCCGGCCCGCGGTCGCCTGCGACAGGGAATGGAGATGCGCCGTAGCGTCTTCGTCGAGCCGGAGGGCGCGAGCCAACGCGTCGACCACCTCGGGCGATGGGTGATGGTCGCGACCCTGTTCGAGGCGCAGATAGTAGTCGGAGCTGATGCCGGCGAGCGTCGCCAACTCTTCGCGGCGCAATCCGGGCACGCGACGTCGTCCGAACCTGGTCAAGCCGACGTCTTCGGGGCGCACCAGCTCACGTCGGGCGCGCAGGTACTGACCCAATGGCGTGGTCGACCGCATATCACGACGATGGGAACAACGGGCCCCGCTGTCAACAGCGTTAGGCGTCGAGACTTTGATGCCGCCGTTACGCCTTCCGCGGCAGCCTTCGCTTCGTGGCGATACGCTCGGCAACGCTGATACGCGCTGGTGGCCCGTGCCGCGCATCATACGCAGCACGCGCGGAATCGACTTCCTCGAGGTGTGCGCCCGCCCACGCCACCAGCCCGCGGATCAGCTGACGCAGCGTACCGCCAAGGGGAGTGAGCGCGTATTCCACGCGCGGCGGAACTTCGGGGTACACCGTTCGCGCGACCAGCCCGTCACGCTCCAGCCCGCGCAACGTCACGGTCAGCATGCGTTGGCTGATACCATCCACCTGCTTTCGCAGCTCGTTGAACCGCAGCGTTCGCGCATCGCCGAGCACGTGAATGATGTACACCGACCAGGTATCGCCGACGCGCGCCAGTACGTCGCGTGCGTGACAGTTCGTCGGCGTGTACTCGAGCTCCGCCGGTCGCTTCGGTCCGGTATTGCCCATTGGTTACTCCGGTGTTTCTCGGGCACGTTTTCGTGCCTTCTTCCATCCGCTGCGCGTCGCCGCTAGTTACTAATGGTAACTGGCAACGACAGAGGGTGAACATGTACGCCGACACGCTCTCTCGCGAGACGCTGAGCCTCGGGCTTCTGCTGGCGCGGGTCGTCATCGGGCTCGTCATGGCGGCGCACGGTGCGCAGAAACTGTTCGGCTGGTTCGGAGGCTACGGGCTGAACAAAACCGGAGAATTCTTCGTCCATCTCGGATTTCACCCCGGCCGTACATTAGCGGCGGCGGCGTCTCTCGCCGAGATCATCGGGGGACTGCTCGTCGCGCTTGGCTTTCTGGGCCCCATCGGTCCGGCGCTCATCATCTCCGACATGATCGTCGCGATGATTACCGTTCACTGGGAGCACGGACTGTTCGCGAGCGACAACGGCATCGAGGTACCACTCCTGTACATGACCGCCGCCCTTGCCTTCGTCCTCACGGGATACGGTCGGTACTCGGTCGACGCCTGGCTGGGCATCGCGGATCGCTGGACGCCGGCACTTACATGGCTCGTCGTGGGCGCGGGAATACTCGCCGGTTTCGCGAACGTAGCAATGCGTCGCCGCCCGACGACGACCGCGGGCGCTTGATCGTGTCGTCAGTATTTCAGGCGTTGCGGAGTGAGCTTACCACACGTTAGGCCGGGTGGCCTCATGCCCGAGACGGAGCCGGACAGCCATCCGTCGGAATGGCCGTCACTCGCGCTCGACGAATGGCTCCCGACGTACGAGACGCTCCATCGGTGGACGCAGATCGTCGGCAAGACGCGGCTCGCGCTGGCGCCGTTCGAGAACCACTGGTGGCACTGCACGCTCTACGTGACCCCTCGCGGCCTGACCACGTCCGCGATGCCGTACGACGCCGCGATGGTCGAGATCGAGTTCGACTTTCTCGACGACATCCTGCTCGCGCGGCACAGCCGCGGCGACACGCGACGCATGCGGCTCGAGAGCAAGTCCGTCGCCGAATTCTACCACGAGTACCGGGCAATGCTGGCGTCGCTCGGTGTCGAGTTTCGCATGACACCGACGCCTAACGAAGTGCTCGACGCGACGCCCTTTCCCGACGATCGTATACACGCGACATACGATGGCGACGCAGCACGACGGTGCTGGCGAGCGCTCACTCAGGCCGATCGAGCGCTGAAACAGTTTCGCGGCGGCTTTGTCGGGAAATGCAGCCCAACGCACTTCTGGTGGGGCGGCTTCGACCTCGCGTGCACCCGATTCTCGGGCCGGCCGGCTCCGCTGTATCAGGGCAAGATTCCGAACTGTCCGTCGTACGTGATGGAGGAGGCGTATTCCCACGAGTGCATCAGCGCGGGATGGTGGCCAGGTTCGGCGGATTGGCCGGTCCGTGAGCCCGCGTTCTATGCCTATGCCTATCCGGAGCCTTCTGGATGCAGCAGCGCGTCGATCGGCCCGGCGGCTGCGTTCTACCACGAGGAAATGCACGAGTGGATCCTGCCGTACGACGCGGTTCGTACCGCCGGCCGTCCCGACGCAATGATCGCGGAGTTCCTCGAGAGCACATACGACACCGCAGCGGTGCTCGGCGGATGGGACGTCGCTGCGCTCCGCTCCTCCCGCGCCGACTAGTGGAGTGGTTGTTAGATGTTGATAGCAGGCGGAGACGGGCAGTATGGCAGTATTGCCATGGGGAGACTCTATCGTGTGGGCCAGTCCGATGTCCGCCATGGCAATACTGCCATATCGCCCTAACCGCCTGCTATCAACACCTCCCACTCAGTCCACTAGGGCACGCGCCGCCCGGTAATGCCTAACAAGTCGCCCAGCAGCCCTAGCTGCGGCGGCAGCGTGCCGCACGTCGGTGGCGGGATCGTCGGCCGCTCGGGGGCCTTGGGGTCCGGCGGCAGGAACTGGTCGAGCAGGGCGGTGATGGATCCCGTGCTGTGGAGCGGGCCCGGGCTCGGGCTCAACGGGGGGAGGTTCGGCAAGCGCATACGTCCTCGTCTGGTCATCAGAGTGAAACGGAACGGTCCACGCGAACAAACGCAAGCCACGCGAGACCGCAGTCGGTCGGCGCCGACGATCGATACTTAAGTATCGGTCGATACTATCGTGTAATAGGGTTGTTGGCGCGCCCTCAAAAGATTCTGTCCGTGTTGGCGCATTCACATCGTCGCAACGTGAATGCAACCCACGGCCAACTCGGTTCCCGTAGAGGCGCGCATGACGAATCTGGACACCGAGACCAGGGGCGCCGCGAGCAGTGCTCGGCGACCCCGAGACAGCGCAGCTTATCTCCTTCGCAGTTACGGGCTCAGCATCGCGATCTGCACGGCAATCCCGGTGCTCGCGCGCGCTCAGGCTGCCAGCGCGAGTCGCCAGGACGCGGCACCGGTAGACTCGTCCATCCGCCCGTTCAAGGTGCATGTGCCGGACGAGGCCCTCGCCGATCTCCGCCGCCGGATCCAGGCCACGCGGTGGCCCGACAAGGAGACCGTCGCCGATAACTCGCAAGGCGTGCCACTCGGGACGCTTCAGGAGCTCGCGCGCTACTGGGCAACAGGCTACGACTGGCGCAAGGTCGAGGCGAGACTGAACGCACTGCCGCAGTTCGTGACGAACATCGACGGGCTGGACATCCATTTCATTCACGTCCGCTCGAAGCACCCTAACGCGTTGCCGATCATCGTGACGCACGGGTGGCCGGGCTCGGTCATCGAACAGCTGAAGATCATTGACCCGCTGACCAATCCCACCGCGTACGGCGGCCGAGCCGAGGACGCCTTCGACGTCGTGATTCCGTCGATTCCCGGCTACGGGTTTTCAGAGAGGCCGAAGACCACGGGATGGAATCCTGCCCGCGTCGCGCGTGCCTGGGCCGTGCTGATGAAGCGCCTCGGTTACACGCGTTTTGTGGCGCAAGGCGGCGACATCGGTGCGGTTGTCACCACTGCGATGGCGGAACAGGCGCCCCCGGGATTGGTCGCTATCCACACCAACTTCCCGGCTGTCATTCCAGCCGATGTCGCGAAGCAGCTTGGCGGCGCTCCGCCAGCCGATCTCTCGGCCGACGAACGGCGCATGTTCGAGCAGTTGAAAGCCCTTCCGAACGAAGAACGGCGCCTACGCAGCGATGATGACGACGCGCCCGCAAACGCTGTACGGG
>JBKOYV010000481.1:0-3481 GCA_046725585.1 Gemmatimonadota bacterium | reverse complement strand
TGAATACCTCGAGCCTTCCGCGCGAACGGCGGAAGAGGAGCAGCCCTGCGCTCACGTTGGGTCGGGTCGATCGGGGCATTGGAAGTTCCGGGCGGACCGCGAGATGACTCCAGCGAATGACCGCGCTCTTGCGACACCTCGAGTCGCGCGGGAAGATAGCCATCGACCGTTACCCGCAGGTTAGCTCAACCCATGTCGAACAGATACTTAATCGTCGGCACGCTCGGATTCACGCTCGCGGCGGCGAAGGCCACGTCCGTCGCCGGCCAGGAGCCGATCGATCGCGCGACGATTGGAAAGCTCCAAGAAGAATCGCGCGCGCACTCGCAGGTGCTCGAGACCTACCGCATGCTCACCGACGAGATCGGGCCGCGCCTAACCGGATCGCCGGCGTTCAAACGTGCGGTTGATTGGACGCGCGACAGACTCACGCAGTGGGGAATGAGCAACGTCACCATCGAGTCGTGGCCGTTCGGCCGCGGGTGGACCCTCGAAAAGCTGACGCTGGAGATGACCCAGCCGCGGTATTTCCCGCTCGAAGGCTACCCGGAGGCGTGGTCGCCCTCCACGCGTGGGCTCTTGAACGCGACGCCGATCTATCTTGGCGACAAGACGGCCGATCAGATCAAGGTGCTCGGCACGAAGCTCAAGGGCGCGATCGTACTGCCGCAGCCTCCGCAGGAGGGTGACCGGCTCATCACGGCGGACCGGCCGCAGCCGGGCGATACGGAGGCGCGCGTGCGAATCGGCGCGCCGCCGATGCTGCGCACCGAGGGCCTAACGCCGATTCGCGACATGATGCCGATCCTCCAGCAGCTCGGCGTGAGCTTGGTGCTGCGGCCGAACCAGGGGCAGCACGGCACCCTGTTCGTCCTGGGCAACCGCGGGACAAAGGACGACGCCGTCCCGAGCGTCATTCTTGCCGCCGAGCACTACAACATGATCACTCGGCTTGCGCAGCACGGCACGCCGGTTCGCGTGAGCGCTGAGGTTCGTGTGAAGTATCAGGCGGCGGACACGAGCGGGTACAACGTGATCGCCGAGATTCCCGGTACCGACCCGGCGCTCAGGAACGAGGTCGTCCTCGTCGGCGCCCATCTGGACTCGTGGCACTCGGCGACGGGCGCGACGGACAATGCGGATGCGGTGGCGGCGACGATGGAGGCAATGCGGATGTTGAAGGCCGTGGGTGCCACGCCGCGCCGCACGATCCGCCTCGCGCTGTGGGGAGGGGAAGAGGAAGGCCTGCTCGGATCGAAGGCGTACGTGGACAGGCACCTCAAGGGTGACGCGAACACCGCGGCGCGCGACGCGATCGCGGTGTACCTGAACGACGATCCGGGGATGGGGCCGACGTACGGTTTCTACTCGGAGGAGAATGCCGGCGCGAAGGCGATCTTCGACGAGTGGCTGCGTGCGTTAGGCGATCTGGGCGTGAAGCGAAATCCGGTGGACAAGATCGGCAACACGGATCACCTGAGCTTCACCGCGGTGGGGATTCCGGGGTTCACGACGCTCAAGGACTATCGGGACTACGACGTCCGTACGCACCACACGAACGCGGACTTCTACGAGCGTGTGAGCGAGAAGGACCTTCAGCAGTCGGCGATCGTGATGGCGGTGTTTGCGTGGAACGCCGCTATGCGAGACGGGAAGTTTCCGAGGGTCACCGCACAATAGCGGGAGACGGGAGACGGGAGACGGAGAACCCTCGGGATGCTCATCTCACGTAGAGAGGCATCCCGAGGGTTCTACGCTTCCTACCCGCTTCCCGTCTCCCGTCTCCCGCTTCCCGGCAGTTCCCGCTTCCCGGCAGTTATTTCAACGCCAGGATGTCCTTCATCGGCACTCGATAGATGTTTCCTCCGCCGTTGAGCGTGCTCGCCAGGCCATCCTTGAGCTCCTTCGTCGTGAACGGACGCGTCCGCGGCCCGTCGGCGAATCCGCGCAGGCTCGTGAAGTACAGGAACTGGCCGTCCGGAGACCCGATCGGGCAGTACTCGCGCGCGGATGTATTGATGGGTGCCGGCAAATGCTTTGCCGGCGTCCACTGGCCGTTCTCGTTGAAGCTGACGTAGAGATCGCCGCGACCCAGGTCGTCGGGGCGGCCGGAGGCGTTGAAAATGATGTAGCTCTGGTCGGGCGCGATGTAGTTGTCGATCTCCGGAGTCGGTGCGTTCACGTTAGGCCCCAGGTTCTCCGGCTCGGTATACTTGCCGTCCACCAGCTTCGACCGGAAGAGGTCGAACGCGCCGGGCTTCCCCTCGTGGTTCGAGCTGAAGTAGAGCGTCCCATCCGACGCGATCGACGGATAGTACTCCGGCCGCGGAGTATTCACCGGCGCGCCAAGATTTTCGGGCGCGGTCCATCCGCCGGTCGCCGTCCTCGTGACGACCCAGAGGTCGTAGTCGGGTGGCCCCTTCTGCTCCGTCCCGTTAGGCCGGTTGGATACGAACACGATCTTCTTGCCGTCCGGCGTGAAGAACGGGTCCCAGTCCGTGTACTGTCCCGAGAACGGCGCGATCTCGGGCGATGTCCATTTTCCATTCACGAGCTTCGACATCATGATCACGCCACCGTTCTGTTGCGGAAGGGCGATCGACCAGTAGAGCTCCTTCCCATCGGGCGAAAACACGGTGTTCAGCTCGTCGAGTGGCGTCGAAATGAGGCCCGGGCCCCACATCTCGGGCGAGAGCGGCCCGGGGGTCGCTCGCTCGACGCTCGGCGTTGCCGACGCGAACCGATGTGCTCCAAGAGTACCAACGGCGACTGACACTGTGGCGACGCCGATGGCGATACGCCATGCCGTCCGCATGCGTTCATCCTCCGCTGAGTGGCTTCCTGGCGTTGCTTCGCGGCGCGCCCGCGAGCAGCGCGGGTATGCACTCAGTGTTTGCCTCGCGAGTCGCCACGACAATTTTGGCGGGACGAAGCGCGCAGGTTCGAAGCACAGCGGCGTGCGTCGCGTGCTGTCCGGGAGCATTCCCGAATCGATCCCTGCATCCAGATCGTGGGAGCTAGATTGGCCCCGCCTGGTCTTGCTCCGCGGGCGCGAGCTTGGCGCCATAGCGGCGACTCGCCACGAGTCGCTGGCCGTCATCGAGCACCACCACGTACTGGCCATTCGCCTGACGACGAAACTCACACACGCGATCGAGGTTCACGATACACGACCGGCTCACCTGTACGAACTGTAGTGGGTCGAGTCGGTTCGCGAACGTTGTGAGCGGCTCGCGCGCCGTGTGCCAGACGCCCTTCGCCCGCACCCGGACGTAGTTGCGCGACGTCTCGATCCACTCGATGTCCGACAGCGGCACGAATGCGATGCGCCCACGAGAGCGGATCATGAGCCTGCTCTCGCCGCTTCTCCTCCGCTCGGCGCTCCGGGCCGCGCGGCCTTCACGGGCGTCGCTCTCGGTCACGCGCGACGGGAACTGCCGCTCGGCCAAGCCGACTTCGGCGACGGCGTGCAGCACCGAGG
>JBKOYV010000377.1:0-16339 GCA_046725585.1 Gemmatimonadota bacterium | reverse complement strand
GTGCACGCGCGAACTGGCTGGGGGTACCTAACGAGGAGCGCCTTGCCCAGATGGGTGGCGGCGTCTCGGCCTGTGCGGTCTGCGACGGCGCCCTTCCGGCGTTTCGCGACAAGGTGCTCGCCGTCGTGGGCGGCGGCGACTCGGCGATGGAGGAGGCGCTGTACCTGACGAAATTTGCGCGCGAGGTCCGGCTCATTCACCGACGTGACGAGCTGCGCGCGTCCAAAATCATGGCCGATCGGGTACTCAACCACCCGAAGATCAAGCCGGTCTGGAACACGCGGGTCGTCGAAGTGCTCGGCTACGATACGATCACGGGTATCAGGTTGGAGAACACCGCGACCGGAGAGAAGTCGGACATGTCGGTCGGCGGGCTCTTCATCGCGATTGGCCACACGCCTAACACGGCCTTTCTCGGGGGGCAGCTCGACCTCACGCCGCACGGATACATCAAGACCCCCAAAGCCTGGCGCACGGCAACGACTGTGGGCGGCGTATTCGCCGCCGGCGACGTCATGGACGACTACTACCGTCAGGCGATCACCGCCGCGGGCACCGGTTGCATGGCCGCGCTCGAAGCGGAACGGTGGCTCGCGCATCTCGGGCTCGGTGAGTCGCCGGTGCTCGAGACCGCGGAGGCGCCGGTAACGTTGACGCAAGAGTGGAAAGCGTCGTGAACGTATCGGTCACCGGACTCACCGTTGGCGCGTTTCAGGAGAACTGCTATCTCCTGCTGGAGCCCGGTGGGACGCGGTGTGCCATCATCGACCCCGGCGCGGAACCCGAGCGCATCATTGCGGCGGTCGAGCGCTCCGGCGCCGTACCCGAGGGGATCTGGCTGACTCACGCCCACCTGGACCACGTCGGTGCCATCTCTGGGCTTCGCCGCCGGTGGGACATTCCCGTGTATCTGCACCCTCTCGACGGACCGCTCTACGCCATGGCCTCGCGTCAGGCGGCGCTGTACGGGTTGCCGTTCGAGCAGCCCGATCCTCCGGATCGCGCGTTAGGCGACGGTGACGTGCTCGAGCTGGCGGGGCTTCGCATGCACGTGATGCACGTGCCCGGCCATGCGCCTGGCCACGTTGTCTTTCACGGGCACGGTGTTGCGCTCGTTGGAGACTGCCTGTTCGCCGGATCCATTGGGCGAACCGACCTGCCGATGTCGAACCCGCGGGACCTGGCTGCGTCCCTGCATCGCATCATGACACTGCCGGAAGACACCGTGGTGTATCCGGGGCATGGCCCCGTGACCACGATCGGCACCGAGACGGCGACGAACCCGTTCCTCACGGGTGTAACGCGGATCGTCGGCGCGTGACTCGCGCCGGCCGCGTCGCATTGCTCCTTTCGGCGTGGTTAGGCGCTGCCGTGTTGTTTGCGGCGGTCGTCGCGCCGGCCGCGTTCGCCGTGCTGCCGTCGCGCGCCCTCGCCGGCGCGCTCGTGGGTCGAGTGCTCCCGGTCGTGTTCATCACCGGGATCGTGGTTGCGCTGGTCGCCCTCTGGCTGGACCGCGCCGACACGGGGCGATCGCTCCGCGTTAGGCGCGCCGCGCTCGTCGTGGTCGCGCTGTCGTGCGCCGCGGCGCAGTTCGCGGTGGGGCCTCGCATTGAGCGAGTGCGACAGGAGATCGGCGGCCCAGTCGAACAGCTCCCACCGGGCGATCCCAGACGCGTCGCCTTCGGACGCCTCCATGCCGCCAGTGTCGCGTGGCTCGGCCTCGCCATGGTCGCCGCCGCAACCACGCTGGTTCTCGTCTCATTGCCCGCGCGCTCGCCAACCCGCACTATGACGGAACCGCTGGTCACCGTGCACCCCTGACGACCGTCTTCGGCGGGAACCTGTGTCTTGTTACGGATAGAGGAAAACGGCCATGACGAACGACACGCGAACGGAGAAGGACCCCCTCGGCCCGCTGTCAGTCCCGAGCGAGGCGCTCTACGGCGTCCAGACCGTTCGTGCTCAGCAGAACTTCCCGATCAGTGGATTGCGGCCGCTGTGGCCGCTCGTCCGATCGCAGCTGTGGATCAAGAAGGCGGCGGCGCTGACACATCGGGAGACCGGGCGGCTCGACGAGCGGTCCGCCGACGCTATCGTCCGGGCGGCCGACGAGGCGCTCGATCGCAAGCACGACGCGCAGTTCATCGTCGATCCGTTTCAGGCCGGCGCGGGCACGTCCCTCAACATGAACGTGAACGAAGTGCTCGCGAATCGCGCCAACGAGCTCCTCGGCGGGAAGCGGGGCGAGTACAAGCCGGTGCATCCGAATGATCACGTGAACATGGCGCAGTCCACGAACGACACGATTCCTACGAACATCCGCCTGTCGATCCTGGCCGAGTTGCCGGCGCTCGTCGATGCGTTCGAGAAGCTCCGTGATGCGTTCGCCGAGAAGGGGCGCGAGTTCGACCACATCGTGAAGGCTGGGCGAACGCATCTCCAGGACGCCATGCCGATCCGGCTCGGCCAGGAGTTCACGGCGTACGCGGGATCCATCAGCCGTGCGCTCAGCCGCGCCCAGCAGGCCGCCGACTACCTGCGCGATCTGGGAATCGGCGGCAGCGCAGTCGGCACGGGCGTGACGGTCGAGAAGGAGTACCCGGATCTGATGAACAAATACCTCAGACAGATCACAGGGCTCGACCTCCGCGTTGGCGAGGATCGTGTTCAGCTGATGCAGAGCATGGGCGACGCCGCGGCGTTCAGCGCAACGTTGCGTGGCCTCGCGATCGATCTGAGCAAGATTGCGAGTGACCTTCGACTCATGGTCATGGGGCCGCGAACAGGCATCAACGAGATCACGCTTCCCGCCGTGCAGCCCGGCTCATCGATCATGCCTGGGAAAATCAATCCGTCGATCCCGGAGATGGTGAATCAGGTGTGCTTCCAGGTCATCGGCTGCGACACCACCGTTGCGATCGCGGCCGAGCACGGCCAGCTCGAGCTGAACGTGATGATGCCCGTCATCGGTCACAACATTCTGCTTTCGATGACCATCCTGACCAATGCGGCGCAGGTTCTCGCCGAGCGCACTGTGAAGGGGATCACGGCGAACGAGGAGATGTGCTCGTATTGGGTCGAACGCTCCGCGGCCCTCGCGACGGCGCTCATGCCGCACATCGGCTATGCTCGGGCCGCGGAAATCAGCAAGCAATCGGTGAAGGAAGGCGTCCTGATTCGCGAGCTGGTGAAGCGCGACAAGATTCTTCCCGACGAACTGATCGACGACGTGCTGGATCTCAGGAAGATGACCGAGATCGGTGTTCCCGGCGGCGCTCACAGCGTGAGCGCGGGCGGGTAGCGGTCTGCAGAGGTACGCCACCCTCACACTCCCCGGCAGCGCGCTGTAGCTTTCGGTCGTGCGCATTACCACGTGGGCAGAATACGGGCTGATTTGCGCCCTCCATCTCGCGAAGCGGGCAGGGGAAGGGCCGATTACCGGGCGCGAGATCGCGGCCGGTGAGCGGTTGCCCGCCGATTACGTCGAGCAGATTCTGCTCCGGCTCCGGCGCGCGGGGCTCGTGACGAGCACTCGCGGCGCGCGAGGTGGCTACACCCTCTCGAAGGCGCCCGATGAGATCTCGGTGCGCGAAGTGATCGCGGCGTCGGAGCTCGCAACGTTCGATCTTCACTGCGTCAGTCACCCGGTTGGCGAAGAGCGGTGTTCCGAGTCGCAGAGCTGCAGCATTCGGCCGGTGTGGATGTTGCTGCAGCGCAAGATCGACGACGTGCTCGAGAGCGTTCACCTCGGCGACCTGCTCGTCGACGAGCGTACCGTGCGTCAGCGCGTCGGCCTTCCTGTGCTCACGGTCTGACGCCCAGCGCAGCAAGGCGTCATGGCCCCTCCGTTTCTCTCGGCGTGGCGAGAGCAGCGTCGGCTGCGGAGGAGCGCCGCGTCGTATGTACGCAGTCTGCTCGAGGACCCCGAGGAGGCTGACGTGTCGTGGCTGAGCGACGTCGCGACTCGTGGTGACTCGGATCGCGCTCGATGGGAGCTCCGGTACGCCCGGCGTGCAACCGGGCTCCTCTCCGCGGAGCGCGATGCGCTCGACGATCGAACCGCATCCGCGGTCGCTCGCGAGCTCGGCGAGAGCTGGTCGAAGGACCCAAACATCGCGGCCGAAATGCGACACGTTGCCGAACAGCAGTTCAACGCACGGCTGCGTACGCTCGGCCACGCGATCAACGCGCGCTCGTCGCCCGAGCCGACAGGCGCTCGCCTTGGCAAGGCGTTGCTGTTCGTAGCCGGGTTGTCATTCCCGACCAAGCCCGATATCGAACGGGCTGGAGCTATCGTGTCTCGCTATCTCGAGCAGGCGAACGAGGCGCTGCGGAAGGCATTCGGAACCGCTACGCTTCCCGAGAACGTGCCGCCATCCGCGATTCAGACCGTTCCTCCGCCGCGCGGTTGAAGGTGCAAAAACGAATCAAGGAGCCAGAGCCGTTGATTGGTGCTCGATCAACGACTCCGACTCCTTGAAATCGGCGACTTTCGCAAGTGCCGAAGGGGGGACTCGAACCCCCACGGGCTGTCGCCCACTGCACCCTGAATGCAGCGCGTCTACCAGTTCCACCACTTCGGCGAAGGAGCCGAAACGTATCGGAGCCCATAGGGAAAGGCAACGCTGACACCAGTGTGCGCCGCAGCACTTTGCCCGTGCAACCGAGGCTCCTATTCTTGGATCTGGCAGGCGAGGATGCGTCCCGAGTCGGGCCACCGGGCCCGCGGCAACGAGCGGAGCAGATGGCTGAGTCAGATAAGCAGGACGACCGACATATCGTTGCGCGGAACAAGCGCGCCCGCCACGACTACCACATTCTGGATAGTTGGGAGGCGGGGCTCGTCCTCACCGGAACGGAGGTCAAGTCGCTTCGCGATGGCAAGGCGACGATGGCCGACGCCTACGCGGTCGTCACGGACGGCGAGGTGTTTCTGCTGAACCTGCACATCTCGCCATACGAAAAGGGCAATCAGTTCAATCACGAGCCGACCCGCACCCGAAAGCTGCTGCTGCATCGCAAGGAGATCCGTCGCTTGATCGGAGCCGTGGAGCGCCAGGGCCTCACGCTGATACCACTCGAGCTGTACTTCCGCGGCGGAGTCGCGAAGGTCAACCTCGCGTTAGGCAAGGGGAAGAAGCTGCACGACAAGCGGGCGGACGACCGCAAGCGAACCGACGAGCGCGAGATGGCGCGCGTGGCGCGGGTGCGATGATCGTCGCCGTTGCCCTGTTGCTGCAGCAGGCCGTTGGACAGCCGTTGTCGAGCGTGACCGTCCGGAACGGTGAGAAGACGACGACGGTTTCGGTCTCGCTGACCGAACGCGGCCCGGTGGTGTCGGCCGATGCGTTCGCGGCGGCCATGGGTGGGCAGATCGAGACGAGCTCGCGCGATGAGTACATCGTTGCCGTAGCCGGGGTCCGGGTAGCCGTGACGGCGGGCGTGCCGTTCGTGCGAGTCGGCAGCCAGACGCTGCCACTCGCGGCCGAGCCGGTGGTGCGCGCCGGAACGCTCTATCTGCCGTATTCGTTCGTGAGTGATTTCTTGCCGCGGGTCGCAACCGGCGTCACGTTCGACACGCGCCGCGCAGTGCTTCAGCGCCAAGTCGCCGCGACTCCAGCGCCTGCAAAGGCGCGGTCGTTCACCGTCATTGTGGATGCCGGGCACGGCGGCCCGGATCGTGGGATGCGCGGGCCGATCGGAGCAGACTGGGAGATACGAGAGAAGGACATCACGCTGGACGTCTCGCTGGCGCTCCGCGACGCGTTGCAGGAACGCGGAGTCTCCGTCGTCATGACTCGATCGACGGACACGTTGATCGCGCTCAGCGACCGCGGCCGCATCGCGAACGCGAAGAAGGGAGACGTGTTCCTGTCAATCCACGTGAATGCGGCCAATCCGAACTGGAAGCAGCCCGGTGCCGCGCGCGGCTTCGAGACGTATTTTCTATCGGAGGCCAAGACGGAGGATGCGCGCCGCGTGGAGGCGATGGAGAACGAGGTTGTGAAATACGAGATCTCGCACGACGTCGCTGCCAACGACCCGCTGAGCTTCATCGTCCACGACATGGAGCAGAACCAGCATCTGCGCGAATCGAGTGAGCTCGGGGCAACCGTGCAGCGATCGCTCGCGAAGATGCATCCCGGTCCGAACCGCGGCGTCAAGCAGGCCGGCTTTCGCGTCCTGGTGACGGCCTTCATGCCGTCGGTCCTCATCGAGATCGGTTTCGGCACGAACCCCGCCGAGGCGCGCTACCTCCGCGATTCGCAGCGACAGCGCGAGATCGCCGCCTCCATCGCCGACGCGACAATGCAGTATCTGGCAGGCTACCAGCGGCGCGCCAACGCCGCGGGCCAGTGAGCGCGTACGCCGCGCGAGCACAGCATCGGCGGCTTGCCGTGGAGTTTTGCGGCGTCTCGTTTCAAAACCCGATCCTGCTCGCCGCGGGCACCGCGGCCTACGGCGAGGAGCTCGACGAGGTGGTGAACCTCGATCGGCTGGGTGGGGTCATCACGAAGGCGGTGAGTCTCGAGCCGAGATTCGGGGCGCCAGCTCCTCGCGTCGCCGAGTTCGATGGCGGCATGATCAACGCGGTGGGGCTCGCAAATCCCGGCGTGGCCGAGGTCCGCGAGCGACACCTGCCATGGATGGGGCGCTCCCTGCCTAACGCGCGAACCATCGTGAACGTGATCGGCTTCCAGACCGACGAGTTCCCCCGCGTGATCGAGCAGCTCGACGGCGCCCCGGTCCATGGCTTCGAGCTGAACGTCAGCTGTCCGAACACCAAGGCTGGCGGCACCGAGTTCGGCGCCGACCCGTGCGCGCTTCGCGAAGTCGTGTCCGGAGCGAGGTCGGTGACCGCGCGCCCCCTGATCGTGAAGCTCTCGCCCACGCTCGCGGACATAGGTGGTGTCGCGCGCACCGCGGTCGAGGCAGGGGCGGATGCGATAAGCGTCGTGAACACGATCCCCGGGTTGGCCATCGACGTCGAGCGCCGACGGCCGGCCCTCGGCTACGGTACCGGCGGCGTGAGCGGACCGGGCCTGCTGCCCGTTGGTGTGCTCGCGACGTGGAAGGTCCGGAAGCAAACCAACGTCCCAATCATTGGCATAGGCGGAATCAACAGCGTCGATGCCGTGCTGCAGTATCTGATCGCCGGGGCATCGCTCGTCGCGATCGGGACGGGTGCGCTTCGCGATCCGCGACTTCCGGAGCGCCTCGTGGAGGGCCTCGACGCGTGGTGCCGAGATCATGAAGTCGGCGCACTTTCCGACCTTACCGGCACGCTGGAGTGGCCAGCGTGAGGACCACGCCAATCGTCGCGCTCGACGTGCCGTCGGCCGATGCGGCCATGCGCGTCGTCGAGTCGCTCGGTGATCGCTGCCAATTCTACAAGATTGGAAGCGAGTTGTTCACCGCAGCGGGGCCGAGCGTCGTCGCGCGAGTGCGCGACGCCGGCTGCGACGTCTTTCTCGATCTCAAGCTCTACGACATCCCGAACACGGTACGCGGCGCCGCGCGATCCGCAGCTGGTCTCGGCGTTCGCCTGCTGACCGTCCACGCGTCCGGTGGATTGGCAATGCTCGAAGCCGCGGTGGAAGGAGGCGGTGAAGGGACCGGCATTCTCGCCGTGACGGTGCTGACATCGTTCGACGATGATTCGCTGGCGCAGGCCACCGGCAGACCAGGCGTGGTCGCGAGCGAGGAAGTGACGAGGCTCGCCGATCTCGCGGCGCGTGCGCATGCCCACGGGATTGTCTGCTCGGGCGCGGAGGCACCCGCAGTACGGGCGCGGTTCGGAGAGGCGCTGGCGATCCTGGTACCCGGGATCCGCCTGGGCGGCGGCGCCGCCCACGATCAGCGTCGTGTGGTCACGCCGTCGGAGGCGTCGGCCGCCGGCGCCCGATACATCGTCGTTGGTCGTCCGGTGACAGCGGCCCCCGTCCCATCCGAAGCGATGGATGCGGTTCTGGCCGACCTGACTTCCGTCGGCGTCTAGGATTCCCAGAAGGGCCAGCGGGCGGGCTTCATCCCTTGCATAACGGGGCTAAGCCCGTTAGTCTGAGTGTCTTGGCCGAAATTTCCTTTGTTTTGAGTGGAGCGCCCTGTGAAAGTCCGCAGCAGCGTTAAGCCGATCTGTGAGCACTGCCGAGTGGTGAAACGCGCCGGCGTCACGCGGATCATTTGCAAGCGAAACCCCAAGCACAAGCAGCGGCAAGGGTAGAATATGGCTCGAATTGCTGGCGTCGATCTCCCGCGTGACAAAAAGGTCGAGGTCGGTCTCACGTACATCTTCGGAATCGGTCGCCCGACCGCGCGCAAGATTCTGCAGACGACCGGCGTGAGCCCTGACCTTCGCGTTCGCGATCTCAATGACGCCGATGTGAATCGGCTGCGACAGGCGATCGAGCGCGACTACCGCGTCGAAGGCGCGCTCCGCACCGAAGTCGCCATGAACATCAAGCGCTTGATGGACATCGGTTCCTATCGCGGAATCCGCCATCGTCGCGGACTGCCGGTTCGCGGTCAGCGCACGCACACGAACGCACGCACCAAAAAGGGCCCACGCCGCGCGATCGCCGGCAAGAAGAAGGTCACCAAGTAGTCCTATGGCAACCGCGAAAAAGAGCAAGCGCGTCATCGAGGCAGAAGGCGTCGCCCACATCAGCGCGACGTTCAACAATACGACGATCACCATCACCGACTCGCACGGCAACGCCGTGTCGTGGGGTTCGTCGGGCAAGGCTGGCTTCAAGGGATCCAAGAAGTCGACTCCGTTCGCCGCTACTGTCGCGGCGGAGCAGGCCGCCCGTGAGGCGATGTCACTCGGCGTTCGACGGGTTCACGTACGTGTGCAGGGCCCGGGCTCCGGCCGAGAGTCGGCGATCCAGGCGCTGGCCGCCGCTGGCCTGCAGGTGAAGTCGATCAAGGATGTCACGCCGATCCCGCACAACGGCTGCCGTCCTCCGAAGCGTCGGAGGGTCTGACCGTGGCTCGCTACACAGGACCCAGCTGCCGTCAGTGCCGTCGCGAGGGTACGAAGCTCTTCCTCAAGGGCACCAAGTGCTTCACCGAGAAGTGCCCGGTCGAGCGTCGCCCCTACGCGCCCGGCCAGCATGGCCAGAACACGGCACGCCGCCGCAAGTCGTCGGAGTATTCGAAGCAGCTGCGCGAGAAGCAGAAGATCAAGCGCATCTATGGCGTGAGCGAGCGTCAGTTCCGCAACACGTTCGAGCGCGTCGCGACGCTGCCAGGAATCACCGGTCACAACCTTCTCGCAGCACTCGAGAGCCGGCTTGATAACGTCGTGTATCGCATGGGCTTCGCGGCCAGCCGCAAGGCGGCACGTCAGCTCATTCGGCATCGTCACGTCGAGATCAATCAGAAGACCGTCGACGTCCCCAGCTATCTCGTCGATCCCGGCGAGGAAGTGCGCGTGCGCATGAAGTCACGGGAGATGGCGTCGATCATGTCCGCGATGGACCAGTCGACCCGCGGCGCGCCGCTTTCGTGGATCGCAGTCGATCGGGACACCTTCAGCGGCCGAATGCTCGAGCGCCCGCAGAGGACCAGCATCCCGATCGCCGCTCAGGAGCAACTCGTAGTAGAGCTTTACTCGAAGTAACGCGGGAACCGGGAACAGGGAACGGGGAACAGTGGCTCCTCGAGGAGGTACGGTTCCCCGTTCCCGGATTCCAGTTCCCGTTTTCTGGTCGGGGCCCTAGCCCTCATACGAGCTCACCGCGCGCTAGGGGCGGGGTGAGGCGTTGCCGAGGCGATGTCTCGGTAAGACCGTTCAGGATAGCGAAGAAATGGCACAGGTCATCGATCTCACAGGGTTGGTTCGTCCGCAGCTGGTTGAAGCCACCAAGCGCGACGACAACGCGAACGTAGCAGAATTCCGTCTCCAGCCTCTCGAGCGTGGCTTCGGCCACACGCTCGGCAACGCGATGCGGCGCATGCTGCTCTCGTCGCTGCGCGGCTCGGCCGTCTGGGGCTTCCGCATTGACGGCGTGGTTCACGAGCACCAGACCATCCCCGGGGTGGTCGAGGACGTGCACCAGATCATTGCGAACCTCAAGACGCTCACGCTTTCCCTCGCCGACGATCTCGACGAAGCGATTCTTCGGATCTCGAAGTCCGAGGCGGGCCCGATCACGGCTGCCGACATTCAGGATCAGGGCGGCGTTCGCGTCATCGACAATCGCCATCACCTGTTCACGCTTCAGGACGACCGCGACATCAACGTCGAGCTGTATGTGAACAAGGGCCGCGGGTACGTCGAAGCGGACCAGCATGTGATCGATCGAGGACTGCCGATCGACCTCGTTCGCATCGACTCGATCTACAACCCGGTCCGCCGCGCCAATTTTTCGGTTGCGGAGACGCGTGTCGGACAGCGTACGGACTACGACCGTCTCGTGCTCACGGTGGAGACGAACGGGACGATCACGCCCGAGGAGGCGGTGAGTTACGCCGCGGCGCTCGCGCAGACGCACTTCCAGTACTTCGCCGGCTTCGGATCACACGCGTCGGCCCCAGTGGGCGGCGGTGCCGAGCAGTCCAGTGGAGATGCGCATCGGCTGGCGGAGCTCTTCCGCACGCCGATCGATGATCTCGAGCTTTCCGTTCGGTCGGTCAACTCGCTCAAGAACTCGAACATCCGCTCGTTGGGTGATCTCGTTCGCCAGACCGAGAGCCAGATTCTCCAGGTCAAGAATTTCGGGAAAAAGTCGCTTCAGGAGATTGCCGATCTCCTCGAGCGCGAAGGTTTGAACTTTGGGATGCGTTGGGACGAGAACGGCGACGGCGTTCGGATCACCGATTGGGGAACGCCGCCGAGCCGCGCCGCTGCGAACGCGCCTGACGACGAAGAGGAGTAAGACCCATGCGTCATCGGAAGGCGGGGCGGCAGCTGCGCCGTACGAGCGAGCAGAAGCTCGCGCTCATGCGTAATCTCGCGTCCTCGCTCATCGAGCACGGCGCGATCGAGACGACCGAGGCGAAGGCCAAAGAGCTTCGGCCGTTCGTGGAGAAGCTGATCACGAAGGCGCGCAATGGCACCCTGCACGCGCGTCGCTTGGCTGGTCGTCACGTGCAGAAGCGCGAGACGGCCGACAAGTTGTTCCAGGAAATCGGGCCGCGGTTCGCGAAGCGCGCCGGCGGCTATACGCGCATTCTCAAGACCGGCCACCGCAAGGGTGATGGTGCAGAGATGGCGCGTATCGAGCTGATCGAGGGCTGACGAAATGCCTATCAACCGGAATCGCTGCTACTCCTGCGATCGCGGAGTCGCGTTCGGTAACAACGTCTCGCACGCCAACAACAAGACGCGTCGGATCTGGAAGCCGAACTTGCAGGTCGTTCGCGTCGTCGTCGACGGAAGGACGCAGCGCGTGAAGGTCTGCGCCCGATGCCTGCATGCCGGCAAGGTCCAACGTGCACCGCGTGGCCCCGTCGTTGCTTGATCTCGGTGAAGGCCGAGGAAAGGGGAGCTCCTTCGGGGGCTCCCTTTTTTCTACCTGGTCCTGCCGATGCCGACTGCGCTCATAACGGGAGTTACCGGGCAGGACGGTTCGTACCTCGCCGAGCTGCTACTGGCGAAGGGGTACCGCGTTGTTGGCATGGTGAGGCGGAGCTCCACGACAGCGTTCGAGCGAATTGCCCATATCCTCGATCGCGTGGAGTTCGTTTCCGCGGACCTGCTCGATCAGCATTCGCTTGTAGACGCAGTGCGCGAGTATCAGCCCGACGAGATTTACAACCTCGCCGCGCAGAGCTTCGTCGGAACGTCGTGGACGCAGCCCGTGCTCACGGGCGAGTTCACTGGCCTCGGCGTGACGAGAATGCTCGAGGCAGCGAAGAAGGCGGCGCGCAGCGCGCGGTTCTATCAGGCCAGTTCGAGCGAGATGTTCGGCAAGGTGGTCGAGACGCCGCAACGCGAGTCGACGCCGTTCTATCCGCGGAGCCCGTACGGGGTCGCGAAGGTCTACGGGCACTGGATCACGGTCAACTACCGCGAGAGCTTCGGCATGTACGCGGTGTCCGGAATCCTTTTCAACCACGAGAGCCCGCGGCGCGGGCTCGAGTTCGTGTCGCGGAAAGTCACTGACGGCGTCGCGCGCATCAAGCTCGGACTTCAGTCGGAGCTGCGATTGGGTAACCTCGACGCGCGCCGCGACTGGGGGTTCGCCGGCGACTACGTCGAGGCGATGTGGCTGATGCTGCAACAGCCGGCCCCTGACGACTACGTTGTTGGCATGGGCGTTACGCGCTCGGTTCGAGAGCTGTGCGAGCTGGCATTTCAGGCCGCGGGGCTCGATTACCGCGACCACGTGGTGCAGGACGAGAAGTTCTTCAGACCCGCGGAAGTGGATCTCCTCGTCGCCGACCCGTCGAAGGCCAGGCGCGTATTGGGCTGGTCGCCCAAGGTGACGTTTGAACAGCTGGTCGCAATGATGGTGGAAGCGGATCTGGCACGACATCGATCCGAAGCGAGATAAGCCCGAGTTTTCACATGCCTCGTCGCACCGACATACATCGAATCCTGGTGATCGGCTCCGGCCCGATCGTGATTGGGCAGGCGGCCGAGTTCGACTACTCCGGCACTCAGGCCGCGCGTGCGCTGAGGGAAGAGGGCTACGAGGTGATCCTCGTGAACTCGAACCCGGCGACGATCATGACGGACCCCGAGATCGCGGACCGGACCTACATCGAGCCCGTGACGCCGGACTTCGTCGAGCTCGTGATCGAGCGCGAGAAGCCGGACGCGCTCCTGCCGACGATGGGCGGACAAACGGCGCTCAACGTGGCGATGAAGCTGTCCGAGCGCGGGGTGCTCCAGAAGCACAACGTGGAGCTGATCGGCGCCACGGCGCGCGCGATCAAGGTTGCGGAGGATCGGGCGGAGTTCGCCGCCGCGATGCAGCGCATCGGACTGCAGGTCCCGCAGGGGCGGATCGCCCACACGTGGGACGAGGCACTCACGATCGGGGAGTACGTGGGGTACCCGGCGATCATCCGGCCGTCCTTCACGTTAGGCGGGTCGGGTGGCGGCGTTGCGTACAACCGCGAAGAGTACGAAACGATCGTGCGCCGTGGGTTGGCCGAATCCCCCACGAGTCAGGTCCTCATTGAACGGAGCCTGCTCGGCTGGAAGGAGTTCGAGCTCGAGGTCATGCGCGACCACGCGGACAATGTCGTGATCGTGTGCTCGATCGAGAACATCGATCCCATGGGCGTACACACCGGCGACTCGATCACCGTCGCGCCGGCGATGACGCTGACCGACCGCGAGTATCAGGTCATGCGGGACGCCGCGGTCGCGGTGATCCGCGAGATCGGTGTCGACGCGGGTGGGTGCAACATCCAGTTCGCGATCAACCCGAACGACGGCGAGATGGTCGTGATCGAGATGAACCCGCGCGTCTCGCGGTCCTCGGCGCTTGCCTCGAAGGCAACCGGGTTCCCGATTGCCCGGATCGGCGCGAAGCTCGCGGTCGGCTATCGGCTCGACGAGATCCCGAACGACATCACGAAGACGACGCCGGCGTCGTTCGAGCCGGTGCTGGATTACGTCGTGGTCAAGTGTCCGCGGTTCGCCTTCGAGAAGTTCGCTCGCGCGAACCCGTATCTCACGACGCAGATGAAGTCCGTCGGCGAGTCGATGGCGATCGGTCGCACGTTCAAGGAGGCGTTCCAGAAGGGACTTCGCGCGCTCGAGACCGGACGCCCGGGCTGGGCGATCGGCGACCGGCCGGCGGACGATCGCCTGCCCGACGATACGGTGGAGGCGCTGCGCGGGGCCCTCCGCCAGCCGACCCCGGAGCGAATCTTCCAGATCAAACGAGCGCTCGAAGCCGGGATGTCAGTCGATGACGTGTATGAGTTGACGAAGATCGACCGGTGGTTCCTGTACCAGATGCAGGAGATCCTCGACGCCGAGCGCCGTTACGCCACGCTGGGCGACGTCACGGCCGACGACATTCGGACGATGAAGCGGGCTGGCTTTTCTGATCGGCAGCTGGCCGCGCTCCGCGACGAGAGCGAGGGCGCCGTGCGAGCCCGCCGCTGGTCGTTAGGCGTTCACCCATCGTACAAGATGGTGGATACCTGTGCCGGTGAGTTCCCGTCGGAGACGCCTTACCTGTACAGCTCGTACGATGAGGAGAGCGAAGCTCCGAAAACCGGGCGGCGGTCGGTCGTGATTCTCGGCAGCGGCCCGAACCGGATCGGGCAGGGAGTCGAGTTCGATTACTGCTGCGTGCGCGCCGTCATGGCGCTTCGCGAGCGCGGCTTCGAGACGATCATGATCAACTCGAACCCCGAGACCGTATCGACGGACTACGACATCTCCGACAAGTTGTACTTCGAGCCGCTGACCCTGGAGGACGTGCTCGAGATCGTGCGTCGCGAGGAGCCGGAAGGGGTGATCGTGCAGCTCGGCGGCCAGACGCCGCTCAAGCTCACCCGTCCACTCGAGGCGGCAGGGGTCAGGATTCTCGGCACGTCACCAGACGCGATCGACGTGGCCGAAGACCGGAAGCGGTTCGAGGAGATTGCTCGGCGATTGAAGATCCGGCAGCCTGAGAACGGCACGGCGAGCAGCGTGGACGAAGCGGTGGCGGTCGCGGAGCGGATCGGGTATCCGGTGCTCGTTCGCCCGTCGTACGTGTTAGGCGGACGCGCCATGCAGATCGTGTACGATGAGGAGACGCTGCGCGAGTACTTCGTGACGGCCGCCCGTGTCTCGGAAGACCGACCCGTGCTGATCGATTCGTTCCTCGAGGACGCGTTCGAGGCGGACGTGGACGCCGTGTCGGACGGCAAGCAGGTCGTGATCGGGGGCGTGATGCAGCACATCGAGGACGCCGGCATTCACTCCGGGGATTCGGCATGTGTGCTGCCGCCGTATCGCATCACGGACGCGGATACCGACACCATGCGCCACCACACGATCGAGCTCGCGAAAGCGCTTGGCGTCGTGGGACTGATCAACGTCCAGTACGCGGTCAAGAACAACACGGTGTACGTTCTCGAGGTCAACCCGCGCGCGAGCCGCACGATTCCGTACGTGTCGAAGGCGATCGGCGTACCGCTCGCGTCCGTTGCCGCGCGGGTGATGATGGGTGAGACGCTGGACGAGATCGGATTCACCGAAGAGATCGTTCCGTACTACGTGAGCGTGAAGGAAGCCGTCTTCCCGTTCACGAAGTTCCGCGAGTTCGATCCCATTCTCGGCCCCGAGATGCGGTCGACCGGCGAGGTGATGGGAATTTCGAACACGTTCGGCAGTGCCTTTGCGAAGGCACAGCTCGCGGCGGACAACGCGCTCCCGCTCTCGGGCGCGGTGTTCATCACCGTGAACGATTCCGACAAGCCCACGGTGACGCCGATCGCGCACCACTTCCACGAGATGGGCTTCGACATCTACGCGACGCCGGGCACCGCTCGCTACCTGCGCGGGCGCGGGATCCAGGCGAAGGAAGTATTCAAGGTGCACGAGGGACGACCGCACGGGATCGACCTGATCGTAAACGGCCAGGTCCAACTCCTGATCAACACGCCTCTCGGCAAGCACGCACAACGCGACGACTACACGCTTCGACAGGCGGCGATCGCGAATCGCGTGTCCTACACGACCACGCTGTCGGCGGCGGCCGCGGCGCGCGACGCCATTCTGGCGCTGCGCTCGCGGCGACCGAGCATTCGTTCGTTGCAGGAGTGGCATGAGGACCTCCGGAACTGGCGCGCGGGAGGTCGCACGCATGAAACTCAGCCGCACCACACACCGGTCTCCGTGAGCGCGGCTCGTTAGGCGACGGAGATCCCGAGTCATGGGCGTGTTCATCCACGAGTCGAGCTACGTCGACGACGGGGCATCGGTCGGCGACGGCACGAAGATCTGGCACTTCTGTCACGTGATGCCGGGCGCCGTGATCGGCGAGCGCTGCAGCCTCGGTCAGAACGTGGTCGTGATGCCGGGCACGCACATCGGCAACAACGTGAAGATCCAGAACAACGTCTCGATCTACGAAGGTGTCGAGCTCGAAGACGACGTGTTCTGCGGTCCGTCCATGGTGTTCACGAACGTCATCAACCCGCGGAGCGCCGTCTCGCGCAAGCACGAGTACCAGCGTACGCTCGTTCGCCGTGGCGCCACGATTGGCGCGAACGCGACGGTGGTATGCGGGGTTACGCTGGGCGAGTATGCGTTCGTTGGTGCGGGCGCGGTGGTTACGAAGGACGTAAAACCGTTCGCGCTCGTGACCGGAGTGCCTGCTCGGCAGGTTGGATGGATGTGCCGCTGTGGACAGGGACTGGGGACTGGGGACTGGGG
>JBKOYV010000045.1:0-10395 GCA_046725585.1 Gemmatimonadota bacterium | reverse complement strand
TGAAGCTCTGGACCAGGAGCGCCGAGCCGATGAGCAACATGAGCGCGAGCGCGGTCTGTGCGACGACGAGCATGTCGCGCCCCCAGCGTCTCGCTCCAGTGGAGCCACGACCACCCTCGCGCAGCCGCGTTAGGTCCGGAGACGACGCGCGCAGCGCCGGCACCACGCCGCACGCGAACGCGGTGAGCACGACGATCCCGAACGCCGTCGCGACGGTCGGCAGGTCGAGCCGCGCTAACCCGAGACGCGGGATCCCTTCGGGTGCCGCAGCGATGAACAGCGGCAGCGTCACCCTGCTCAGCACTATCGCGACGACTCCGGCCACTAGCGCGACCAGGAATGCTTCGGCCATCTGAAGTCGCACGAGCTGCGCGCGACTGGCGCCGATCGCGCGGCGGATTGCCAGCTCACGGGTTCGCGCTTCGGCGCGCACCAGAAATAAGTTGGCCACGTTGGCGCACGCGATGAGGAGGACGACGGACACAGCGCCGAGCAGCACCCAGAGCGACCGTCGGGCCGTGGGGCCCACCATGGCGTCGAGCAGCGGATCGACCAGAGCGCGGTGTTGCTCGACGATTCGCGCGTAGCTCGGTGGACCACCGAAGCGCGACGGCAGCTCTTTCGAGATTCGCGTCAGCTCGGCGGCGAGCCGCTCGCGCGTGACGCCTTCCTTCATGCGCGCCACTATGGGCATCCCGAACTGCCCGACGCGCAGCTGGTCGAGACGAATCTCGCCTGACACCCAGAGCATCGTCTCGTCGGCGGGGACGCGAAACTCCGCGGGCAGGACGCCCACGATCTGCTTCATGCTGTCGGAGACGAAGTACCACTTGCCGATGACCGACGGATCACGTCCGAACCAGCTGCTCCAGAGCCGCTCGCTGATGAGCACTGCGTCATCCCCGTCCTCCGCCACCGGCAGCCTTCCAGCGATCGGACGCACGCCGAGCGTGCCGTACATGTCGTTGGAGGGCCAGGCCATCGGAATCCGCTCCACCCGGTCGCCGGCGCGGAACGTGGAAAACCCCGAGCCGAAGACGAAGATGCCGTCGAGCAGCGTCGAGCGCTCCTTGTAGTGGAGATAGAACTCTGCCCCGGGAGCGAAGCGCTCCGGGAGGTCGGAGCCCGGTGCGGTGCCCGAGATGGAGACCAGTCGATCGGAGCCCGGGAACGGGAGCGGCCGCAGCACGACGGTGTTTACGACATTGAACATGCCGGTCACCGCACCGATCGCGAGCGCGAGCGTCAGAATGCACGTGACGAGGAATCCGGGCGTGCGTCGGAGCCCGCGCCATGCGTGCTTGAGGTCGCGCCCCGCATCCTGGATGGACACGAAGCGCGACGCGTGATAGAAGCGGTCCTCGGCGACGCCGACGTTACCAAAGCTGCGACGCGCGGCCAGCTCGGCGTCGGCTGGACTCATCCCCTGAGCGCGGAGACGCTCGGCCTCGAGCTCCAGATGGGAGTGGATCTCGTCCTCGAAGTCGCGTTGCGATCGGCGGCCGACCATCAGGCTTTCTCCGGCGTGGGGCCCGGCTCCATAACGCGGGCAATGGATTCGACGAGACGGTTCCAGCGCCCCGCCTCCAGCGTGAGCTGGTTGCGGCCGGTCGCGGTGAGTGAGTAGAAGCGTGCGCGGCGCTTGTTCTCGGAGGTGCCCCACGCACCCTTGATCCAGCCACGCTGCTCGAGGCGCTGGAGGGCGGGGTAGAGCGATCCGTGATCGACGAGGAGCGTGTCGCCGGATCGCGTCTGGATGGCCATGGCGATGCCGTGGCCGTGGTGAGGGCCGAGCGCGAGGATGCGCAGGACCAGGAGGTCGAGGGTTCCCTGGAGGAGGGAATCTCGGGTCGGGGAGTCGTCTCTAGTCGACATTCTACCAGAGTATTGCGTCCGTTTGGTAGAATGTCAACTAGAGCGTGATGCTCACCGCTTTCGGCCCGAGACAGGTGGGCCGCGGTCTTGTTGTGGCCGGACTGCCGCTGAGCCCGTCGCCAATGCCTCGTTAGGCAACCCCGCGTTTGCGCGCCTAACGGCTTCGAGTGATCTCCGCCCAGTAGGTCACCGCCCCGTCCAGTCCCGACGCGCACGGTGGACGTGTGGTGATGCTCTGTGACAAAGGCTATGTCGCGATGGTTGGAGCCTTGCGCTCGTCAGCTTCAACCGTAGTTAGGCGGCGCTCTAGCGTCTCGTCCCTCACACGTCGGCCGCGGCCGTCTGCCTACACGCCTTAATGAGACGGCAGTCGATACAGCGCCCAGGCGACGGCGAAACAGAGCGTACCGAGTGCCGTACCCAGCGCGGGAACCCGAAACCAGTACCGAGCGGCGAGGAATGCGTAAACACCACCCACGGCTGGCGGCAGCAGGAGCAGACCGTGAGGTACTCGCACCGAATCCAGGCTCAGGCCCAGTGCGATCGTGCAAGCAGCAAAGACCATCAGGCCAAGACCATGACTGAAGTTGAACCCGACCCACGCCCGCCACATGGTCGTGCCTCCGCGCGCGATGCGAAGACCCGTAGACGCCATGGCGTCCGCGACGGTGGGGTCCTCGGGGGCCAGGCGCCGCGGGCGCTCAATGTCACGAAACGTGAGCCACGTATGAAGCAGGCCGAGCATGCCAAACACTGCGCCCCCGAGCACCAGCAGGATCGCTGACGTCACGGTGTCACGGCCAGCAAAGCGAGTTGCATGCTGCGGCCGCCTAACGCATTCGGCAACCGTGCCACCGTCGCCTCGGCGGGGACGTCTCGTGATGCCGGTCATCGGTGACGATGCGCGCGAGGGCATTGGTGAGCGACGCCAGGGAGACCGGGATCCCTTCCATGTTTGTCAGGACGGCGAGCGCGATCCGTTCGCTGGGCAGCGTGTACACGACCGAGGTAAATCCCTGTTGCACGCCGCCATGCCATAGAGCGCCAGGGACGAGGTCTGGAATCTCCCCGATGATCAAACCGTATCCATACGGCACTTCCGTTCCATCGGTCGTGCGAGCCCTGGTCGCCATCTGCCGGAACGTCGCTGGTCGAACGAGAGATCCGTCTTGGAGACGCGCGGCGAAGCGCGCCAAATCGCCAGCCGTCGACACCAACCCGCCACCCGGCGTCTTGTAGCTTGAATTCAGGAACGCCGCATTTCGAATGACACCTGACGAGTCGCGGGAGTGGCCACGAGCGCGATTGGGGATGAGCAACGCCACACTGTCGTCACGCATCGTCGTGATTCCGGCCGGCGCAAAGATGTGCCTGCGCAGATACTCAACGAACGAGACTCCGGCGGCGGTCTCCAACGCCGCACCCAGCAGCGTGTAGCCATAGGTGCTATAGGTGAACCGCGCGCCGGGGGCGTGCAGAAGCGAGTCATCCCCGAAGATCGCGAGTGCGGCCGTCAGGGACGGATACTCGCGGACACTCAGCTCCTCGTCTCCCCGATAGTGTCGGATGCCGCTCAGGTGGCTGAGGAGCTCCCTGGCGGTCACAGGGGACGCCTTCACAGGGAAGCTCGGGACGTAGCGCTGGATCGGTGCGTCGAGGTCAAGGCGGCCCATCTCCACCAGCTGCATCACGGCGGCGGCGGTGATCGTCTTCGAGACCGAGGCAAGTCGGTAGACCGTGGCAGTGGTAGCGGGGACGCACGCTTCCAGGTCAGCAAATCCGTATCCGCGTTCCCACTGTATTCGGTTGTCCGTGACAACGGCTAGGGATAGGCCCGGGATGCGCTCTCGACGCATTTCGGCTGCGACGGCCGAATCGATCCGCGCCATCGTCGCCGCCGACAACCCGTTTTGGGTCGCGGGGGAGGCAGAGGTATGAGTTGGCTGCGCGTGGCACCAAGGGACTGCTTGGGCGTGCACAGTCGTCCCGAACGCGGCTAATGCCAGAACCAGCAGTACGCTTCTCATCGCATCTTCCGCGTTGCGGAATCGCATTGAACGTCGCGCGCGCATGGACCCTTGTTCCAGGAGGCGTGAAAATCTAGCACGCGGCGGATGGTGGACGAGACACCACCTGGTCTTCTACAGAGACTACGAGTCGATGCGATTCCTCATCGACCACGGCATCGACATGACCATCAAGGATTACCGCTGGAACAGTACGGCACGGGGTTGGGCGCTCCACGACAAGAATGACCAGAAGATGGCTCAGTGGCTTGAGGATGCGGAACGGCGGGCGGACGGCGACCTGGCTGTCTTGACAACGTCGCCTGACGCGCGCAAGACCAGATGGCGTCGCACGACACTCGAGTCCCATCGCGACGCCTGTCCCGGTCGAGCAGTGAGGGACGATGGTGGCAATCTCGAAGGCTTCCCCGAGCGACGTCTCCCAGGGTAGCGACTCCAGTCGTGCCATGGCGTCGGCGCGACGGCCGGCGGTCGTTCTCGGAACACTCGCGCTCATCGCGGGGACGGTCGTCGCCGCTCTGCAGCCGCCTCGCCATCCGACGCTGGCTCGAGGCGGGATGCTCACGGGTGACTGGTGGCTCTACCCGATCGAGCAGAACGCCGTGCAGCGAGTGGCGGTCGTCTCGGGCGGTGTGCGTGCAGTCTTTCCAGTGCGCGGCACGTCATCGGTGTGGGCCGTTGGCGACGGCGGGCTCGTCGCCCATTCCACCGACGCGGGGCGGACGTGGTCGTACCGGAAGAATCTGTCCCGACCACGACAGTCGAGTGCGCCGAAGGCGGCTGCGGCGAGCATGGCGGTGGAAGAGGGACGTGCGGACGCCTTTGGGGCCCATGAGCTGGCGAGTCGGTCGGTCGAACGGGCAGCGCGCTCTCGAGATCGTGGGACTCTCCCACGTCTCGTGAACGTAGCGCGACCGGTTCGCCTGCCGCAGCAGCAACAACAGCAACAGCAGCAGGAGGGCCTGGTAATCGTTCCGAACGTAGTCGGTTTGTCGGTAGGGGCGGCGAGTGCCGCGCTCACACGAGCAGGCCTCACGTACCGGACCGTCGACACGGTGATGTCCAGCGAAAAACCGGGTGTCGTGGTCCGCCAGTCTCCGCTTCCCGGCGATACGGTCAAACGGGGGAGTGACATTCGCCTCTTCGTCAGCGCGTTACCGTCGGTGACCGGCTATCAGCAGCCGTCCGGCGCTCAGAATCCGCCCGCGAACCTAACGCGGCAGACACGGAGCGACAGCACGGGGCGTTCGGTTCGTCAGTCGGGGAGTGACACCGCCGGGCGAAGCCCGCCGACGCGAGACACGAGTAGCGCGGGGCAGGGCACTCCGCCCGCGGTGTCGCGGGATTCCGTATTCCCGCGCCTGCTCGACGTCTGCTTCGCTGACTCGGTGCGCGGGTGGGTGGTTGGCGAGCATGGATCGCTGTTCGCGACGACTGACGGGGAGCATTGGGCGCCGGTTGAAACCGGGGCGACGACGGACTTCGAAAAAGTCGTCTGCGACGCGTCTGGCGCGACCATGGTTCTCGGCAGGAATGGTCAAGTGCTCCGCGGCGGTGATGGCTCGTGGCGCGATCAGTCGCCGTCCAGCCCGACGCGTGAGGTCGTCTTGCTGCCTAACGGCATGGTCTGGGCGATCACAGCCGCGACCCCAACGGGAACGCCCGTTGCCAGTTCCTTGCCGGGATCGGTCGTTCGATCGATCGACAGCGGCCGATCGTGGCCCCCGGCGAACGTTCCGCCTCCTGGACTCGCCTGGACGGTCGCCTTCGTCGACGTACGCAATGGCTTCATCGGCACGCCAGCCGGCGTGCTCGTGACGAGAGACTCGGGGACGACGTGGCGCCCAGCCGGGTGCCGCTTCCGTGTAAGTGTCGCCAGCACACCGGGCGACACCACCCCACCTGGCATTCGATCGATCGCGCCGGTCAGCGCGACGCACGCGATTGCTGTCGATGACCGCCATCACACCTGGAGCACGGCCGATGGATGGCAGACCTGCGCACCGGGAGTCACGTTCGCGACTGGCGACCTCAAGGTCGTCGGCGCGTCGGCCGACCGCTGGTATACCGTGGCCGAGGGCACGCTACTTCAGGGCGACGCCTCCGGCCGCTGGAGCCCGATCATTGGCGCGGCCCGCTTCTCCTCACTGGCATTCGCCGACGACGAGCACGGCTACGCCGGGCTGCCTAACGGGTGGGTGGCCCGGACGTCGAACGGTGGTGAAACGTGGGAGCCGCGGGTCGTCGATCCGGAGCGACTCGCGCGCGTGTCGCACCTCATGGCCCGCACGCGCCGCGAGGTTTACGCGACGATGACCGGCGACGCCGAGGGCGACGCGGTCTATCAGTCGGTCGACGGCGGCGCGTCATGGAGCCGGTACGCGTCGGGAGTCACACCCATCGTTTTTTCGGATTCGCTGACCGGCTGGGGGCAACGCGCGGACACGATCTACGTCACGCGGAACGGCGGCGGGAGGTGGACACGCGACCCGACTTATGCGCCGCTCCAGAGCTTTAAAGCAGTGGGTCCCCTAATCCGCGTCGTACCCGCCCGGGACACCGCGAAGCCGCAGCGTCTCTGGGGACTCTCCGCCAGCCACCGGCTGATGTCGTTCGTCGACACGTCGTGGGTTCCGCTCCAACCGGCCCCGGTCGCGCTCACCGCGGTGGTGCCCGTGACGGGAGGTCTCGCGTTCGGCCTCGACTCGTTAGGTGCGCTGGTGCGATCCACGGACGCCGGCAATCAATGGACCCTGGTGACAGGTACGCCGCGCAAGTTCCCCGCTCCGTGGTACTACGTCTTCGCCGCGCTCTGCGTGCTCGGCACGGTCGCCGTCGTCCAGTGGGACGAGCGCCGCACGCGCCCGCCGGCCGAGCGGTCCGTCGCTGACATCCTCGTGAGCGACCGCCCGCTGCGCGAAGGCGATCGCGACATCCTGGACTTCGGGAAGATCGCTGGGGGGCTCTCGCGCTTCCTGCGGAATACGAGAACGCAACCTCCGCTCACGATAGCCATCACGGGTCCCTGGGGAACGGGCAAAAGCTCGCTCATGCATCTGCTCCGCCGGGATCTCGCGCGGCGAAGCTTCCGTACGGTCTGGTTCAACGCCTGGCACCACCAGCGCGAAGACGCGCTGCTCGCCTCGCTGCTGGAATCGGTGCGACAGATCGCAGTGCCGCCCGTGTGGACGGTGAAAGGAGCACGCTTCCGCGTGCGGCTCCTCTGGGCGCGGTTCTCCCGGTACGCTATTCCGCTGCTGCTGCTGTTGCCGGTCTTCGCCTGGGCCGTCGGATACATCGTGCAAGAGCCGCAGAAGCGCCTGCACGACCTCTCCGACGCGTTCTGGTCGATCCGAGATTTCTTCACCCACGACGCGACGCGCGACGTGGTGCCTAACGCGACACCAGTCTCTCGCGAGGCGCCGGAAAAGACCCTGCTGGCCCTGGTTGTTTCGATCGCCGGCGCAGCGGTCACGTATCTGCGCGGGCTCAAGGCGTTCGGCGTAAACCCGGGCGACCTCGTGAAGTCCGTCACCGCCGCCGGGAAACCGCGCACCCAGCAATCGGCGCCCGCATTCCGCGAGCGCTTCGCACAGGACTTCCGCGAGGTCACCAACGCGCTCAAGCCCGAGCGGCTGGTCGTGTTCATCGACGACCTGGACCGCTGCAAACCCGAGCAGGTGCTCGAGATCCTCGAGGCGGTGAACTTCCTCGTCGAGTCCGGGGACTGCGTCGTCATCCTCGGCATCGACCGCGAGCGGGTGACCGGTTGCGTCGCGATCGGCTTCAAGGACGTCGCCTCGGTGCTCGCCGGCATGGAGCAGCGCCCGTCGCGGCAGGCCGTCCAGACCCTCCTCGCGAAACAGGTGGCGGGCGGCGCCGGTACGCCGGCTTTGCGGCTCGCGCCCGACACGCCGGCGCCGGCGCCGTCGCCGTTGGCCGGATCGTTAGGCGAAAAGCCGGTGTCGGACCGCGAGCTCCAGATCGACTACGCGCGGCATTATCTCGAGAAGCTCCTGAACATGGAGATTCCGATCCCCGAGGCGACGGCCGACGGACTGGGGAAGGTGATGACGAATCCGGTCGATGAGGCGCCGCCGCGGCAGTCGTTAGGCGTGCGCGCTCGGCGCTATCGCGTGCCGATGCTGGGGCTCGCCGCCGGGATCGCCACCGTGGCCACGTTCTACGTCGGCTATCGCGGCGCCGGCTCAGGGCGCCCGATAGCCGACTCGGCCGTCACGCCGCCCACTGCGGACGCCGTCGCGTCCAACGCATCGAGCGGTGCGAACGCGCAAGCGCGTCCGGACACGCTGCTCCCGGCCGTATCGGATTCCGCGATGGCGCGCTCGGCGATGCCGCTCCTACCCGCCTCCATCCCCGAGACGGGATGGTGGCAGCACGCACTCGTGCTCGCGATTGCGACGGCTACGCTCGTCTGGCTCCTCACGCCGCGCGAGCGAAACCCGGTGCACGATTCCGACGACTTCTCGGACGCCCTCCGCGCCTGGGCGCCGGTGCTCTTCGAGGAATTCCGCACGCCGCGCGCCGCGAAAAAGTTCCTGAACCACGTCCGGTTCCTCGCGATGGCACAGCGCGCTCCGGTGCCGGCTCAGGCGCCGGCGGCGCGGGCGCTGGATGCGCTCAAGCGACTCCCCGGGCTGCGCAACTTCTTCTATCGGCCGGACCTCCGGGACGACGATGAACCGCTGCTCCCCGGCGCGCTGCCCGAGCCGGTGCTCGTCTCGCTGAGCGTCATTGCCGAGCGGTATCCGGAGTGGCTCGAGGACGAGACCTTCTGGAATACGAGCTTGGACCGATACGTGAAGTCTCGGCTCGAGACGGTGCCGGAGGATCTCCAGCAGGCACTTGATGAGCTCAAGAAACCCGACCAGACGGCGAACACCGCGCCGTTAGGCGCCAGACCCTTGCCGTCGTTCTCGGGTTATCGCGAGGCGTGGAAGAAATTGACGGCGTGGGTGCAGACGGATTAGGCACCCGCTGGCTGTCCGACGCGATGGCGAGGTCGTTCGTCACGCGCATCTCGGCTGTGTCGCTCGGCAGTCGTTAGGCGGTGGTGGGCGCGGCATCCCCGTCCCGCGCCGCGCGCCAGAGCCAGAGCCCAATGAGGGAACGCCCGAGCGGTTGGATCGCGGGGTAGAGCCAGGTATCGAGAGGCTCGGGAAGGCCCGGCGCGCCGAGCTCCTGGAGCACCAAGGGCAGGGTCACCGCCGCACCGCCCCAATACGCGAAGCTCACCCAGCGGCCGAGCCCGCGCTCGCCACGCATCGCCAGCGCCAGGAAGACGTTTCCGATGAGGAAGGCGACGATGATGAGGAAGTACATTGCGTCCCAGATCGCGTCGTACGTTGCGACCTGGGAACGGATGAGCGTTCGCGCGGCCTCGTCTGCCGTTGGCCAGGCGGCTCGCCACGTGCGGTCGAGTGCTACTTTCGTCAGCGCCTGCTGCGCGGCTTCGGTGCCGCCCCAGAGGAGGATCCCGAGCAAGCCGACGGTTGCCGCAGCCGCCGCGCGGTAGCGCTGCCTGATGGCGACGGCCAAACTCGCGGCGACGGTAATGAACGGGTGTACGAGGTAGACCCAAGAGCGCGTGAGGTACGCCGCGTTATTGCCGAGCGCCATCCGCTCGTCGAAGGTGGCCACGGGCTGGTAGAGTCGGGGCAGGAAGATGAGCCCGAGCGTCGTGATCGCGGACAGGAACGAGCAGACGGCGGCGGCGCGGAAGAAGGTGCGGGAGAACGTCACGTGTCCGGTGCGTGATTGGAGTTGCGATCGGCTTCCTTTACCCGTCGTCGATCGTCCGCATGAAACTCGTAATAGGATGGTGTCGGAACCCGCTTCGAAGGTGGCCAGACGAACGCCTTGACCAAAGTCGGACACGGGCCGCCCGATTGATTGCACCCGCATCGTGTGAGCGCTTTGGCGAAACTCAGCCCGAGAGCTCAGCGAGCGTCGTCACGTAGATGGCAGCGCTGCCTAACGCCCAAGTTCTGCGGCAAGCGAAGTATCGCGATTGCGGCGTAGCCGCTTCCGCTTCGCGGCTGCTTTTTCTTCTCGACCTGAGGGTGGGAACGCGGGGGCTCGTTAGGTGCAGCTGGGTGCGTGCTGTTACGCCGCCGCCGCCGAACCCACTCGGATCGCGGTACCAAAAGTCGGTGAGGTGCACATCGTAGCGGTCGTAGAAGCGCGCCCCGGCCCAGAAGGTGGCCGTCGGCTGCGCGGCCCAGACGCGTCGCGCCAATGCGTACGCCTCGCGGAGCGAAAATGTCGTGGCGAAGCTGTTGGACTGCGACGTCGGAGTCACGTAGGCGAATCTCACCTGCGTGTCGAAGTAGGCCGGATTCTCTCCTTCCGATGTCGCACCGTAGGCGAACACGGTCTCGAGGTACGTCTCGGCCTCATTGCCGAGCCGGTACTTCGAGCCGGCGAGCGGGGCGATGAAGGGCTGCTGGCCCTTGCCGGTGCCGTCTACTCC
>JBKOYV010000334.1:0-15157 GCA_046725585.1 Gemmatimonadota bacterium | reverse complement strand
GATTTGCTCCGCGCGCATCCGGCCCTCCGACCACCACTGTACGGCTTCTTCATTTCTTTGTGAACGGCCTCGGGATGCCAGTTCAGTGCGTCCCGAGGCCGTTCACAACAAAAAGGTACGTTGGGGGTCAGACTCCGTTCTCATCGAACGAATGCGGGATCCCCGCGTTCGTTCGATGAGAACGGAGTCTGACCCCAACCGAAGCGAACGAACGCCTACTCGCTGCGCAGCGCCAGTGTCGGATCCGTCGACACCGCGCGGCGCGCGGGGAGCCAGCTCGCCAACAACGCAATCGCCGCGAGAAGCACCACAATCGACACGAACGTCAGCGGATCGTTCGCGCTGATGCCGAACAGGAGCCGCGTCATGAGCCTCGTAGCCGCGAGTGCGATCAGCACGCCGACGACCAGGCCCACGGCCGCGAGTGACATTCCCTGCCCCACGACCAGCCGCAGGACATCCGCCGGCCTGGCGCCTAACGCTATTCGGATCCCGATCTCGCGCGTCCGACGTTTGACCGCGTGCGCCATGATGCCGTAGATCCCGACCGCCGCGAGCACGAGTGCGACCGCGCCGAACACGCCAAGTAACAGCATCGTGAACCGCGGGCGCGCGACGGAGAGGTCGATGATCTCCGTCATCGTCCGAATCCCGGTGATCGCCAGCAACGGGTCGAGCTCGCGCACCGCGCGACGCGCCGCCGGCGCCAGTACGGCCGCGTCGCCCGCGGTTCGCGCGACGACGTACATCGTCCGCTCGGTCTCCTTCGTTATCGCCGGCAGTTGCTCGTGGAGGAGATAAACCTCGGGAGTCACATCCTCGCTCAGTCCCATGCTGCGCACATCACGCGCGACCCCCACGATCGTGAGCCACGGCTCCTCCGGCGCGAACCGGATCTGCTGGCCGACCGGACTCGTGCCTCGCCAGATTGTTCGCTCCGCCGTCTCGTTGATCACTGCCACCAGCAGCGAGGAGCCGGCGTCTTCCGCACCGAACACGCGCCCGCGAGTCGGCGTAATGTGGAGCGCGCGGAAGTACCCGTCCGTCACCACCCGGACGTTAGGTGATGGTGCGGCCTCTCCCGGCGTACGACGGCGCCCCAGGATTTCGATGTCCCAGTTGCTGCCACCGGCAACTGGCGGGAGATCCGACGCCGCGGCCGCAACCGTTACGCCAGGAAGGGCGGCCATGCGCTCCACCAGCTGGCGATAGAACGTCGTCGTCGCGTTAGGGTCGTAGCGCGCGGCCGGCAACGCGAGATCGACAGCGAGCACGTTGGTCGGGTCGAAACCCGGATCGACGTTCCGAAGCGCCCAGAAGCTTCGCACGAGGAGCGCTGCGCCGATCACCACCACGACGGCAAGCGCCACCTCCCCGGCCACCAGCACTCGCCCGAGCCTCTGCTGCGCTCGGCCGACACTCCCACCGCACGTGCCTTCCTTGAGCGACGACTGCAGCTCAGGTCGCGCCATCCGCAGCGCCGGCGCGAGGCCGAATAGCAGCCCTGTGATGAGCGCAACGCCGAGGGTCGCGAGCCCGACCGTCGGGTCGATGTGCACGAGCTCGAGACGCGGGATGGCTTCCGGATTCACAGCCAGGAGCGCCTTCATTCCCCACCACGCCAGCAGCGTCCCGCCGGCGCCGCCCGCGAGGGCAAGTACGGTGCTTTCGGTGAGCAGCTGCCTGACGATCCGCCGACGATTGGCGCCGAGTGCCAGGCGGACGGCGATCTCGCGCTGTCGGGCTTCGCCACGTGCGAGTAGCAGATTCGCCACGTTCGCGCACGCGATGAGCAGCACGAGCCCAACAGCGCCGAGCAGGATGAGGAGCGCGGGCCGTACGTCCCCGACAATCGCGTCGCGCATGGAGATGACCGTCGCGCCGTAGCCCATGCTCGACGGGTAGACGTTCGGATATTTCGCGGTGGTCGCGCGCGTCAGGGCATCGAGCTCTCGCTGCGCCCGCTCGACGGTCACGTTAGGCCTGAGCCGCGCGACACCGCTCAGGTAGTTCGTCGCGCGCCCGGCGAGGCTGTCGGGGTTGACGTAGATCGGAATGAACGCTTCCGCCCGCGCCAGAGTCACGTCGGGCGGGAGGATGCCGATGACACGCCGACTTACGCCATTGAGCGTGAGCACGCGCCCGAGCAAGTCAGGGCTCCCGCCGAAGCGGTTCTGCCAGAATGCGTGCGTGACGATGACGACCGGCTCGCGGCCGGTGCGACCTTCGTCGCGCTCGAAGTTCCGCCCGCGCAGCGGTGAGACGCCGAGCACCGGAAAGAGGTCGCGCGTGGCCGCGATCCCGCGCACTCGCTCGGGCTCGCAGGCGCCGCCCGTCGTTGCGCACCCACCTGTCAGCGTCAGCGTCGCGCCCGTGTACGCGGCAGCGTTCTCGAACACGTGCCCGAGACCCTTGTAGTCCATGAACTCCGGCTGCGACATCGCGTACCGCGGCGTGCCGGACCCGCGAAAGGCCGTGTACACACGGACCAGGCGGTCGGGTGACGGATACGGCAGTGGCCGGAGCAGCACGCCATTCACGACGCTCAGGATGGCGGTGTTGGCCCCGATGCCTAACGCCAACGTCAGCACGGCAACGAGCGTGAATCCCGGGCTGCGGAGCAGCGTGCGAGCGGCGTAACGCAGGTCCTGAAGCAGCGCGTCCCACATATCGGCCCGTCTCCGTTCCTGGTCCGTCAGTTGGTCGATCTCCTGGCAACTGTGTCGCACGACGGCGACGTTGCCGAACCGCCGCATCGCCTCGGCGCGCGCGTCGTCGGGCGTCAGACCCATTTCGATGTATTCCTGGACGCGGGACTCGAGGTGGAAGCGAAGCTCGTCGTCGACATCGGCGGCGAGGTCGTTTCCCCAGAAGCGGAGATATCGTCGCCAGGCTGGCCCGCTCATACGGATGCGGTCGTCGCCGTCAACACTTTCGAGACCGCCTGCGAGAAGGTCGTCCACGTGGACGACTCGGCCCGGAGCTGTCGGCGTCCTTCGGCGGTGATTCGGTAGTACTTCGCTCGACGATTGTTCTCCGAGACGCCCCACTCGCTTTCGACCCACGCTCGGCGCTCGAGTCGATGGAGGGCCGGGTAGAGCGAGCCCTCTTCGATTTGCAGGACGTCGTCAGTTGCTTGCTGCAGCCACCGCGCGACGCCATAGCCGTGCATCGGACCCCAGCTCAGCGTTTTCAGGACGAGGACATCAAGAGTTCCCTGCAGGAGGTCGACGGGCTGGGTCATCGCGGTTGCTGTTAGCGGTGTGCTGTTCGCTGGAGCAGCGTGTTCAGTCGTTCCATAGAATCTCTAGGGGTAAGGATGCCACTCTTCCCCTAGAATGTCAATGGGAATCGCCTGTTGTTCGCGGCGTTCGCCTGTGGCAGCTTGGTGTATGGCTCGAACGGCCGACATTTACTCGCTTCCGCCCGATCTGCCGGTTCCGAAGGACGACGGGCGGGCGGCACACCTCCCCGGTGCTCGCCTGCCGTCGCTTTGGCTCGTGGCGACGACAGGGGAGCGCATCGATCTCTCGTCGATTCGCGGGCTGGCCGTCGTCTTCGCGTACCCGCGCACCGGTCAGCCTAACGCGCCGCCGCTCGTGCCCGACTGGGACCTGATCCCTGGCGCGCGCGGCTGCACGCCACACACGTGCTCGTTCCGCGATCTGGCCGCGGATTTCGCCACGCTCGACACTCGCATCTTCGGGCTGAGCACACAGGAACCCGACTACCAGCGCGAGCTCGCCGAGCGGCTGCACCTTCCCTTCCCCGTCTTGAGCGACCCCGAGCTCGCGCTCACGAACGCGCTGCGTCTACCGACCCTCACCGTCGCCGGCCATGTCCTCATCGCCCGGCTCGCGTGGATCCAGCGTGATGGCGTGATCGAACAGGTCGTGTATCCCGTGTTCCCGCCTGATCGCAATGGGGCCGAGATGCTGGAGCGGGTGCGCGCGATACAATCGGCTGGCGGATCGTGACCACGAGCATCCTGGACCGATGTACCTGGCCGCCACTCGCATCGCCATACGCCGAGGCGTTGCGCGAAGCCGTAGCGTTCATTCTTCAGGAGGTCCACGCGGTTGGCATCATTGCGACCGGCACGATCGTTCGAGGGACGCCACACGAATCCAGCGACCTCGACGTATTCGTGATTCACGACGCGCCGCACCGACGCCGCGTGCAGCGGTTCTTTCACGGCGTTCCGACCGAGATCTTCATCAACCCGCCGAGTACCGTCCGGCGCTACTTCGTGGAAGAGTGTCGAGACGGTCGGCCGATCACGGCTCACATGCTCGCGACGGGAACCGTCGTGTTGGATGCAAGCCCGGTCGTCGCCGAGCTTCGCGAGGAAGCCGTGGCGTGGCTGGCCAAGGTCTCACCATCGCCAAAGGATGCAGTGGTCCGCGCGCGGTACGCGGCTGCCACTCGCTTCGAGGATGGCGCGGACGTCGCCGCGGCCGACCCCGCCACGGCTACCATGCTCGTGACGCAGGCGGTTACCGCGATGCTCGAGCACTTTTGTCGCGTGAACGACGGTCGAGTCCCGCGCGCCAAGGAGCTGCTGGCCACCGTCGCCACGCGGGACGCCGAACTCGGACGCGTCGCAGAGGCATTCTTTTCAGCGCCATCGGTCGCCGAGCGCCTAACGGCTGGGCGATCGATTGCCAAGCGGACGGTCGAGGCCTGCGGCTTCTTCGAGTGGGACTCCGGACCGGAGGCTGTAGACCTGGCGCCGTCAGCCAACGATGATCGCAAGGCAATCGATGCGGTGCGCGAGGCGTGGGTCGAGATCGTCGCTTCCGGGGATGCGGGCGCGCTCGCGGACCTCGTGACGTCCGACTACGAGGTGTGGGCGCATGGCGCCCCGGCGCTGAGTGGCCCGCTCACGGTCGTCGCCGCGATGGGCGCTGCGCTCGCGAAGAACTCCGTCAGGCAATCGTACGAACCGGTCGAGACCGTGGTCGCTGGTGACTGGGCCTTTCAGCGTGGGATCGAGCGTATTCAGGTCGTTCCAAAGAACGGTGGTCCCCCACACGAGCACGTTCAGCGCGCGTTGCTGGTTCTGCACCGAGGAGGGGACGGCCGCTGGCGGTACGCGCGGGGGATGACGAACGGTTTTCCGCCGGCGGCGTCGCCGAACCCGAGCACCTAACGAGTCACCGTGACGTACCATCATACGCAACACAACGCTGCCGCATTCCTCCTGCTCAACCTCGGCGCCATTTTTCCGATCGGCCTGTTTCTCAGCGGAGTGCTGCCGCCCGGCGATCTCGGAGCCCGCATTACCGTCCTCGTCGCTGGGGTCGTGATGATGATCTCCGCATTTGCGTTCTCATCGCTGACGATCGCAGTCCGTGATGGCCAGCTGTCGTGGTGGTTCGGCCCCGGCATCGTCAAGAAGACCGTTCCGCTCGCCTCCATCGCCTCGGCTCAACCTACCACGACCAGTATCATCAACGGGTGGGGAATCCACCCCACCGGGCGTGGGTGGCTCTATAACGTTGCCGGCCGCCAGGCCGTTCTCGTCACCCAGCACGACGGCAAGCGTTTTCTGCTGGGTACCGATGAGCCGGAAAGCCTCGCGCAGGCCATCATGACCAGCGCGCGGACCGGCAGACGCGGAAGCGTATGAGCGACCCTAACGACGGGGTCATGGCTCGCCGTGAGTTCGTCGCCTCCGTGCTCGGCGCAACGGGCGCGCTGGCGTTGTCACCGCGCCTCGCGTTCGGTCAGCTGGCCACTGAATCGGACTACACGCTGCTCAGTAACGTGATGGTCTCGATGCGCGACGGCGTCCGTCTCGCGACCGACATCTATTTGCCGGTGACGCCTACCGGACGGGCATCACGATTCCCAATCATTCTCGAGCGCACGCCGTACAACAAGACGGCGCCGAGCCGCTCGGAGCGCACGCCAACCAACCCGACGCCACGCGGGCGGGCCGACGTCGCGGCATTCTTCACGCGTCGGGGGTATGCGGTCGTGTATCAGGACTGCCGCGGGCGCTACAAGTCCGAAGGCGAGTTCGTGAAATACCTGAGCGACGGCAACGATGGCTACGATACGTGCGCGTGGATCCTGAAGCAGCCGTGGTGCAACGGACGCATCGGCGCCATGGGACTCTCGTACGCGGCCCACACGCAGGGCGCGTTAGGCAGCGCCGGCGCGCCAGGCGTGGCGGCCATGTTCCTCGACTCGGGTGGATTCTCGAACGCGTATCAGGACGGGATCAGGCAAGGGGGCGCGTTCGAGCTCAAGCAGGCGACGTGGGCGTTCAACCAGGCGCTGGAGAGCCCGGAGCTGCAGCGCGATTCTGCAAGGCTCGCGGCAATGAAGGCGATCGACATCCGCGACTGGTTCCGCCGCATGCCGTGGCGGCGGGGGCACTCGCCGGTGACGCTCGCGCCGGAGTACGAGAGCTACCTCTTCGAGCAATGGGAGCACGGAGAGTTCGACGACTACTGGAAGCAGCTGGGCATCTACGGCGAGGGTTTTTACGACCAGTACGTCGACGCCGCGATGGTGCACATGTCGTCGTGGTTCGACGCGTACTCGCGCACGGCGACCGACAACTACATCGGCCTCAAGAGGCGCAAGCGCGGCCCGGTACGGCTCATCATGGGTCCCTGGACGCACGGCGACCGCCAACTGACGTACGTGGGCGACGTGGATTTCGGGCCGAGCGCGACGGTCGACGGCAACGTTGCGACGGACTTCCTGACGCTCCGCCTGCGCTGGTTCGATCGCTGGCTCAAGGGGGTGAAGAACGGCGTGGATGGCGAGCCGCCCGTTCGCATATTCGTCATGGGCGGCGGCACCGGTCGGAAGAACTCCGCGGGTCGGCTCGACCACGGCGGGCGCTGGCGTACCGAGCGGGATTGGCCTATACCGGACACGAAGTGGACGCCGTTCTACTGCGGGCGCGATGGATCGCTATCGACGACGCAGCGCGGCGATACGGAGGCGTACCGCGAATACCGATTCGACCCGGCCCACCCGGTGCCGACGATCGGCGGGACGGTGACGTCGGGCCAGCCCGTGATGGTCGGCGGCGCGTTCGACCAGCGCGAAGGGCCACGCTTCTTCGGGTCCACCGAACCATACAGGCCGTTGGCCGAGCGCCTGGACGTGCTCGTGTTCCAGACGGCTCCGCTCGAGAACGCCGTCGAGGTGACGGGGCCGATCGAGGCGCGACTCTGGATCTCATCGGACTGTCCGGACACCGACTTCACGATCAAGCTCGTGGACGTCTATCCGCCTAACGCCGACTATCCGGACGGATTCGCCATGAACGTGGCGGATGGGATACTTCGCGTTCGGTACCGCGATTCGTGGGAGCATCCGTCCATGATGACGCCGGGGACGGTCTACGCGATCCGCGTTACAGCGTTCCCGACCAGCAACCTGTTCGCGCGCATGCATCGCATCCGGCTCGACATCTCGAGCAGCAACTTTCCGCACTTCGACGTCAATCCGAACACGGGAGAACCCGAGGCTCGCGCGACTGGTTCGCGGGTTGCAAACAACCGGATTTACCTCGACGCGGCGCGGCCGTCGCACGTCATTCTGCCAGTGATTCCTCCGCGCTAGCATCGCATCGCTGTTTGGCAAGCCTTGTTTCGTGAACAACGATTAGGCGGATAGCGCGGAAACTACCTGATCAAACTTTGCAATGAGACAGGCTCTCGCAACGAGCCGGGATCTTCGGTACACGGCCCCGGGAAGCTCATGGATCCCGAGGTAGTTCCCAAAGAATCCCGGCTCGTGGGGCGAGGACGCCATACCCGTTAGGCGGTATTCGGCCGTTGTCGGCCTCTTCCGCCCAATCGCCGTTCCAGGAAAAAGCTTGCCCTTCAGCGAACCCGGACAATGGGCTCCGGAGCTTGCCCGGGGAGCTGTATCCGCATCGATCCCCTCACAGGGATGACGGCAGTCAGCAACCCCACAACCAGCAACACGAGGGAGGTAAGGCAGCTCCACTTGATCGTGAACCGCTGATGGTCGCCGAGCTCCACGCCAACCAGACCGACCAACAGGTACGTGGACGGCACGAGTGGGCTCAGGAGGTGCACCGGCTGCCCAACCACCGACGCCCGCGCCATCTCCGCCGCGGAGATGCCGTAGGCCGACGCGGCCTGATTGAGGATCGGCAACACACCGAAGTAGAACGCATCGTTCGAGAGAAAGAACGTGAACGGGACGCTCAGCACGCCCGTCACGACCGCCATGTGCGGCCCGAGACTCCTCGGCACGAGTGACACGACGCTGTTGCCCATTGCGTCGATCATCTTCGTGCCACCCATGATGCCCGTGAGGATGCCCGCCGCGCAGATCACCGATGCGACGGCGAGCGCGTTCGCCGCGTGGTCGTTGATCCGGCCTTTCTGCTCCTCCATCGACGGGTAGTTCACGACGAGCGCGATCGCGTACGCGATCATGAACAGGACGGGAAGCGGCAGCACACCCGCCACGAGTGCCACGAGCAGCGACGCGGCCAGCACGAAGTTGAACGCCAGCAGCTTCGGGCGACGCAACGCGGCAGCCGCGATGCCGCCATGATCCTCGGCCACGGCTTCCACACGCGACATGGCCGCCGCGTCGAGCACGCCCACACGCGCGCGCTCTCGCTTCCCGAACAGGAACGCCACGAAGATGACCCACGCCGCGCCGGTGAGCATCGCTGGGATGAGCGGGACGAAGATGTCGCCGGCATCGACCTCGAGAGCGCTCGCCGCACGCGCCGTCGGCCCACCCCACGGGAGAATGTTCATCACGCCGCCGGCCTGCATGATGACGCTTGCAAGCATCAGCCGGTTGAGCCCGAGTCGCCTGTACAGCGGCAGCAGCGCCGACGTCACGATGAGGTACGTCGTCGAGCCATCGCCATCGAGCGAGACGAGCAGGGTCAGGATCGACGTCCCGACGAGGATTTTCAGAGGATCGCCCTGGACCACACGCACGACACGCTCGACCACCGGCTCGAACAGGCCGACGTCGATCATGATGCTGAAGAAGAGGATCGCGAACAGCAGCATCACCGCGGTCGGCGCGAGCGCCTTCACGCCATCGAGCATCATCGGGCCCAGGTCCCGCGCGAAGCCGCCCAGCAAGGCGAAGGCGATAGGCACGAGGACGAGCGCCGTCAGCACGGACATGCGCTTCGTCATGATGAGCCCCATGAAGACGGCGATCATGGCGAACGCAAGCAGGGTGAGCATCGCGTATCTTGCAGACGGCCCGCGTAACGTTCAATCACCGCTATCGCCCGGGACAACTGGCGTTGTTGAGAAAGCCGGCCGGACAATCAGCCATGACTTACAGATGACCATCAGCTCGCAATCCGATCTCGCCGCGATGCAGCGCGTCGGGCAACTGGTCGCGCGGACCCTCGCGCACATGCGCGCGGCGGTCCGGCCTGGCGTGACGACGGCCCAGCTGGACGAGATAGGCGGACGGTTCGCGCGGTCGAACGGCGCGCGGTCGGCACCGCAGCTCGCGTACGACTTCCCCGGTTTCAACTGCCTGAGCGTGAACGATGAGATCGTGCACGGCATTCCCGGCGCGCGCGTGCTGCGGGAGGGCGATGTGGTGAAGCTCGACGTGACCCTCGAGCTCGATGGCTACATGGCCGACAGTGCGGTGACCGTCATCATTCCGCCGGCGTCGGTGGAGGCCCGCCGACTCCAGCGTGCCGCGCGCATCGCGTTCAATAGCGGCGTCGCTGTCGCCCGCGCTGGCCAGTCGCTCCGTGAGGTCGGACGCGCGGTGGAGTCGGCGGCGACGCGCGAGGGCGCGGTGGTCGTGCGCGAGCTCACCGGCCACGGCATCGGCCGCCGCATTCACGAGCCACCGAGCGTGCCGAACTGGGGCCACCCGGGCGCGCGGACGATTCTCACCGAGGGGATGGTGATCGCGCTCGAGCCCATGCTCACGAGCGTGCCGGCGCGGGTGGTCGAGGAAGCGGACGGCTGGACGCTCCGCACGCACAATCGCGTGCTGGCGGTGCATCACGAGCACACGATCATGATTCGGCGCGGCGCGCCGCTCGTGCTGACGGCTGTTGCCTAACGTTGCGATGATGGCCGTGGCCGACCTCGACTACCCGCAGGTCACCGACCTCGCCTTGTCGCGACGGCTCGAGCGCGCGGAGGCGAAGGCGAGCGCCGCGTACGTCGAGTCTCGGGCCCGCGTGATGCCGGCACTCGGAGCTGAGTGGCGCGACTTCGACGGGACCTACGCAATGTTCGACGGCGTGGGCTCGCCGTTATCGCAGACGTTCGGTCTCGGACTCTTCTCGCCGCCCACGCCCGACCAGCTCGAAACAATCGAGTCGTTCTTCGCGGACCGTGGGGCCGAGATCTTTCACGAGGTCAGCCCGCTGGCCGACCCGTCGCTGCTCCAGCTGCTTGCCGAGCGTGGCTATCACCCGATGGAGCTCACGAGCGTGATGCACCTGCGCCTGACGTCCGACCGCCGCGCGTCCTCGAGACCGCAGGCGCGAGAGCTCGTGGTGCGCCGGGTCGAACCAGGTGGCGAGGATGTCTGGGCGGAAACCGCATCGCGCGGGTGGAGCGAGACACCCGAGGCGGCGGCGTTCATTCGCGAGTTCGGCACCGTGAGCGCCCGGGCACAGGGGACGGTGTGTTTCGTGGCGGAGTGGGACGGCTATCCGATCGCGGCGGCGGCGTTCGCGATGCACGACGGCGTCGCGTTGCTCGCTGGCGCGAGCACCGATCCGCCGTTCCGGGGCCGAGGCGCGCAGGCGGCCCTGCTCGATACACGGCTCGCCCATGCCGCGTCGCTGGGCTGCGAGCTCGCAATGATGGGTGCGCTGCCGGGCAGCGCGTCGCAGCGCAACGGAGAGCGCCAGGGTTTTCGGATCGCCTACACGCGCATCAAGTGGCAACAACGTCTCAAGTCATCCCGAGCGTAGCGAGGGATCCTCATCATCCCGATAGAGAGCCCTCGCTCATCCCGAAAGAGAGCCCTCGCTCGGGACGATGAAGATCCTTCGGCTGACGCCTCAGGATGACAACCAAGCTCGGGATGACACTGTGCCTAATCCCACCTCAACGCGCGGACTGGATCGAGCCGCGCTGCGCGACGCGCGGGGAGCCACGCGGCGAGCGCACCCGCGCCCAGCAGGACGAGCGCGACGGCGACGAGCGTGAGCGGGTCGGTCGGCGTGATGCCATAGAGCAGCGGCTTCGCCAGCATGCGCAGCGATACCGCCGCTCCCAGCCCAATGCCAAGACCGATCGCGCTCACCACCACGCCTCGGCGCACGATGGACGAGCGCACGGACTCCGGCGTCGCGCCTAACGCCATGCGGACGCCGATCTCACGCGTCCGCTGCGCCGTGACGTACGAGAGCACGCCGTACAGGCCGATCGCGCCCATGAAGAGCCCGATGGCCGCCGCGACGGCGAAGCCGACCATCGAGAACCGCATGCCACTCCTGGCAGCATCGACAACCGACGTCAGCGTTCGCGTCTCGGCGAGTGGCAACGTCTGGTCGAGCTGCGCGAGCTCGCGCCGCGCGGCTGCAACCACCGTGGCGGGCGGGAGTTTCGTGCGCACCGCGTAGACCATCGACCGCGCGAACCAGTCCATGTCGACCTTCGGCCGGTTGATCATCGCGTAGTACACCGCGCCCACGGGCTCCTTGTCGAGCGACAGGCCACGTATGTCGCCCACCACGCCGACGACGTCCGACCACGGCCGCTCATTGGCGACGCCGGGCACGCCGTGCGCGACACGTGCGCCAATCGCCGGTCGGCCCTGCATCACCTTGCGCACGATCTCCTGGGTGACGAGCACCGCGCCCGTCTGGCGGTCCGTATCGGCCCGGTCGAGCGTCCGGCCCTCGATGAGCGGAATGCCCATCGCCTCGAAGTAGCCCGGCGTGGCAACGCGCATCTCGGCGATCGGCGGCAGCGCGTTAGGTGGTGCCGAGACACCCTCCATGCGCAGCGGGTCGATCTCGGAGAACGTGGGGGAGAGCGGCAGCCGGCCGGTCGCGCCCACGACCTCCACGCCGGGGATGGCGCGGATCCGGTCGAGCATCGTGTAGTGAAACTGGGCGACGGACTCGGAGGTCCGGTACCGCGACTGCGGCAACGCGATTCGGAACGTCATCACGCCGTCTGGCCGGAACCCCGGATCCACGCTTCGCAGCTTCTGAAAGCTCCGGAGCACGAGCCCCGACGCGATGAGCAGCACCGTCGCCATTGCGACCTGAGCGACGACCAGCGTCTGTCGCAGCTGGCCCGTGTGCCGGTCGGTCGTCGCGGCGCGGTCACCGCCTCGCAACATGGTGGCCGGCGCGACGGCACGATGGCGCGCGACGGGAAGGAAGCCGAAGGCGAGCGCGACCACGGCCGCGGCGAGAATCGTCCCGGCGAGCACGACGGCGTCGACGCGAATGTCACCGACGCGCGGCAGGAGATCGGGTGCAAGGCGCGGAAGGACCTTCACCGCTCCCCATGCGAGGACGACGCCCAGTCCGGTGCCCATGGCGAGCAGCATCAAGCTCTCGGCCAGCGACTGCGCGACGAGATGGCCTCGTTCCGCGCCTAACGCGATGCGGAGCGCGATCTCGCGGCGACGCGTTTCCGCGCGCACGAGCAGGAGGCTGGCCACGTTGACGCAGGCGATGAGCAGCACGAGACCGACCATCGCCCAAAGCGCGAATAGCACCGGACGTACGCCGCCGACGACGTCATCGAGATACGGGTGGACGTCGGCCGTGAGGCCGGCGTCGCGAATCGTCTTCTCCGTGAGAAAATCGGTGAGCTTCGTGACGCCCGGCAGGAGCTGCGTGAGCTCACGCGTCGCCTGTTCGGGAGTTACGCCCGCACGGAGGCGACCGATCCCGGGCGTGATGAATCCGCCGAGGTCGTTGCGGTCCACGCGCATGGGCACCCACACCTGCACGGCGAGGCTCGGGAACGCGAAGCCGGCGGGCATCACGCCCACGATCTCGTGCGTCGTACCACCGACGGCTATCGTGCGGCCGATGATCGACGGGTCGGCGCCGAACCGCTGGCGCCAGAGCGCGTGGCTCAAGATCACGGCGCGTGGGCCGCGCGGTCGATCCTCGTCGGCGGTGAAGACGCGTCCGAGCGCTGGACGAACGCGCAGCACGTCGAACATGCTTCGAGTGACCGACACGACGTCCACCCAGTCCGGTGCAGCGTCGCCACCGGTGAGGCTCCCCTGCCAGCTCTCGTAGAGCGCCATGGCGTCGAAGCTATGGCTCGCCTGGTAGACGACATCGGTCGCGGTGGCGTTCGGCAGCGTAGGCGGCAGATCGCCGCCGCGTGTGCGATGGGCGATGGTGACGAGTCGGTCCGCCTCGGGATAGGCGAGCGGACGCAACAGCACGCCGTTGACGACACTGAACACGGCGACGTTCCCGCCGATGCCTAACGCCAGCGTCAGGACGGCGGCCAGCGTGAACCCTGGCGTCTTGCGGAGCTGGCGAAAGCCGAAGCGGAGGTCGAACGCCGCGCGCTCGATGCCGCGCACGCCCCGTCCTTCGCGCATCGCCTCCTTGTGGTGTTCCATGCTGCCGAACGCGAGGGTCGCGCGGCGGCGCGCTTCGTCGTCGCTCACACCTCGGCGTGCGTGCTTCGCGGCTTCCATGGCGATGTGGAAGCGCATCTCCTCGTCGAGCTCGGATTCCATGGTCCGCCGCGAGACAAGTGCCCGCAGCCACATGGCGATTCGTTTCGTCCCACGCATGACTGCCTCGCGATCACGTCGTTCGGAGAAGCTGCTCGACCGCCACCACGAGTCGCCGCCAACTCTGCGTCTCGGCACCGAGGGCTTTGCGGCCGAGTGGCGTCAGGCGGTAGTACTTGGCGCGGCGGTTGTTGTCGGTGACGCGCCACTCGCTGTCGATCCACTCCTTCTGCTCGAGGCGCTGGAGCGCGGGATAGAGGGAGCCCTGGTTGACCTCGAGCACGCCGCCGGTCGCCTGCTGGATGCGCTGGGTGATGCCCCAGCCATGCATCGGAGCGAGGGAGAGCGTGCGCAGGATCAGAAGATCGATCGTGCCGCGGAGCGGCTCGTTGGATGATTCACCCATGCGATGTCACCCCGAGCCGACAGACGGATCGCTGTCGTCCCGGTAGGGATGAAGGATTTACGATTTCGAGAGAAGAAAGTGTCATCCTGCTCCTGTAGAAGTCAAGAGGACCTCGGTGTCACGATGCCGGACTGGTAGACCTGCGGAGTGGCTCCGACATCGCCACAACTGGTGACGCATCCGAAATCACACTCTGCTGGTGACGCAGCTTCGGTGCTCCGCCGCTCGGTCACAGCGACCGAGCGTTGGGGCCGGTTGTCTACACTTTTCGGTCGATCCTCCCGCCCCGAGCTCGCAAAACGAGCGGTCGCGCCTAACGCCCAACGGCACCGGGGTTGCTTTCCCATGGACCCGGCTGCGACGCTTGGGCAGCCGGTCGCCATCCCTCATCCACGGAGCTCGAGCCTCATGAACCTCCGACCGCTGTCGCGTTTCGGAGCCCGCCTCCTCTCGCTCTTCCTGCTCGCCGGTTGCGCACGCGATGTCGCGACGCCCCTCGAGCCGACCGCCGGCATCTCGCCCGAGCAATCGCCCGCGCTGCTCGGCGGCCTCCTGCCCGTGCGCGGCGTCACACGCGCCGTACCGCTCTCGCAGGATGTTTCGGTCAGCGCCGTCATTGGCGCTGACGGCGGTACGATCTCGATCCCGGAGGCGGGCCTAACGCTCGTCGTCCCGGCCGGGGCGGTGACGTCGAGCACCACATTCACGGCGACGGCGCTCGCAGGACGTCTCGTCGCGTACGAGTTCGAGCCACACGGGACGAAGTTCGCGGTTCCGCTGCAATTCACGCAGGACCTGAGAAAGGTCTCGCTCGTCGGCACGCTGACGTCACCCCTCCTCGACGGCGCGTATTTCACCGACAAGACAAGGCTCAATCAGACCGTCGGGATTGCCGCCGTCAGCGAGATCCTTCCAGCCACCGTCGACCTGCTCAAGATGCGGGTCGGCTTTCCGATCAACCACTTTTCGGGGTATCTCGTATCGTGGCACTAAAGCGACACCCAGGTGGTGTCTCACCAGCTGTATGACCCAGCCGAGCCGCGACCCGCGATCGTGGCTCGGCCG
>JBKOYV010000348.1:0-27044 GCA_046725585.1 Gemmatimonadota bacterium | reverse complement strand
CCTCGTGGCTGCGCTTACCGTGCGGTCGGAGAAGGCGGTCGGCGTCCTGAACGCGTCACGCGGGTCGAGCATGGGCGCGAAGGCGCGACGCGCGACGTCCGCGCTCGTGGTGGCCGAGGTGGCGCTGGCGATCGTGTTGCTAGTAGGGGCAGGGCTGATCCTGCGGAGCTTCGCGGCGCTCCTCGCGGTGGATCCCGGCTTCCGCACTGAGAACGTGATGACGATGAGCCTTCAGCTTCCCGGCAACCGGTACCGCGAACGCGGTGCGCGAGACGGGTTCTATACGCAGGCGTTCGCACAGCTGAAGGCGATCCCCGGCGTGCAGGAGGTTGGGACGGCCGCCGTCACGCCGCTGACCGGCAACAACTGGACGTCGCCGTTCGAACGCCCGGAGCAGCCCGTTCCCGCCGGTGAGCGGCCTCCGGAGGTTGGATGGCAGCTCGCGTCGAATGGCTACTTCAAGGCGCTGCAGATTCCGTTGGTCGCGGGCCGGCTCTTCGATGATCGAGACTCGCCGAACGCACCGCCGGTTGTGATCGTGAGCGAGGCGATTCAGAAGCGGTATTTCCCGAACGAGACCGCCGTCGGCAAGCGCGTCAAGCTCCAGGCGGACCAGACGGCGGAGATCGTCGGCGTCGTCGGCAACATTCGACGGGCCGGGCTGAGGGACGAGCCACGCGCCGACATGTACTTCCCGTTCGAGCGCAACAAGCCTGGCCAGACGACGCTGTTCGTGCGCACCGCCTCGAGCCCGGAGAAGTCGTTGGCCGCGATCAAGGCCGCGATCGTGGCCCTCGAGCCTAACGCGTTCGTCTCCGACGAGCAGACGCTGGCGCACGTCGCCAGCGAGTCCGAACGGGTCACGCGCGTGGTGCTCTGGCTCCTCGGCGTGTTCGCGGTGACGTCGCTCGTGCTGGCAGCAATCGGGATCTACGGCGTGATGTCGTACGCGGTGCGCCAGCGCACGCGCGAGATCGGTACGCGCATCGCCCTCGGTGCCACGCGCGGCAACATCGAGTGGCTGGTGCTGCGGCAGGGCGCGGCCATCGCCGCCGTTGGCACGGTGGTCGGTCTCGCGACGGGCCTCGGAACGACGCGCTTCCTCTCGTCGATCATGTATGGCGTGAAGGGCACCGACCCGCTGACGCTGAGCGCGGCCGTCGTGCTCCTCGTCCTCACGATCCTGCTGGCGTCGTACATCCCGGCCAGGAGGGCCGCGTCCGTCGATCCGGCGAAGACGCTGGCCGAGCAGTGATCCTTACGCGGCCGGCGTCTTCCGGAGCAGCTCCCTGTTCGAGTCGACGTCGAACTGCAGGTCGCGCAGCAGTCCGTCGTCGAGCCGATAGATCCACGCGTGCACCGTGAGCGCCTGGCCTCGCTCCCACGCGTCCTGCACGATCGTCGTCTCGCACACGTTGACCGCCTGCTCCAGCACGTTCAGCTCGGACAGGCGGTCCTCGCGTGCCTCCCCCGAGAGGCGATTGAGCTCGCTCGCGTGTTTCTGAGCGACGTCCTGCACGTGGCGCAGCCAGTTGTCGATGAGGCCGAGCTTCGTGCCGGCGAGCGCCGCGCGGACGCCGCCGCAACCATAGTGACCGCAGACGATGATGTCTCGCACCCGAAGTGCGTCGACGGCGTATTGCAGGACCGACAGGCAATTGAGGTCGGTGTGGACGACCACATTCGCGACGTTCCGGTGGACGAACAGGTCGCCGGGTGGGAGGTCCACGATCTCGTTCGCGGGCACTCGACTGTCCGAGCACCCGATCCACAGGTACGCGGGCGACTGCTGCGCGCTGAGGCGGGAAAAGAAGGTAGGATCGACGCGGGTGCGTTCGGCTGCCCAACGCCTGTTGTTCTCGAACAGCTCGGGGAGTTTCGCCAACAGTGCCTGGCTCGGTCTCGAGGTCGCCCGAGCAGGGGCGCTCGGCGACCAGAGAATCTAACGCGGTCTGTGGCGAATTCGGCGATGCCCGCGACCGAGCGCCCGGTGCCCATTGGACCCGCGAAGATCCTATGGCGCGCGCCCTAACGATATCCGAACCGCCTGACGCGCCCACCGTGCCGGGCGCTTCTCGTCCGGTCGGTGTCACTCCCGCTAGGTCACGACTTGCAGGCGCGCACGGTCTGGTCGGCTTTCTCCTCGCTCGCCTCGCTGCCTGACGCGAGGTCGAAGGCGATATGCGCGGCCTCGTGCTCCATGGTCCAGATGACGTCGTCGACGGTCCGGACGCCGACGTTCAGCGAGTCGATCTCGCGCGCGAGCATCATGTCGCCGTTAGGCTTCGCTTCGCCGGACGTGAGGTGCGACCCGGTGCGCCACATGTACGGTCGCAGGGTGATCTGCCCGCTTCGGTACGAGCTCTCCAGCACTGTCCCGTAGCGCGAGCAGTCGCCGCCGCGCGACTTGAGGTCGGCGATGCGGGCTTCGACGGCGCGCGTGATCTCGCTCGGAATGGGGATCGCGCCGCAATCCGCGCACGACACCTCGTTGCGCGCCGAGGGTCCCCCGTTGGGCCGTTCCACGGTGGCCGGGGAGTTCACGGAGTTCACCATGGACTCTGGCGAGCTGCCGCGCGCCGACGCGCAGGCGACGCCGGCGGTGATGCTGATCAGTAAGGCTGCAAGACGTGCGAGTCGGACCATCTGGGTGCTGCGGTAACGGTTGGACTGTGTGCCGAATCCTTAACGACGAACCGCGCTGCATCGCAACGGGCAAGCGCGTCGCATGGCTGACCGGCATCCAGAAATAGGGTGAAGCGGATTCAACGGAAACGTCGGATCGGGCGGATCGGATGTGATGAGCAAACAATTGATGGTGCACGACATGCTCGGTCTTACGAACTTTGTCGAATGCTGCGGCGGCGACTCATCCATGAGGAACTGACACGGTCAGTGATCGGGGGATTCTACGAGGTTTACAACATTCTGGGTTTCGGGTTCCTCGAGCACATCCATATGGGGGCACTAGAGCAGGAGCTTCGTGCTCGCGGTCATCGAGTAGCTCGTGAGGTTTGGGTTACCGTCTTCTTCAAAGGACTCCCAATCGGGAAGCAGCGCCTCGACATGGTGGTCGACGAGAAGCTGGCAGTCGAGGCGAAGTCGACCTATGATCTCCGGCCCGGCGCGCTTCGACAACTACACAACTACCTGTGTGCGACCGACTTACAGGTCGGGCTCTTTCTGCACTTTGGCCCCGAGCCAAAGTTCTACCGGATGGTGTCGACCCGACGTGCTGAATGATCTGTCGGATCATCGGTTTCCGTCGAATCCGTTTCACCAAGCGTTCTGGATGCCGGCCCGAACGGCCTGGCTACCCAACCGTCCGTGCCGACCGGAACAGTGCGTCAATGACTATCATGTTCCCGATGGCTGTCTCGAGCGAGACAGGCACGGACCCGACCCCCCGCACCGCCTCCGAAAACCGGTCCGCCTGCACTGTGTACTGATCGACCACGGGAAACTCGATCGCCCTTGCGCTCGCGCCGCCCAGCCGCGAGCCGTCGTCGAGGAAGATCCGCGTCGGAACGTCGGGTGGTGCGTTGAACGGTATCTCCACCTCGATCCGACCCCGCTCGCCGAAGAGGTGCATGCGCTGATACGGCACGAGCTGACCCGCACACGTGAACGTCGCGTAACCTCGCGGAAAGCGAAGCATCGCTGACGTTAGGCGGTCCACGCTGAGCTCCGGGTCGCGATCGATCATCGCCACCACGTCGGTCGGCTCGGCGCCGAACATCCATCGCGCGATGAAGATCGGATAGCAGCCGATGTCCATGAGCGCCCCGCCGCCCCACTCCGGGCGGCTCCGGATGTCCGCGGCGTCGCGGCGATAGTAGCTGAAATACCCGCTGACCAGCCGCAGTGCGCCGATCGCACCACTCGCGACGATCCGCTCCACCTCCAACCATTGCGGATGCGTGCGCACCATGAACGCCTCGGCTACCTGGACACGGTTGGCGTCCCGGGCGGCGAGCAGCGCTCGGGCCTCGTCGGCGTTGACCGCGATTGGCTTCTCGCACAGCACGTGCTTCCCGGCCTGCGCGGCACGGACGGACCACGGGACGTGCAGGTGGTTAGGCAGCGGATTGTAGACCGCCTCGATCTCGGGATCGGCGATCAGGTCCTCGTATGACCCGTACGCGCGCTGAATTCCGAGTTGCTCCGCTGCTCGCTTGGCCTTCGCCAGGTCTCGCGAGGCAATCGCCACTGGCACGGAGAGCCGGCTCGCGCGCATTGCCGGAATGACCTTGGTGACCGCAATGTTGGCGGCGCCGAGGATGCCCCAGCGGACCGGTTGAACGTTCGTCATTGCGCGGTTCGGAGCGGTTCGGATGGAAGCTCAGACGCCCAGACGGTACCCTGCTCGTCGGACCGTCACGATGTACTTGGGCGCGTGCGGGTTATCCCCCAATCGCTCGCGCAGAGCGGCCAGGTGAGTCTCGACCGTGCGACTCTCCGTCCCGGCGGCGTATCCCCACACCTCGCGTAGCAGGTCCGCGCGCGACACGACGCGCCCGCGGTGGCGGACGAGCGCGGCCAGCAGGTCGAACTCCTTCGGTCGCAGCGCGATCTGCTCCGACTCGCGCCTAACGGTGCGCGTGCCGAAGTCGATCGTCAGATCGCCGACCCGGACCTCCGGGCGTCGCGTCGACGACGCTCCCCCCGAGCGCCTTAGCAGCGCCTTCACTCGCGCGAGAATCTCGAGCAAGCCGCATGGCTTCACGACGTAGTCGTCGGCCCCGAGCCCGAAGCCGCGCAGCTTCTCCTCCTCCGTCCCGAGCGCCGTCATGATCAGCACTGGTGCCTCGCGACCCTCGTCGCGAAGCCGCTGCAGCACCGTGAAGCCATTCATGGCCGGCAGCATGAGGTCGAGGATGATGAGATCCGGTGTCGTGCGCTTCGCGAGCTCGAGTCCGTCGAGCCCCGTCGCCGCGTGCGCCACGTCGTATCCCTCGCGCTCGAGGTTCGCGCGAAGCGTGGCGGCGTAGTCGCGGTTGTCCTCGATGAGAAGAATGCTGCTCACGCGTCGTTAGGTCTCACGCAACGAATCCCGACGTCGCCACCGCCGCCTCGGGTACCGTCGCCGCCTGAACCTCCAGCACCACCCGCGCGCCACCGTGTGCCCCGTCCTCGATCCAGACGCGGCCTCCGCACGCCTCGGCGATCTGACGCACGACCGCGAGGCCCAGCCCCGTGCCCGTCCGCTCGGACACCTGGTCCTTGGGCAGCCGCGTGTAGGGCTCGAACACTCGCGTGCGCTCGTCCTTGGGCACGCCGGGGCCGTCATCCTCCACGTGGATCCGAACGCGTGCACCGCATCGCTCGGCGCCAACCCGAATCCGCTGGCCGGTCTCGCCGTACTTGAGCGCGTTGTCGACGAGGTTCACGAGCGCCTGCCTGACGAGTCGGCGATCGCCGGTGACGGTCAGGCCTCGCTCGCCGACGATCTCGATGGTCTGGCCGGCGTCGTCGACCGCCAGTCGCACCGCGTCGATGACATCCTCGAGCAGCTCGTCCACGGCGACCGGTCGCAACGCAGGCTTGAGCTCGAGTGCGCCAGACCGCGAGAACAGCAGCACGTTGTCCACAAGCGCGACGAGTCGTCGCGTCTCTCTCACGATCGAGCTCGCGAGCGACACGCGCTCGGCGTCCGTCCGCTCTCGACGTAGCGCCAGCGTCTCGCTGGCGATCAGGATCTGCGCGAGCGGCATGCGGAGATCGTGCGACACGCCCGCGATGAAGTCCGAGCGCGCACGCGCGAGCATTAGCTCCCGTCTCGATACGGTCGCCGCGAGCGTGACCACGACGATCGTCACCACAAGGAGCAGCGTGATATGGAGGAGCTGGGCTCGGGACCGGTTGCCGTCGTGGATGGTGATGGCAACCGAATGGATCGTCGTCGCGCTGAGGATGGCGGCGAGGATCCAGAGGCGGCTGGACCAGAGTCCGCGGAGTCGACTATGTGGTGGGGAAGGGGCGGGCATCATACCAACAACATTTCACCCGACCGCACGGCGCGCCACAGAGGGCCGACGGCAGACGCCAGAGACTGCACCACACATCGCGATTTTTCCTCTGCCTTCTGACCCTGCCGTCTGCTGTCTGCCGTCTTCAGTTCGCTGCCGTCCGCCGTCTCATCCGGCTCGTTGCGTGAACACGCCAATCACCAACGCAACGTCTGCTGGGCGGATCCGGGGCAGCAGACACCGGCGGGCATTCTCCAATCAGATCGGCGTCGCAGCGTGATCCAACTCTTCCCCCCTCGGCCCGACGCGAAACCACTCGATGTCCTCCGCGTGCCCGCTCGTCTGCAGCGCCCCGTGAATTGCCGCGATGATCCCGTACGCCGCGTTCGGTGCCGCGTCCCGCGATCGGCCCAGGAGCCGTGCCAGCATGCCCGGCCGCACCACATCCAGCCAGATCACCCACTCCGACACTGATCCCTCGACGTTGCCGCACCCGACGCGGACGACCCGACCGTGCTGCGTGACGCCGAGCAGCCAACCCCAATCCTCCGGGACGGGCGAATCGGCCTCGAACCCGCGCTCCTGCAGGCGAGCGGCAACCCAGGTCGCGAGCGCATAGCCGTATCGCTCCGTGTTCACCTGACCCGGGTCGGCGTCGGCCGGGGTGAACGCAATGGAATGGAAGCGGACGTGGTCTCGCATGCGAACGTGGCCGGGCCTAACGCGAATTACCGGAGCCGCACACCCGTGCTGCCTTCCCCAAGAGCGCCCTCGGCCAGCATGGCGTCCAGCATGGAGCCGATCGCCTCGTCCAGTGCCGCGCTCGTTCGCGCGAACCCCAGCACCGAGCGCACCTCCGCGACCAGCGCGGGTCGCGCGAACCCGTGCCCGGACGCGAGGACCATCAGGATTGTGGCCCGGTACTCTTCTGGAGCGATTCGCTCGGCGGGCATGCGCGTCCCGGCACGTGACCGCACGACCGTCTCCCGGCCCGGGTGCCATACGAAGTCACCACGCCGCTCGACCAGGCGCTGACGCTCGGCCAGCGCGCACGCCTCGGCGATGCGGGCCTGGATGCGCGTGCCGGCGCGCGTGTCCCACATACTGGCAACCCGCGCGATCACGTCATCGATGTGCACTGGCGATTCCGTTTCGACGACCGTCGCGACCGCCGTCGCCAGCGTGGCGGGTGGCTCGGCGAGAAGCTCGCGTCCCGCATAACGACCCTCGCCTTCGGCGGCGGTGTAGGGCACGGCGACTGGACGCTCGTATTCGTCGGGCGCGATCGCCGCCTCCGATGTCGCTTCGATGGGAGGGCCGTCGGGCGACGGCACCACGGCCGGCTCGGCGGACGCGACACGATCGCGTGCGCGCTGCCGTGCCTCCTCCACGAGCCTGACGATTCGGTCGACCTGCCCGGCGCGGTCCTTGAACCAGTCCGTCGACCACACGCGCAACAGGGTCCAGCCCCGCGCCTCGAGCACCTGATGCCGGAGACGATCGCGGTCGCGAGCCGTTTCCGAGGAGTGGTACGCGACGCCATCGCACTCGATGCCGCACACGAAGCGTCCCGGCCCTTGCGTATCCACGACGCCCAGGTCGATGCGATACCCCGCGACACCGACCTGCGGTACGACCTGGAGCCCGCGCTCGACGAGCGCGGTCATCACCTCACGCTCGAACGGAGATTCCGTATCTCCGGCGCTTCGACCCGCCGGCACCGCCAGGCGGCCGTGCTCCGCGTAGTCGAGAAAGTCCCTGAGCAGCCGTGGTCCCGCGGACACCGCGCTCGACGGGTTGATGTCGCTCGCACGAATCGACGAGAACACGTGCATCCGGCGGCGCGCGCGCGTCGTGAGCACGTTGAGGCGGCGCCACCCGTTCTCGCCGTTGAGCGCTCCAAAGTTGTATCGCAGCACCCCGTCGGCGGCTTTCGCGTATGTGACGCTCAGAAAGATCGTGTCGCGCTCGTCGCCCTGGATGTTCTCGAGGTTCTTCACGAAGAACGGTTCCGGAAGCGAGCGATCGAAGAACGGTTCGAGGGAAGGCTCGTCACGCCGCCGTAGTTCGAGCTCATCCTGCACGGCGAGCTGCTGGCGCAGGTTGAACGTTCCCACGCCTAACGACTCCATCGCCTCGCCGCGGGCCCGTCGCGCGAGTTGCTCCCGGGCGAACGCCACGACGGCATCGGCGACGCGCCTGGCCTCGGCCGAGTTGAGTCCCTTGCCCTCGTACGTGCCGCACTCCACGAATTCGAACCGGAGCCCCGTCGCCGACGTCGTCTCCGGGCTTGGAAACGTGAACAGGTCAGCGTCGTAGAACGCAACGTTCGAGAAGCTGATGAGGCTCTCGTGCGCGCTTCTGTAGTGCCAGCGCAGGCGACTCATCGGCACACCGGCGCCCATGAACTCCTCGAGCACGCTCTCGGCGTCGCTGTACAGCGGCGTCCCGTCGTCGGCCACTGGACCGGCATCGGGTGAGGCCGCGACCATGAAAAAGTTTGTCGGCGGAAGCTGTTTCGGATCCCCGACGACGACCAGCTGCCGCCCGCGCGCGATCGCACCGACCGCATCCTCCGACGGCAGCTGGGATGCTTCGTCGAAGATCACCACGTCGAAGCCGGGTTCACCGCCGGCGAGGTACTGCGCCACCGACAGTGGGCTCATGAGAAAGCATGGCTTGATCGCGCGGATCGCGGACTCCGCCAGCCTGAGCGTCTTTCGAAGTGGACTGTGATTGCGCTGCTTCGCCATCTCACGCTGCAGGAACGGCAGCGCCTCGCGCGCCTTCGCGTCCTGTAAACGCTCCTGCGCGCGATCACGAAGGCGAGCGATGAGGGCCGCCTGGTTCTCGGCGAGGACCTCGCGGTCGAGCCGGCGAAACTCGGCGATGCGCTGTTCGTGCGTGAGCGCGTCGAACCGAGCGAGGGGCGGACGGTCCTGGACGACCTCCGTGAGCCACTTCATGTAGAACGCGCGCAGGAACGCGTCAGGCATCACGTCGAACGACGGCGACCCGCGGATCGCCCCGTCCAGCAGCTCCGCGGCAATTCCCGCGGCCACCGTCTGACGAGCGCCCTCGAACGCCGCCCATCGCGGGCCAGCCGCAGCCGCGCCGACGAGTGCCTCGGCACGCTGCTGCAGCTCCTCGAACGTGGCCGTGGACAGGTAGCCGCTCGGCCATCCAATCACTCCGCGCAGTCGATCGAGCGTGCCGAGCGCGTCGGCCGCGGCGTCGCGGAGCGCGTGGACCGCTGCGACGTTAGGCGAGCGTTGGGCCGCGACCGCGATGGCTTCGGGGCCCAGCTTGTACCGCGTCACGCAGGACCGAAACTCGACCACCCACTGCACGTACGCGTCGAGGGCGTCCAAGGACGTTTCCTCCCCCTGCCAGTGCGTGCCGAACAGCGATCGCGCGACGCCCTCCGAGTCTTTCAGTGCTTTCCGCTCGGCGACGAGTCGATCGACCTGCTTCATTTCGACGCTTTGCTCGAGGAGCGACGGCTGGTACCCGCCGATGCGGTACGCTGTCCACCGCGATCGAATCGCGCGCCATCGGCCGTCGAGCACGGCGAGGAACGCCAAGAGGCCTTCGGCCTTCCGCTCCACGTACGCGATGTCAGCCGCGTGGTCCTGTTCGAGCACTGTCGGCGTGAAGTGCTGCTCCACCCGCTTGCGAAGCGCCGCAATCGCCCGCGCACGCTCGATGAGCTGCAAGGCGGTGCCAGGCGCCGTGTCCCAGTCGGCGCTGCGGAGGACGTCGGTGCTCGCGCCAGGCGAGCGACTCATCACCGTCGCGACGCGGTCGGCGGTGTCGACGTCCGAGGCGGTCTGTATCGGGGACAGGCCGAACGTTCGTTCCACTTCGACTGCCCGGCGACGCACGTCCGCGATCCGCGTCGCGAGCTCTTCCCCGAGCTCGCGGATCGTCGCGACATCGTCTTCGGTGTAGAACGTCTTCGTCGCGTCGCGCCACGGGTGCCGAGCGGGGTCGCCTACGCCACGCGCCGCGGCGGCGAGCTCGCGCAGCTCGCGCACCGCCGAGTCGAGCGTTTCGCGCGAGACGTCGTCCACGCGACGCACGTACCGCACTCGCGGTACGCTCTTCGCGCCCTCGGCGGTGGATTGGTCAGCGCCGCGAACCGGAGCGAGTGCGCCATACGCCTCGAAGGGAGTCATCCCCAACTTACCATGCGGGGTATGGAGCGCCCGCACGTAGTCGTTGAGCGCTGCCCGGACGCCAGGGAGCGCGCCACAGGCCTGCATGCCGACGGTCACCGGCTCGAGCGAGGCGTCGATCGACGCAGCGAGACTCCGCATCACCATCCGCTTGCTCGCCTTGGTCGAGTGCAGCTCCAGGCAGAACTCGCCGAGCCCCGCCTTCTCGAGGCGGGAATGCACGACGTCGAGGGCGGCCATCTTTTCGGCCACGAACAGCACGGATTTGCCGGCGCCCAACGCTTGGGCGACGAGGTTCGTGATCGTCTGCGACTTGCCGGTACCTGGCGGACCCTCGAGAACTAGATCGTATCCGCGCGCGACACCGGCGATCGCGCGCAGCTGGCTGGAGTCGGCATCCACCACCTGCGCCGTAGCCTCCGGCGCGAACTCGCGATCGAGCTCGAGGCGCCGAACATCGTCGGGCAAGCCGATGACCCGATCGCCTTCCCGGCCCACGAGCTGCCTGACGAGTCGATGTGCCGCGACGGCGGGTGCATTCGCCTCGAGGTCCTTGTACATCACGAGCTTCTGAAACGAGAACAGCGCCAGCACCACGTCGGTCGTGATCGACCAGTTCGGGCGGCCGACAACGAGCTGTGACACGCTCGACAGCAACGTCTGCAGATCGTAGTCATCGGCGATCGCGGCCGAGTCGGGCAGCTCGGGCAGCGTGATCCCGAAGTCGAGGCGGAGATACTCGGCGAGCGCGGGGTTGACGACCGGCTCGTCGTCCGCCGCACGGATGCGGTAACCCGAGCGTGCGGACTTTCGCGAGAGCTCAACGGGCAGCAGCACGAGCGGGGCGTGGAACACCTGCTCCGACGTGTCGGCCTCGGTGTAGTGCAGCATCCCCAGCGCGAGGAACAGCGTGTTGACGCCCTGCTCCTCGATCGCGAGGCGTGCTTGCTCATCGAGTCGGCGGAGCGAGCGATCGAGCGCTTCCGGTGTGGCGGTGGTCTGCAGGAACTCGTCGGTATGGCGGTCGTCGAGCGTGGCAGCGTCGTACGGGACGAACTCCGGCTGTGTCGCTGCCGTGTCGAGCTCCTCCTCGGGACTCGCACCCGCGGCTGTCGCCGCGAGCGGGGCAGTGTCCGTCGGCGCGGGCTCCGCCTTGAACCGCATCTCTCGCTCGGCGAGGTAGAGCAGTCGGAAGATCTCGGCCGGGTGCTCATCGACGATGGCGACGGTCGAGACCTTCGTCGTGCGAAAGTTGAGCGCGCGGTTTCGCTTCGACAGGTCGAGCAGCTTTCGCTTCCACGCGTCGATCGACGCCGCCAGCCGCCCGTCGGCGGGAGTACGGGGCGAGCCCGTTTGGAACGCGGGCGCTGGTTGCGTCGGTGTGGTCATCAGCGAGGATTGCGGCGCGCCGAATCTGTCTCGAACGAACTCGACCGGCAACTCCCTGGGAGCTCCGCCGGAATGTGCGCCTAACGCCGCAAGTACGGAACCGTAGTCGTCGTCATGACGCCATCCGCGAACGTCACCGCCACGCCCGCGAACGCGACCGGGGCCGAGAGCGTGGCCACCTCGAAGGTGGCCGTCGGGGCCGTCGGACTCGCGCTTCGTGTCGCCAGCTCGCGATGCGCCGAGTCGGCAACGAACAGCTTCACCTCACGCACCGGGCGATTGGCTCCGAGCCAGCTCAGTCGAACGCTGTCACCCAGGGTCTCGACGGTGAGCGCGTCACCGCCGCCGGCGGTGCCGCCGCCTACCACGATCAGCTTCGCCGGTGCGCGTGCCGGCGCGTAGGACTCCACGGTGGGCTCGGTGTACGTCGTGCTGTAGTAGCCGTAATCGAAATAGGGCCATGCGACGGGCACCCAGAACGGGTATCCCACGACGAACGACCCGAAGAAGTGCTTGTAATGGCCGCCAACTCCGCCGGCGTAGCAGCTTCCGAAGCAGTTCGTGCCGGCGCCCCACCGCGTGTATCCGGATTGCCACCGCTGCGAGGTTCCCGGCGCGAAGCGCCGACCCGACGCGCCCATGACGCCATTGCCGTAGCCCGCCCCGCCGGCGTAGCCCGCGCCGGGGCGGTAGCCGGCGCCCTGACGGCTCGTGAGACGGGGAAGGTTCCCAGCGCGCGGCGCCGTCGGCCCGCCGGGACGGGCGTAGCGCGGAACGCCCATCACGCCGCTGCCCGCAGCAGCCGGAGCCGCCGGGGCTGGGGCCGACACTATGCGCGGCAACGCGCTGCCTCCGCGCTGTGCCGACGCGATCCCGGCGGACAGAAGAACAAGCGAAGCGGCGATCTCGACGCTGCGCATAGGCTGGATCATCTCTGCTCCTTGTACGTCACTCGCGGCGGCCGCCCGCCGCCTACGTCAAACATTGCGCCCGCGCATCGGGGCGTCCAGCTAAGCGAAGGCTGCATGTATACTCTACCCGATGACCAATCCACGCGAAGAGACGTCGAGCGCTCCGTCGATCGATCTCCGCGCTCGAGCCCGCGAAATCGCGACCCAGAACGGGTTCATCTCGGACTTCTCGCCCGACGTCGAGGCGCAGGTCGCTCACCTGCCCGCGTCGGACGGCGCAGTCGCTCTGCCTGACGAGGTCAAGGACCTTCGATCGATGCTGTGGTCATCGATCGACAATCGTGAGTCGCGCGACCTCGATCAGGTCGAGGTCTGCGAGTCGCTCGACGGGGGCCTCACGCGGCTCCGCCTTGGCATAGCGGATGTGGACCGACTCGTGCCGAAGGGCTCGCCGATCGACCGAAGAGCAGCGGCGAACACGACTTCGCTCTACACCGGAGTCGAAACGTTCCCCATGCTGCCCGAGGCACTCTCGACCGACCGGACGTCGCTCCTGGAGGCTGCCCAACGACCGGTAGTGGTGGTCGATCTCGTGATCGACGACGCCGGGGATGTGAAGCAGGTGAGTGCGTACTCGGCGCTCGTCGTCAATCACGCGAAGCTGACCTACGAGGCGGTGGGCATGTGGCTCGCCGGCGGTCCGAAGCCGGAGGAATTCGGGGCGATCACCGGCCTCGAATCCCAGGTGCGCCTTCAGGACGACGTCGCCCGCCGTCTGCGACTGCGGCGTCAGGAACACGGTGCGCTGGATCTCGAGACGATCGAGGCGCAGCCGGTGACATCGGCAAGTGGCCAGGTCATCGACATCACGGTCACCCGAAAGAACCGCGCGCGTGACCTCATCGAGGATTTCATGATCGCGGCCAACGTGGCGATGGCCGGGTTCCTCGAGGAACGACGCGTGGCCTCGATCCGGCGAATCGTTCGGGTTCCCAAGCGCTGGCCGCGCCTCGTGCAGCTCGCGAAGCGGTACGACGAGTCCCTTCCCGACCACCCGAGCTCGGTGGCGCTGGCCGCGTTCCTCCAGAGACGCCGCAAGGCGGACCCCGACGCGTTCGCCGATCTCTCGCTTTCGGTCGTGAAGCTGCTGGGGTCGGGCGAGTATTGCGTGGAGCGGCCGTGGGAGCCGGACGGCGAGGAGGGGCACTTCGGTCTCGCGGTGGACGACTACTCGCACACGACCGCGCCGAATCGGCGATACGCCGATCTGGTCATGCAACGTCTGGTCAAGGCGACGATCGCCGGCGGGCCGGCTCCCTACTCGGCGGATGAGCTCGATGCGATCGCGGCGCGCTGTACCGCGATGGAGAACGCCGCCCGGACTGTGGAGCGCGCCATGCGAAAGGTCGTCGCGGCGACGCTGCTCCAGCGGCGCGTGGGCGAGACGTTCGACGCAATCGTTACCGGAGTGAATCAGGGTGGAACGTTCGCTCGACTTGCGCATCCACCCGCGGAGGGGCGGATTGTTCGCGGCGAGCACGGTCTGGACGTGGGCGATCACGTACGCGTGAAGCTCGTCGAAGTGGATGTCGCGAAGGGATACATCGACTTCGCAAAGGCCTGAGGGTTGCGGTCGATCGGTCAGCGTGACTGCTGGCTTCTCGCGCTCGCCGTCGTGCCTTCGGCCCGTTCCGCAACGCCGTTCACCGAACGGGCGTTGCTATTGCAGCGGTATCGCGCTCTCGTACCCGGCCAGAGCTTCCAACCATCCTTGGGGAGGGACATGGTATGCGCAGGTACTACTGGTTAGTTGTAGCCGCGCTGGTGCTGGGATGCACCGATGATGGGTCGAAGACCACTGCGCCCCAGCTGAGTGGTGCGGTGGTTGGCGGCACGTTGGCGGCGGGTCATGATGAACACGGGAGTGGCGTCACCGACCACGATGACAACGGCGGCCATCGGATAACCGTCACGCTTCTCACGGGAGACGAAGAAGTACCGCAACGTGACACGCATGCCGCTGGTCAGCTCTCGCTCAAGCTGAACCAGGATGGCAACATCGACTACGTGCTCGACGTCTCGAACATCACGAACGTCACGCAGGCGCACATCCACATGGCGCCGAAGGGCACGAACGGCGGAATCGTCGTGTGGTTGTACCCGAGCGTGAAGTCGCGTGCCGCACTGCCTGGCGGCGGTGGCCCGGTTGCACGGATCCTGGTCGCGGGGACGTTCTCGGCGATCGATTTCACTGGCGCGCTCGCGGGCAAGTCGATGGCCGACTTCCTCGCGGCGGTCGAAGCTGGGCAGACATACGGGAACGTGCATACGGATGACGGCGTCGCTCCGCCGAACACCGGCACTGGTGACTTCCCCGGTGGCGAGATCCGTGGACAGCTGGACGCAAACGGGAACATCTCCAAGTAACAACAGGCTGTAGCGGGAAGCGGGAAGCGGGGTCCCGCTTCCCGCTTCCCGGCTTATATCTGCCAGCCACCAGCCTGCAGTTACTCAGGCGCGGTGCCGCGCATGCCCAGGTTGATGATCCGTTGCAGAAGCTCGGGGTATTCCATCCCCGCAGCCGCGGCCGCCGACGCGAACTCCTCACCTAACGCGATCTCGGGGTTCGGGTTCGCCTCGAGGAAATAGAGGCTCCCGTCCGGCCGGAGGCGGAAGTCCAGACGCGCGTAGCCCGTGAGCTCGAGCGTGCGGTAGATGCGCTTCGCCAGATGCTCGAGACCGGCCGCGACGCCTTCGGGAAGATCCTCCGCCGCGCGCTGGTCGATCCCGTGGCGCTTCTGGTAGTCGAGGTCGTGCTTCGCGCGCGCGGTCGCGATGAGCGGCGCGCCGTCGGGCGCGTTCTCGAACACGAGCTCGCGCGGCGGCAGGGCGGTGAGCCGGTCATTGCCGATCACCCCAACGTAGATCTCCCGTCCCTGGATGAATTGCTCGGCGATCGCGTCGGAGCCGAGGCGTCGGTGGACGAACGCGACACGCTCGGCGAGCTCGTCGTCGCTCTTCACGAGCGACGCCTGGGAGATTCCTAACGACGCGTGGTCGGTGAGGCTCTTCACGAACAGTGGCAGCTCGAGCGTCTTCGGCCGTTTCGCCTTGCGGCCGAACGGGAAGACGTGGAACGCCGGGACCCGAATGCGATGGTAGATGAGGAGCTTCTTCGACAGCGCCTTCTCGCGCGAGATCATCATGCCGCGCGGATTGCACCCGGTGTACGGCACGCGCAGGAGCTCCAGCAGGCTCACGACGTTGTGGTCGAACAGGACGTTGCCGTGAAACTCCTCGAGCAGGTTGAACACGATGTGGGGACTGAACTGCTCGACGGCGTCGCGGATGGGGAGCAGCTCGTCCTGGACGCCTAACGCTTTCACCTCGTGCCCGATGTCGCCGAGCGTCCGGCACACGTCCCACTCCGTCTTCCAGTCGAAGCGCTCCTTTTCATCCCGCTCGGCCGCATCGTCAGGCGGCACCAGCTCGGGATGCATCAGAGCGAGAATGCGAAGCTTTCGCGTCATAACGCGATCCAATCCCTTCTTCCCTGGCTGTACAGGAAGTGCATGGTCTTGACCGTGAGCAGAACGCAGAAGTCCGTCAGAAGCTGTCGTTCGGGGCCCACGGCGCGAAGGCGCAGGTCCTTGCACCGTCCGATCATGTCGTCGAGCACGAGCTCCAGCGTGTACTGGAATTCGCCGGTCCATTTCGCCACCAGCCGGCGAATCTCTCCCTTGTTACGACGAAGGAAACGCGCGGCCGTCTCCTGACGACGGTGCCGCGGCTCTTCGGAGAAGAGGCGCCGGAGGTCCGCGTCATAGGTGTTCGGAAACGTCACCGTGTACTTCTCACGCCGCGACTCGTAATGCTGCGCGAGCGTGTGTGTCAGCTTCGACAACGGGTCGATGACGCGGCGAGTCGAAATGAGCGGCTTCTGATCGCAGATCTCGTCCATCAGCGCATCCACATAGCGCAGCTTCTTGAGTGCTGGCCAGCCCGAGTAGCGCGATCGCCAGTCCGACCGCGGCCTCAGCCACACCGCGAACGTTTCGGCGAAGTCCTCGTCGGGGTGGCTCTGCGCGTACCAGAGACGCAGGTGTTGCACGTAACGCTTGCTCGACGGATTGGGCCGGTAGTACTCCGGGTAGGTCGTCGACGACTTCCCGAAGAGCTCCTGCCATTTGCGACGCCGGTGCAGCTGATAGCCGTGCTGGATCGCGTGACCCGTCTCGTGGCGCATGATGCGCATGCATTCCGTCCGCGAGGCCCCTTCGACGTCCAGAATCTGGTTGCGCTCAAGTCGTCGAAGCCGCGGGTGCGCCAGGTAGAACGGCACCGCGAATCCCGGCACGCCCCCGGGCGAAAACCATTCATCCGAGAGCCACACGTGCGGCTTGAGAGCGAGCGACCGCGCGTCGAGCTCCTCGTAGAGCTGTGCGACACAGCCCTCCAGCCACGTTCCCTCGATGGTGACGCCGAGGTCCTTGAGTCGGACCTTGAGAAGGCGGTCATCGCTGAAGCGTTCCCAGGGAAAACGATTCACGAGCGGGAAGCGAGAGACGGGAGACGGGAGACGGGAGACGGGAGACGGGAGACGGGAGACGAAGGGAACAGGTCGGCCGGTGACCGCGCAAGGCTGGCAGGTTCGACTAGCTTGGTGTCGTGCCGACTCTCCTGCTCTCCGCCGCGGACGTCCGCAAGCTTCTCGACCGCGAGTCGCTGCTGCGTGCGCTGCGCGAGGCGTTCGCTCAGTATTCGACGCGAAGGATTACCCCCGCCCTCAGGGCCGGCTCGCCACTCCCCGGACCCGGAGGCCGCACCGTCATGATCGTCTTCCCGGGGATCATCGACGGCATCCCCGCCTTCACGGTGAAGGTGAACACGAAGATCCCCGGTGCGGCGCGGAGCGTCGTCGGGTCCATGAACCTGACGGCGACCGAGACCGGCGAGGTGCTCGCGATCATGGACTCCATCGTCATCACGGCGGAGCGGACCGCGCTGGCCGGCGCGCTGGGCGCCGATGTGCTCGCGAGGCGCGACGTGCCGCGCGTCGCCGTGATCGGCGCGGGCGTGCAGGGCGAGGCGCAGGTTCGGGCGCTGCAGTACGTGCGGCGCGTCGAGCGCGTCGATGTTGTGGATTCCGTGCCGGCACGCGCCGAGGCATACGCTACGCGCGTCGGGCCGGCGTTAGGCGTCGAGGTCGTCGTGCAGCGTGACGTAGCGGCCGCCGTGAAGGACGCCGATGTCGTCATCACGGCCACGTGGTCGAAGCAGCCGTTCCTGTCGCGGTCGATGGTCAGGGACGGCGTTCACATCACCGCAGTGGGCGCCGACGAGCCGGCGAAGGGCGAGGTCGACGCCGATCTCATCGCCGGCTCGCTGTTCGTCTGCGACGACCGCGACCTCGCCGCGCGGATGGGTGCCGTCGCCGGCGCCGGGCTCGGGCCGGACGCGATTCATGCGGAGCTCGGCGAGGTAATCGCCGGCGTGAAGCCCGGGCGCACGCGACCGGATCAGATCACGATCTTCGGAAGCGTCGGCCTCGCCTTCCAGGACCTCGCCGCGGCGTGGCAAGTCTACAATCGTGCGAAGGAGCTTGGACTGGGGACTCCGTTCGATCTGTGAGCTCGTCGTTCGCCATCGCCCGCCGACCTCGGAACGACAGCCTTACACGTCGCTCGCCGGCACCGACAGCGCGAAGACGAGCGCGCCGAGTAAGCCGAACGCGCCCGCGATGACGAACGGAAGCTCCGGACGGACGCTCCACAGCGCGCCCCCCACCAACGCCGCGGGCGTGATCGCGAGGCTGCGTACGAGATAGTAGAGTCCCGTCGTCCGGCCGCGCCGGCTGGGGTCGGCGAGATCCACGATCGCTGCTTTACGAGCCGGTTCGCCCGTCTCGCGAAGTCCGCCCACGACGAACGCCGTCACGAGTCCGGCGAAGCTGCTCGCGGCGATGACGGCGAGAGGGAACAGCGCAAAGGCGACGAACGTCGCGACGACGAGCGGCTTCCGGCCGATGTGGCGCGCGAGCGCCGCCGCCGGCACGTATACGAGCATGGACGCGATCATCTGCACGCTCACGAGCGCGCCGAACTGCGGTGCCGTGACGCCGATGACACGGGTCGCGTACAACACGACGAACACGTCCACGAGCGACTCGCACGTTCTGACGAGCACGTCGGACGCCAGCAGGCGACGGAGCGGCAGCGGCATGTGCGACCAGACGTCGCCAATCGACACGGAGCCGTGTCCGTTAGCGGCCGGTGCGCCATGCGAGGCCCCGAGCGGGCCGATCGCTCCCGCAACGATGAACGCGAGCGCTGCCACAACGATCGCGACGCCAAGTCCCACGCGTACGCCGGCACGCACGCCGAAGCTCGCGATCAGCGCGCCGCCTAACGCCGGCGCGATGGCGATCGGAATCCGCCGCATCATGGACTGCACCGTGAAGCCCATGGTCCGATGTGCGGAGGGCAATGCGTCGCCGATGATCGCGAACACCGTGGGGCTCGCCGCACTCGCCCAGCACATCACGAACGGCAACGCCACAAACGTCAGCGGCCAGGTCGGCGACCAGAGGTACGCCGCGTACCCGACGGCGGCGAGGAAAATGAACGCGCGAAGCGCGGCACGTCGCCCGAAGCGGTCGGTCGCCCAGCCACCGGGGTACTGCAGCAGTGCGTCGACGAGGTCGCGTAACGTTCCGTACGCGCCGACCGCGAGGACTGGGGCGCCGAGCGCCTCGATGTAGCGCGGGATGAACCGCTTCCACAGCTCCTCGGCCCCGGTCATGAGAAACGTGACGGCGGCCGCGACGATGATGCCCGGCTCGAGGGCAGAGGCGGCCGCTCCTGTGGTCGAACCGGTCCGGCGGCGCGCCTGCAGGAGGATTCCCACGTGTTTCTCAAGAAGATTCTATTGTGATTCTTATATGATTCAGTTGTTATACGCAATGGACGTATAGTTTCTGTCCGTGTCCCTCGCCTCCCAACCAGAAGTCGAGCGCGCGCCGCTCGTGTCGCCCGGAATCCGCGCGATGGCCATCGGGTCCTTCTGGTTCAGCCTCATGGGCCTCTTCGTGAAGCTCGCCGGCCGTCGGCTGGGGAGCATGGAGATCGTCTTCGCGCGGAGCGTCATCACGTTAGGCCTGAGCTGGTGGTGGCTCTGGCGTCTTGGCATCTCACCGCTCGGCTCGAACCGGCGATTGTTGTTCATCCGCGGACTGCTCGGGGCGACGGCGCTGCTCTGCTACTTCTACTCGATCGTCCACCTTCCGCTGGGTGAAGCGACGCTGATTCAGTACACGAATCCGGTGTTCGCCACGCTGCTGGCGGCGGTCATCCTGCGCGAGTCGCTCCGGGCGCGTGAGATCGCGTGCCTCGTCGCGAGCCTGCTCGGCGTGCTGTTCGTCGCGCACCCGCCGCCGGCGCTCGCCGCGGACTCGCCTCCGGTAAGTCCGCTGTACATCGCTGCCGCGCTCACTGGCGCGGCGTGCAGTGGCTCCGCGTACACGCTCGTGCGCAAGATGCGCGGGGCCGAGCATCCAGTCGTCATCGTCGGCTACCTGCCGCTCCTCGGGGTCCCGATGTCACTGCCGTTCGCGATCGCCCAGTGGACCTGGCCCGACGCCTGGGAGTGGCTGCTGCTGATCGGCGTGGGGGTGACGACGCAGCTGGCGCAGATCTCGATGACGCGCGGGCTGCAACTGGAGCGCACCGCCCGGGCCACGACCGCCGGCTACCTGCAGGTCGCTTTCGCCGTCCTCTGGGGCGCGCTCTTCCTCGGCGAGCTTCCCGATATGTGGACGCTCGTCGGGGCGGTCACGATCATCGGGTCCACTCTGGTCCTGACGTGGTCGAAGGCGGCTGATGGTGACGGCTCGACCTGACGGTTGTCGGTCGCCGCTCAGGCGACCGACCCTACCACGAGATGCTGCCTGACCTCGTTAGGTGCGCGAGCTCTCATGGCTTGCTCGAGCACGATCGCCAGCCGGTTCACGCCCTCCCGGATCTCGTCATCCCGCACGCCTGCGTAGCCGAGGAGCAGGGCAGGAGGCAGCGGCCGAACGGCGAGCGGTGACACCGCGAGCACGTGGAGGCCCGCACGCTCCGCGGCACGCGCCGTCGTCACATCGTCCAACCCACCGCCCAACCAGCCCACCACCGTCATGCCCGCATCGGCCGGCCTGACGTCGAGCAGTCCGCCCAGACGCTCGCGCGCCAGACTCACCAGGAGCACCTGGCGTTCGTGGTAGATCGCGCGCATGCGGCGGATGTGCCGCTCGAAGTGCCCCTCCACGATGAAGTCGGTCATCACCGCCTGCTCGAGGAACGGTGAGTGGAAGTCCGCGAAATGGCGCGCGGCGCCGAACACATCTACCAGGGACGGCGGCACGACGAGGTAGCCGAGGCGCAGCGACGGGAAAGTGACCTTGCTGAACGTTCCGGCGTAGAGCACACACCCCGCGCGGTCGAGCCCCTGGAGTGCCGGTAGCGGGCGCGACGCGTAGCGGAACTCGCTATCGTAGTCGTCCTCGAAGATCGCCGCCCGCGAGGCGGCCGCCCACTCGAGCAGCGCGAGGCGACGCGTCAGCGACATCGTCGCGCCTAACGGGAGCTGGCGCGACGGCGTCACGAACGCGAGCCGGGCATCGGGGGCCAGTGTGCGGCCCGCCATCACGTCGAGTCCGTCCTGGTCCACCGGAACCGGAACGACGTTCGCGCCCGCCGCGGTGAAAGCGCCGCGGGCCCCGTGGTAACCAGGATCCTCGAGCCAGACCTTGTCACCCGGATCCAGCAGCACGCGCGCCGCGAGGTCGAGCGCCTGCTGGGAGCCTGCCACCACCATGACCTGGTCCGCCGTGCAGCGAACGCCGCGGGCGGCGCGCAGGTAATCGGCGATCGCTTCGCGGAGCGGGCGATACCCGAACGGGTCGCCGTAGGCGAGGTCGCGGGCAGGCGTTCGGCCCCAACGCCGCGCCATGATTCGCCCCCACGTGTCGACTGGAAAGACGTCCACGGCCGGCACGCCGGCCCGGAATGCCCTCGGCCCCATTCCGACTGCTGGCGGGGTTCGGCGGAGGCATGCGGCGGTCGCTCGAGCGCGGGCTGACGGGATGAGCGATGAGCGAAGGGGGATGCTCGGGTCGGCGTCGCGTACGCCGGCACGCACGAACGAATCCGGCAGCGAGTCGGTTACGCGCGTCTCGGCTCCCCCGAGTCCTTCGATGTAACCCTCGGCGCGAAGCTGCTCGTAGGCCTGGACGGCCGTGCTCCGAGACACCCGAAGGTCCGCAGCCAGCTGACGCGTCGATGGCAGGCGGGCGCCCGCGGCGAGCCGCCCGTCCAGAATGCACTGGCGAACGTGAGTGTAGATCTGTCGGTACAGCGGCTGGCCAGACTTCTGGTCGATGGCGACGGCGAGGATGCGTCCGCGGCGCGCGCGAGGCGGCATCGGGTGGCTCCGAAAAGGTTGCCCGAAACTGGTATGGCCCGCTCCATACCAGAAAGCGATGAGGGATCGGACCGCCTATTCGATGGGTCGACCCGTCCGCGTTAGGGATGAACTGTGCAGTTCATTCACTTCGGGAACCAGAAGGGATCGACCGCCGGAACGAAACGCACGGTGGTTTCCTTCACCAGGGGCGCGAGCCATTGCGCGAAGTCCTCCATCCCTGCCTGCTCGGACGGGATGTGGCCGATGACGATGAGGGCCTTGTCCATCCCGGCCGCCGCCGCATCGGCGACATATTCGACCGTTTCCCACTCGTGCGCTTCGCCGATGACGAGGACCTGAACGTCGTCGCGTCTCAAGGCCACCAGGTGCCTGGAGAACCCCGCGAATCCGGGCGCCATGGCGACTTTCGAAACGCGGCGCTTCGGATCGCCCATTACACGGAGCGTGGGGGCACCGAGCTTGTCGCGGATGGTCGCGGCCAGCTGCCCGAGCGTCGTCTCGGGCAGCGTGAAGAGGTGTTCGTTCTCCGGCCGGACGAAGCGCTGCCAGCCGAGGGCGCGGGTCATTCCCGCCTGAATTGCGTCGGGCTTGCGGCGGTGCCAGTGGTCGTGCATTCGGAGCACGACCATCCGGTGCTCGCGAATGAACGCGCGCTTGGCGGCGGTGAGGGAGTCATGCGCCGCTTCGAGCGGCCCGAGCTCGTCCTGGTGGCCGAAGAACGTCGGCTCGTGCGTGATGACGAGGTTCGCGCGCAGCGCGGCAGCGCGCTTCAGGACATCGAACGTGGCCATCATCGTCACCGCGATGCCGGTCACGAGTGCGTCCGGATCACCGTCCTTGAACGTATCGACGGTCTGGTCCATCCACGGCACGCCGATGTTCGTCCTGATGCGCTCGAGCACCTGCTGGGCCGTTAGGCTCGGCGCCTGGGACCGTGCGGCGGGCGCGGCAACGAGCTCAGTCGCAGCTAGCATGGCCGCAATGACGACGGTTCTCGAGCGCATGGGGTCTTCGCGTTTAGGTTTCGGCCGTGGGCGTTCCCCGCGCAGCACGGTGCGCCTCGCCCTCTCCGCTCGATAGTCCACCCCAAGCCCGGAATGTCAATTCCGTTTCGCTTACGCGTGCGGCGTCCACGAGTACGCCCCGAGGAAATCGGGACGATCGCGGACCCGTACGCGCCGCTTCGGTTTGTGCCGTTCCGGTGGTTCGTCCTGAGTCTGTTGCCGTCCACCTTGGCACAACAGGTCCAGGCAGTGGTCGTCGGGTGGCAGATCTACGCGCTGACGCACGATCCGCTCGCGCTGGGTCTGATCGGCCTGTCCGAGGCGCTCCCGTTCATCGGGATCGCGCTGTTTGCGGGGCACGTTGCCGACCGCATCGACCGACGACGTATCGCGCTCGTGTCGCTCACCGTCATGGTCGCCTGTGCGGCAACGCTGTTCCTGCTCGCTTTCCACCTAACGCCGGGGAGCGCGGTCTGGCCGATCTACGTCGTGATCGCGCTCAGTGGCGTTGCGCGCAGCTTCATGACGCCGTCGCGCGCGGCGCTCGCGGCCGAGCTGGTGCCGCGCGAGATGTATCCGCGGGCCTCGGCGTGGCGGAGCGCCGCATGGCAGCTCGCAGCGGTGGTCGGTCCGGCGCTCGGCGGGCTCCTGTATGGCTTCGGCAGCGCCCGCGTCGCGTACGGCATCGCCTCGGTGCTGCACCTCGCCGGCGTCGTGTGCCTCGGCCGGGTTCAGCGAACGGCGACGCCGGTGGTGGAGACGCAGGACTCGGTGTGGGAGAGCCTCGGCGTCGGGATCCGTTTCGTGCTCCATCAGCCGGTCGTGCTCGGCGCAATGGCGCTCGACATGTTCTCGGTGTTGTTCGGCGGGGCGGTGGCGCTGCTGCCGATCTTCGCCTCGGAGATTCTGCACGTCGGACCGCAGGGTCTCGGGATCATGCAGGCGGCGCCGGCGGCGGGGGCGGTGGCGATGTCGCTGGTGCTGACTCATCGGCCGCCGATGGAGCGGGCGGGCCGCGCGCTGTTCGTCGCCGTCGCCGGGTTCGGACTGTCGATCATTGGCTTCGGCCTGTCGCGCTCGTTCCTGCTCTCGGTCGCGCTGCTGGCGGCGAGCGGGCTGTTCGACATGGTGAGCGTCGTGATCCGGTCGACCCTGCTGCAGGTATTCACCCCGCAACACCTGCTGGGTCGCGTGTCGGCGGTGAACTCGATCTTCATCGGGTCGTCGAACGAGATCGGCGCGTTCGAGTCCGGTGTCGCCGCCAAGCTGCTCGGCGCCGTTCCGGCAGTGTTGTTCGGTGGCGTCATGACGCTGATCGTCGTCGCGGTGACGTCCTGGCGCGTCCCGGAGCTACGTCGGCTGCGGGAGATCCGCGGGGACTAGCGGCCGGATCGCGCCTCGAGCCGAGACTCTTTGGGGACTGTCCCGGAGGTTCATGCATCCCGGGACGTTCATTCTCAGTTCCGGCTCGTTGGGTGAGGAGGCGTCCTGTTAAGGGTCGATCCGGCAGTTTCTGCTTGATCCGCTTCATCGGTATCACCGAAAAGGCTAGCCCGACGGCGAGGCTCTACCGGTGTCATCCGCGACTCGAGATCTCTCCCCGCTTCGCGAAGCCCGCGATCGCCTCGGCAGCGCGGAACGCGAGCGCCTGGATCGTCATCGTCGGCTGCCCGGTGCCGCACGTGACGAAGCTGGATCCATCCACGATGAACAGGTTCGGCACGTCGTGCGCCCGATGGAACCTGTCCACGACCGACGTCTTCGGGTCGTTTCCCATGCGACACGTGCCTAACAAATGAACCTGCCAGGGCGCGTCGAGCGTGAACGGCCACGTCTTCTTCGCGCCCGCGGCGTCGAGGAGCTCGAGGTTCCGATCCAGAAAGAACTGGTAGAGCTTCATGTCGTTCGGATGCTCGGTGAACGTCGTGCGGATCGCCGGCAAGCCCCACGCGTCCTTGAGCTCCGGGTCGAGTGTGATCGTGGACGCTTCCTGTGGCAGCTGCGTCGTGTGGGCCAGCGCGTAGGCCGTCCGTGTGAAGTACTCGCGCACCATCCGCTTGTACTCGGCGCCCCACCGCGGGCCGTCGGACGGCAGCGCGTCCATCGCGAACGAGATCGGGTACCAGTCGAAACGCAAGTCGATCCCACCGCCACCCACGATCCCGTGCTTTCTGTCCAGCCGGTAGTGGTCCTGGAGGTAGCGACTGACCTGCACGCTCTTGTAGCCGTTCACCTCATGCTCGAACAGGCCGCCAGCAAACGCGCCACCGTTGAACATGAGGTGCTTTCCGACGGCACCGCTCGCGTTCGCGAGGCCGTTGGGAAACTGATTCGACGCCGACATGAGCAGGAGCCGTGGCGTCTCCGCGCCATTCGCGCAGAGCACCACTGCCTTCGCCCGCTGCATGACCTCGCGCTTCCGCGCATCGAAGTACACGACGCCCGTAACGCGGCCGCGCGAATCGGTCTGAACGCGCCGCACGTAGCTATTCGCGCGAATCTCGCAGCGACCCGTCCGCTCGGCCTCGGGGATCACGGTCGCGAGCGTGCTCGACTTCGCCTTCCACTCGCAGCCGAAGCTCTCGCAGAACCCGCAGTGTTGGCAACCGGAGCGTCCACGGTAGGGTTTCGAGATCACGGCCAGAGGCGCCGGCGCGGCATGCCAGCCGAGCTTCTTCGCCCCGATCTCGAGCAGCACACCCGATGGCTTGATCGGCAGCGGTGGGAGCGGATAGGGGCGCGAGCGCGGCGGGTCGAACGGGTTCGCGCCGGCGAGCCCGCTCACCCCGAGCTCCCATTCGGCCCTCGTGTAGTACGGCTCGAGGTCCGCATAACGAATCGGCCAGTCCTCGAGTGAGGCGCCCGGAACTGAGCCATATCGCGTGCGGTCGAGGAAATCCTCCTCGTGAAAGCGCCAGTAGTTGGCAGTGAAGTGCACGCTGCCGCCGCCCACCATGCGACCATACAGCAGGTAGTCGCGGCGCTCCGCCTTCTCGGCCGCGGTCTTTCGAAACGTCTGCGGCTGGAGCGACGGGATGTTGGTGAGCTGATGCCCTTCGCTCACCAGAAGCTCGTCGTGCTTGAAGTCGGATTCGCGCAGATACGGGCCCTGCTCGAGCACCACGACGCGAAAACCGCTGCGCGCGAGCTCGCGCGCCATGACGCCCCCCGCCGCGCCCGCGCCGACGATGGCAAAGTCCACCTCATCGGTCGGGGCGTAGCGCACGGACGGCGCCTGCCTAACGCGCCGCGTCACGCGCGTCTCCACGGCATCAGTCGCGCCATGACCTCGGGCCGATCGTAGTAGCCGAACGGCGGCGTCCACGACATGCGGTCCTCGAATTCGATCGCCTTCCAGCCGGCCTGGTCACGGTTGCCGCGGTGGCCCGGGTGGGAGAAGTAGCCGGCGATCGTGATCGTGCGGAGCAGTCCGAAGGCATCGGTCGTCTCGATCGATCGGAGCGTCTCGTCCTGCTGTGTCGTCGTGAGCGACGCGAACGACCTCGCGCTGGGCACACGCTTGCGGGCTGCGTCGTTCAACGTGACGAGCGCCTGGTCGAATGCCGGCTTTCTCGCCGGCGAGAAGCTCGCGAGCAGGTGATCCGCGAAGAACACGACGCCCACGTCACGCGCGCCCGGCGCATCATCGCGTGGAATGATTCGATCGGCGGCTGCCCCGAAGTCGTCGGCCTGCTGGCTCGTGAGCGCGCGGTAGCGCGGATTCTGGCCGTGCCGCGCGGCCTCGGCTGCTTCATCGGCGTCTGCGATGGCGGGTGGCCAGATCGTAGCCAGCCACGCGGCGCCGGTAGCGGTGCCGAGCAGTGCTATGAAGTCACGACGGGAACGAGCGGGGCGGGGCGACGTGTCGGACACTCTTCCTCGCGGTGTGCTCGGCAGGGATGGTAGGCGCCCGTCGCGGGTTGGGCCAGCCCTGATGTCATTCCGAGCGCGGCGGTTGTCATCCCGAGCCGTCAGGCTCCTCAGGGCAGGCGCTTCGCTCGGGATGACACCCGCGCTCGGGATGACATACGCGCTTTGACAGACGTTGTTGTTGCCGGCCGACAACAAAACGGTTACCGTCTTGGTGTAGGCCGCCGACAACAAGCCACGACGCGCTCGAAGATGCCT